>JBAXUS010000566.1:0-1350 GCA_037129555.1 Planctomycetota bacterium
CATCAACAACCTCGATTTTGCGTACGGCGAAGCGCAGATTTTGTACGGCATCACGCTCGATGTCGAACTCGGAAAAGTCACGTGCCTGATGGGCCGCAACGGGGTCGGCAAAACGACACTCCTGCGAAACATCATGGGCACGTTGCAGTCGAACGCCGGGCGCATGCTTTTCGCCGGCAAAGACATCATCAAACAACCGCCGCACGAACGCGCGAAACTGGGCATCAGTCTCGTGCCGCAAGGCCGCGATATTTTTCCGAAATTGACCGTCGAAGAAAACCTGCGCATCGGCCTCGAAGCCCGAACGGACGGCATCACTAAAATCCCGTCCGAAATCTTCGACCTCTTTCCGGTCCTGCATGACATGCGCAAACGCATGGGCGGCGATTTGTCCGGCGGCCAGCAACAGCAACTCGCGATCGGCCGGGCACTCGCAGGCAACCCCGGCTTGTTGCTCCTCGACGAACCGACCGAAGGCATTCAACCGTCGATCATCAAACAGATCGGTGTGGTCTTACGAAAGCTCAGCCAGCGCGGCGACATGGCCATCGTGCTCGTCGAACAGTACCTCGATTTCGTCAAAGAATTCGGCGACTCGTTCCATATCATGAACCGCGGCCGCATCGTTCACTCCGGTCAAATCACCGGGCTGTCGGATAACGTCGTTAAAGAACATTTGAGCGTGTAAAACTTTCACGCAGTGACGCGCTACTTCTTCGCGTCGCCCGCGCCGTCGATATCGCGCGACGATGTCGTGCCTTCAGAATACGACTTCGGCGGCGGCAGTCCCTGCTTGATTCGCGCGTATAATTTGACGTAGCGAACAAAGCGCGTGAAGGCGCAGAACGCGCACACGGCCAGGCCCGGAATGCCGTCCAGGATGCCGAGTTTCAAAATGTACATTTTGAAAAACTCCCAGCCTGGATGCAGGAAGAAATTCCAGATGTACGGCGTGCGTCCTTCGCGGTGGTAGCGTTCAGCCGCTTGCGTTGTGTAGCGATTGAAACGCTGGAAATAGCGGTTCAGACCGTCGAGCGTACAGGTGATGTGATCGAGTTTGGCTTTCAAATGCCCGGACTTTCCCGGCGAGCCATCCGGCACCGCGCCTTCCGTCACGCGCACGTCCGCGTGAACATCGCGCTCGGCGTAACGGCCCATCGAGCGCTTGAACAGTCGCTGGCAATCGTTCGTCTCCCAGCCGCCGTGCTTGATTTCGCCGCCGAGAAAAAAGTTTCGTCGCACCACAAAATAACCGTCGAGTTCCGGACCGCCCGAACGCGCCAGCAGCGCCTTGACTTCATCGCGCAACTCCGGCGTCATGCGCTCGTCTGCATCGATGATAAAAATCCA
>JBAXUS010000567.1:0-1338 GCA_037129555.1 Planctomycetota bacterium
TGGCTCTTCGTGTTTTTAAGTGGGTAGATTTGGGCGTTTTTTTACAGTTCGGGCAAGCTCGCGGTCAGGATTTTCAGTCTGAGATATTCTTCGTCGCGCAGGCCGTAGGCGCGGCGCTGAAGGACGCGGATTTTGTTGTTGAAGCCTTCGACGAAGCCGAGGGCGATTTTGTTTTCCGGCCTGCAGTAGGCGGCGATGCCGTCCCAGTGACGCTCGATCATTGCGGCGAACTTTTCATATGGCTTGAGGCGTTGCCAGCGCAGTTGAGCTTTCCAGTTGTCGAAAAAGCGACGTGCCCATGCCTCCGACTTGTAATCCCAAAGCTGGTCGAAGGACTCACGAAGGATGTAGGCCGTGTTTAAGCGCTTATTGGCGTTGAGCAGAAGCTGAAGGCTTTTTCTGCCTTCAGCCGTCAGGTTTTCTTTGTGCGACAGCAAGACATACTTTTGCCCCTTGATGAACTTGCGTTGCGGCCCCGTGATGCGTCCATATTCGGCTTTGCGGATTTTATCGAGGGCTTCGCCGAGATGGCGAAGGATGTGGAACTTATCGAACAGAATGGCCGCTTGCGGCGCGTGGCGCCGCGTCGAATGCCGAAACGGCTTCCACATGTCCATGACCGCCAAACGGATTTTATCCGCGTTTTCCTTGCCTAAAAACGCATAAAACATGTCCATGTCTTGCTCGCTGCGGCCTGTCCCGCCGAACCATATCGCACGTTTGCGTTCCAGATCGCTGACCACGATCCGGTATACATGGCGCTTCCTGATCGACACTTCATCGATGCCGATGACGTTCGGCGCCGGATGCCCGGCACGCGCGAGTTGTTCGCGCATGTAGATCTTGTCGAGCTCCTTGACGGCGTGCCAATCGAGATGCATCCGTCGCGCCACATCCGTGATCGTCATCGCGCGACACAAGCCGCCGATTTGCATTGCAAACCGCAATGTGTATTTCGTGTTGTCGGACAGAAAGGCGAGCTTTTCGTTCTTCACGCCGCAGGCCGTGCAGGTCACGCGGCGCATGTGAAAGTCGAGATAGACTTCCCGATCGCCGCATCCAAGATCGCGCGCCCGTCGCCACCGTTTGTCGTAACGGCTGTGGCAAACCTTCCCACATCCGCCGCACTCCGTTTTTTTGAGCGCCGATCGAGCGTGATGACAAAAGCCGGATGCTCAAGCTCATCGTAGCTATCGATCCTTGCCCGCACACGAAAGCCAGAGACTTGGTACGCGTCGCGCAAGCTCTTGATCGGGGCCTTGTCGGGTTGCTTTTTCATGCCTGAAAACGTGACACGTTTCCAACCCATCGAAAACGTCAAAAAACCCTTGATACGCT
>JBAXUS010000568.1:0-1332 GCA_037129555.1 Planctomycetota bacterium
GTTCGGCGCTGACGAAAGTGGAATCCGCGCTGCATTACGCGCGCAATCTGGCGATCGCAAACAACCGCGTGTATCACGTGCGCTTTGAAAATGTGGTGAACGATTCGACGACGGCGGCGACGTACGGTACGACGATCGGCAAGCCACTGGGTGCGCCGCAAGCGCCGAGGATGCCGCCGCAGTCGCTAGCGATTTATTGCTTCCCGGATATTGGGACGGCATTGGGCGTTACCAATGAAGACCAATTGTTGCCAACAACTGGATCGCCGGAACCGATCAAGTGGAACCAGCGCAGCGGACCGACGGCTGATTGGTCCGAAGCAGTTGCGTAT
Source organism: Planctomycetota bacterium (assembly GCA_037129555.1). Classification (GTDB taxonomy): domain Bacteria; phylum Planctomycetota; class SZUA-567; order H5-PLA8; family H5-PLA8; genus JANXLS01. The sequence goes on from JBAXUS010000568.1 coordinate 333, forward strand.
GCACCCGGCGCGTCGGTGCTGCACAATAAATTGATCTTCGTTTGCAAAGACGCTGTCGGGCCGACGGCGAATGTTCCGGACACCGATGCAGCGCATTGGACGCCGTATTTGAATTACGTTGTCGAACGAATTGACTTACCGCAGGATACGTATTTTGGAATTCAATATCCGACAGGCGTTGCACCAGCGGCCGCATCTTTTCCGCTCGTCTATTTCAAACCCGATGGCACGATGCATTTTGTTCCCGATAATAATGGTGCTCAAACCCTTACGATGTTCGTTACGGATAGCGTTCTCTTCGCTGAAGATCGAAACGGGTCAATCGCGTTGCAATGTGAAGACCGGAAGTATGCTTACAATTTTCGTAAATTGCCGCAGGGTAGTGCGGCTCATGCATTGCCGTGGATCAAGATGATTCATGTGTATCAAGGCGGAATGATTCGAGTACGTCCGTTGACCACAGCGTCGGGAGCGCCGAATCCAATACCATGAACGCGCCTGGACATGTACTCCTCTTACGTAGTTCGACTCGGGCCGAAAAGCGCCGACCGCGAGGCTTCACGCTCGTTGAAATTCTGACGGCGTTGTTTGTGATGGTGATTGGAATTAGCGGGACACTGGCCATCATCATGCGCAGTTCGCAAATGGGCACGTCCGCATCGGACCGCAACAACGCTTCGATTCTGCTGCCTGAAGCGATTGATGAAATTAAGCGGTCGTTGATCGCCACGGTGAATGACGGTGTGACGGCGGATCATGTGGGCGAGTACATGGACACAGTGAATTTGACAGGTTCGGGAAATCCATTTTACAGTGTCCGTTTGGGGAACACACCGATTTCATCGCTGGTCTATCCCAAAGCGCTGACACAGCAGGATACGCTCGGTCACGATATGTCGCTGGTGTACTGGCCGTTCAGTCCGAACGGGTCGCGCGTGATGGGACAACGGTTGACGACGAAGGCAGGCGTGACGCTGGGCAACACGGGAACATTGGGCGG
>JBAXUS010000569.1:0-1300 GCA_037129555.1 Planctomycetota bacterium
CTTCATCGCGCAACTCCGGCGTCATGCGCTCGTCTGCATCGATGATAAAAATCCATTCGTGCGAGCACTGCGGGATCGCCCAATTTTTTTGCGCGGCGGAATTGACGTAAACATGCTGATCGATCCGCGCATTGAACTGTCGCGCGATTTCCAGCGTCTTGTCGGTCGAATAACTATCGACCACATAAATCTCATCTGCAATGTCGCGGATCGATTCCAAGCATGCGGCGAGATTCTTCTCTTCGTTGAAAACAGGGACCAGGACGCTCAGCTTTTGGGCCATCATCTCGCGCAATCCCCTTTTATTTCTTTGCGGCCAATGATGCCAGCATGGCTTTCGCGCGCCCCGCGTTGGGGCCGTCTTGCGCTGCGATCTGCTTCAATGTCTCTATGGCTGCAGGCGTGCGCAGCAGTCCGAAGATTTCAATCGCCAATACTCCGCGCGCATCCACTGTCCCGCCCATGTCGCGCAGCAACTCCGCCGCTTTCATACGCACTTCGCTCGACGCATTTTTCAGTGCTTGCGTCAACGATTCGCGTGCGGCGATTCCGAGTTTCTTCAACTCCTCGCCCGCTTTCAAACGCGTCGCATACGCCGCATCATCCAATTGCGCGATCAACTCCATTTGAGCTTTGCGGTCTTCTTCTTTGATCCCGCCGGTGTTGAGTTTCTCGCTCAAAAATTTCACCACCGATGCCAGATCTTTTCCGTTCACGTAGTACGCAATCGCTTCCGCGCGTGCGTCGTATTCAACGGACGCCATCGCCAGCCACGCGCCTTCGTTTGAATTAATAATCCCGGCATACTTCCCGCTCGTCAGCGGTAGTCCCGCCGGGTCCCACGCTGTGATTCCAGCGTCCGCCGAGAGCGAATACAACCGCCGGCCATCTGTTTGCATCGCCAGCGCTGTCGGCGGTGCCATCAACGTAAACCGGCGCAACTCAATTCCGGTGTCAATATCCCACTGGCGGATGACCATGTCCCCGCCGCCTGAAAAAACTGTACATTCATCTACCGCGAAAACTGAACAGACCACATCCGCTTCGTGGCCGCTCATCACGCGTGACACGTTTGCCGTGTCGATCTTCCACACGCGCAACAAGCCGCCACCGCGCGACGAGGCAACCAAAGTCCCGCTGGGTGAAATCGATACCGATGCCGATGAACCATCGTGGTCCGGCAGCATACGAACTTCGACGCCGCGCACCGCGTCCCACACGCGCGCTTTCACGTCCGTCGCTTCAGTCACGATGTACCGTCCGTCCGGCGAAAACGCCAAGCCTTCAATCGTCAATGTTT
>JBAXUS010000057.1:0-34252 GCA_037129555.1 Planctomycetota bacterium
CGTTTTGTTGGCTGGTTTTTCAGCTTGGGCGGAAGAAGTAGACAATCCGTTTAAGTCGGTCAAAGTTGGCGATTGGGTCGAGTACACCAGCCATACCGATGCAAACGGTATGAAGATGGATTCGAAGATGAAGCAAACCGTGACGGCAAAGACTGACAAGGAAGTGACGGTGAAATTCGACACGGAGATGGCCGGTCAAACGAAAAGCAATGAACAAAAAATCGATCTCACCAAAAAGTATGACATGAATGACCTCCCGGCGGGTATGCCTGCGACCATGAAGCCCAAAGTCGAAAAGCTTAAGGAAGGCGATGAAAAAGTGACGGTGAACGGCAAGGAATATGCCGCGCATTGGATCGAAAACAAAATCACGCTTCATATGGGCGAAATCAAAATGGACATGCAGGCGAAAACGTGGATTGCTAAAGATGCTCCCATGAGCGGACTGATAAAAATGGATACGTCGATGTCGATGGGCATGAAATCGACACTGGAATTGACGGGTTCGGGAAGCGGCGCGAAGTAATTTGGGGAGGATTCAACGGATCGAGCGATCAAAAACGCGACCCAAGAAAATTGGCGAACAGTCCGATTTGGTGATCAAAAATAGTTATAAATGACTGGCGATTTCAGAGGGTGTCCAGTTCAGATCGCGATATTTAAAAATATTTAACTATTTTTTGGAATTATTAAGAATTAGACTTGCATTTGTGTCCAGATCGTCGTAATGCTGTTAGGGTCAATTGTGACATATCATTTGTTGTTAGGCATTTTTGGAGGTCATGCACTTGGCTAAGACTGCAACGAAGGCGAAGACTGAAGTGAAACCGGCTGCGAAACCGGCTGCGAAGGTTGCTGCTAAAGCACCGGCAAAGAAGGCTGCTGCAAAGCCGGCTGCGAAGGCTGCTGTAAAAGCACCCGCGAAGAAGGCTCCGGCCAAGAAGCCCGCCAAGAAGTAAGCACGCGCCCATCGGAAAAGCGCCGCTCGAAATGACTCTAACTCCTCCGAAACGACAGCAATGTCGAAAGTATAGATTTAGTTCGGGGAGTCAGACGGGTGCGGTTAAAGCTGTCACCCAATTTCCGCCAAACCTCGCCAACCGTCGGGTACGGGTGGATCGTGCTCGAAAGCGATCCCGCTCCGAGGTTGGAGGTTATGGCGAGGGCGGCTTCTCCGATCATGTCTCCGGCATGGGGTGCAACAATAGTTGCGCCCAATATGGTGCCGGTTCCCTTTTTTAATACAAGGCGTCCGAAGCCTTCTACGTTGCCGTCCAAGATGGCGCGATCTACGTCGCGCATATCGACGGTAATCACATCAATTAGAATTCCGTCACGCCGGGCTGTTTCGGCGGTCACTCCGACCTGGGCTACTTCCGGGTCGGTATATGTGGCCCATGGTATGACGAGTTTTGAGACTCGGGCGTTTCCAAAAAACAGCGCATTGCGTAACACCAGTCGTGCCATCGCGTCGGCTGCGTGAGTAAATTTGTATTTCGAGCATACGTCTCCCGCCGCGTAAACCCGTGCATTGCTCGTCATTAAAAAATCATCCGTGATCACTCCGTTTACATCACTATCCACTCCAGCTGCATTCAAATTAAGCGCGTCAAGAACGGGCTTGCGTCCGGTCGCAACCAAGATGCGATCGCCTGTGAATTGATGCGTCTGTCCATTTTGTTCAACGCTTACGACGCGTTTTCCGTCTGACGATTTTTTGATCTCGATTACTTTCGTGCTCAGGTGAATCTCGACACCATCTTTGGACATGCTGTTGCGAACGACTTCCGCCGCGTCGGCGTCATCACGTGCAAGCAAGCGGGGAAACGCTTCGAGCAGTATCACGCGAGTTCCGAGGCGTTGGAACGTTTGCGCGAGTTCACAACCAATTGCGCCGCCGCCCAGGACGATTAAGGACTCGGGTTGCACGGTCCAATCAAAGACCGACAGGTTGGTATCGAATCCAGCTTCGGCGAGCCCCGGAATGGTGGGGATGACCGGACCGGAACCCGTGGCGATGAGTGCCCGGGCAAACCGCAGCGTTTCTCCTGCTACGTCAATACTGTCGCTTCCAGAAAAACGGCCTTCTCCCAAGAACACATCGATCCCCAGAGCACTGAAGCGCTTCACGGAATCGTTCGCGCTGATCTGTGTTCGGAGCCGCCGCATCCGCTCCATCACGCGTTGAAAATCGACGGTTGGTTTCGAAGCACTCACGCCGAATGAGCCGTCCAATGTCGCGTCATGCGCGGCGCGACTGCAGGCGATCAGCGCTTTCGATGGAACGCAACCGGTGAAGAGACAATCGCCGCCCATGACCTCGCGTTCGATCAAAGCGACTTTCGCGCCAAGTCCCGCAGCTCCCGCCGCCGCGACCAGTCCGGCTGGCCCGGCACCGATCACGACGAGGTTGTATTTCCCGGAAGGTTTCGGATTGCGGTGCGTTGTTGGGCGGATGTTTTCAAATAGCGCGAGGGTGTGCGGGTCGGATGCGAGCGACGAATTTTGCATGGGTGCCTTTCAAAACAATCAGTGTGACATCAAAACGGTGCGATAAATGAGGTGTTACGATTGTGCTGCGCCCTGCTCTTTCAATGCTTTGCTCGCGAGGCGCGTGACCCAGCCCGTGACGAGAACGGTTGCGACAAAACCGACGATCCTCATGGTGAGTTTCATCCGCGCGATGTCGGGCGACTCGCCCACGCCGCCACTGGCAAGGCTCGTTGAAAGCGATCCAATGTAGACGAGCATCGCAGTTCCGGGCAGCATTCCAATGATCCCGGCGAGTGCGTAGTGAAGTGGATGGACGCGTGTCAGTCCCAGCAAGTAGTTGAGCGCGCAAAATGGAAAGACGGGCGATAGGCGCAACAGTGTGACGATTTTGAAGCCGTTTTGCCCTAGGGCGGAATCGATAGCGGCAAAGCGCGGATGCTCACGCGCCAGCGCTTCGGCGCGCTTGCGCAGAATAGTCCGAGCGAGCAGGAATGCTGCGAACGCCCCGAGATTACTACCGATCACTGCGAAGAGGAGGCCCCGACCCAGTCCGAACAACGCTCCCGCAGCAATTGTGAGTGGCGTCCCCGGGAAGAGGCAGATCGTAAACAACGCGTAGATCGCGATGAATGCGATGGGGCCAATCCAGCCCAGCGCGTCCACGTGGCTTTGCAACTGTTTGACCCAATCAGCGACGGGGAGGAACATAAATCCAATGCTGACGGCGACGAGCAGAAGCAGCGTGATGAGCCAGCGCTTGGATGATGTTGGCGGTGGAGGTGGGACGTCTTCGATTGGATCGGCCATGATGTTTATGGGTGCTCCTGCGTTGAGGGCGGTGGTGATTTGATACGTCCACATGTCGATGCGAAAAACAATGATGCGACGGTCCAGAGAATCTTAAAGCCCGCGCGCAAGACGCCGGAAATCGTGCCGCTGATCTTCGATTCTCCGGCTGGGCGAGCTTGCCACGCGACGGGGATTTCTACGACGTTCATGCCGAGGACAACGGCCTTGATCTGCATCTCGACCGTCCAGCCCCACGTCGTGTCACGCATGTCGATGCGCTTCAGTGCGTCGAGACGGATCGCTCGCGTCGGGCCCAAATCAAAATAGGCGCGGCCCCATAGTGCCCGGATTAGTCCCGTCGCGAGAGCGTTTCCGAAACGCTGTGGAAGACTCATTGATCCCGCAGCCACATCGCGCCGTGCGCCGATGCATAGATCAATGGTGGTGTCTTGCATGGCCCTCGCCAGCTTCGATATGTCGCTGGGCGGAGTGGTCGCATCGGCATCGCAGAATAAGATCACATTCGGCCAGTCGCCCAGCGTGTGCATGGCAGCGAGGCACGCGAAGCCATAGCCTCGACGCTCCTCGCGGACGACTTCGGCTCCAGCGGTTCGGGCGCAGTCGGCGGTGCGGTCTGATGACGCGTTGTCACAGACGACGATGCGCAAATCCGCGAGCGATTCAAGCGCTGCTCGGCAATTGGCAATCGACAGCGCCACGCATTGCTCTTCGTTATGTGCCGGAATGACCACTCCAAGTTTCATCGCGCCGCGCCTCCGGACACGAGGGCTAGCCACCGATAAATGTTGCGTCGGGTCCATATGATCAGTGCTGCGACGAGCGGTAATCCGTATTCGACGCGCAGAAGAGTTGCTGTCCAGCGCTCGGATAAATCATTGGCGTCGAGATAGAAATCGCCGTAGTAAAAAACGCTTACGGACGCGATCAGAAACCACGGCACTAAGCCAAACCGTGCGCAAGCAAGGAAGGGGAGGGCGCTCAGCAAGTACCACGGAAAGGCCATGGGCAGAAGCAGGAACCATGCGATGAAAAGAAGGCTGGCGTTTTGTGATACGAGTTCGACAGGGTCGGAGATCCGTGCATTACGTAACACCCGCAGCGTACACACAACTATCGCAGCGATGAGCAACACGTGTGCGATCAATTTCGCGACGACAGTTCCCAGCGGCCCCGTTCCGCCGGGAATAAATGAACACGAAACCGGTGTATCACCGAATACGGCTGTCGCGCTCCAGTTCAAAATTCCGAAGACGCTTGGGTTCCTCAACCACGTGTTGTTGAATGGCCCCAGGGCGGAGAAGAAATTGCGTTCGCCCATCGCGAGAAACGGAAGATACGTCGCAGCGGTGAAGGCGAATGTTGAGACGAGCATTATGATTGCCGCTCGGACAGAGATGCGCGAGTAGAACCACGCGGCGACGAGTGGCAACGCGATGATCGGAAAGAATTTCGTTGCGATGGCGAGCGCCATTACGACTCCGGACGAGAGCGCCAGCACGTGAGGGGCGATGCGCTCGTGCCGGGACAACTGGTAAAGCAGCGCACCAAAATACAGAACGAGCATGGCATCCACATGCGCGGAACTTCCGATCTCTTTGATCGTCAGCGGGCAGAGCGACAACAGCGCGAGCCGCACTTGCGCACCGGGTTGAGTGCGCAACGCTGCGAACGTCAACAGAATACCGACGGCATACGCAGGTACAAAAATGAGTCGCAGTCCGGTCCATGAGAATCCACCGATTTTGTACGCGGACCAAAAGACAAACTGCGCGGCGGGCGGATAAATGGTTTTGATGTCTGGGTAACCGACGCGTTCAAGATTCCGCTGTGCTGCCGGATCGGAGCGAAACCGTTCGGACAGGGTTTGAAGCGCTGGGGCGGAGTGCGCGGATTTGGATTCGATTTCGGCAGGCGAATAGCAATAGGGGCTGACGCCTTCGGACAGCGTCCCACCGTCATGCAAATAGCGGTAGCCGTCGTGTTCAAGAATAGGATTTGTATTGAGAAAAAAGAATTGCGAAACGAGCCCGGCTACGCAGCAGGCGAACGCGGCGCACGATTGCGTTTTTGTGTTTTGAGTTGAAATGATCCAGACGATTATAGCCCAGATCAGCCACTGAAATCCCAGCGCAGCCATTACTGTCAGGATCGGTCGTTCGCTGTGTCGCTCGCCCCAGATGAACTGGCTTGAGAGGTCTGCGATCCAATACCAACCCGCGACAGTGGCGAGGAGCAGCAATGTGAGTGCGGCCAAGGCACCCGGCGACGTTGTCTGTGTGGGTCCTGAATGCGGGGCGCCTGCGGTCATGGCAGATTCCAATTCGCGCGCCGGTATTTATCCCGGCGCGCGAGGGAAATAGTATGAAGTCTTTAAGAGTGATGGGACGGTTTAGCTGCCTTCTTTTTTCTTCTTCATCGGCGCGGCTGTGGTGGATTCGACCAGCGCGTCGGCGGCTTTGGCAAACTTCGCCTTGTCCTTAGAAAACGCGGCTTTCGCGGCTGCATCTTTGAAGAGGAATAGCTTTTTTTCGTAGAGATCAAATACCGCCGGGTTGCCTTTGACTTTGGCGGTAGCGGTGGAGCTCACCGGGCAGTTGCCTTCAGCGCGTACGGCATACTGTTCCGGTGCGGCGTCGAATTTCGCCTTGCTGGCCGCGTTCGGGAAGTTGTACTGAAACCCCTGGTGCGCCGACCAGAATTTCGCTTCACCGCGGACGGCGGCTCCCGTGTCAACGGCTTCGACCGGGCTCAATCCGCCGAGCACGAGTGTGCCTTCCGGCTTCGCCATGTTCTTGTCCGCCGCGCCAACAAATGCCATCGCGCTCAGCGCCAGCACCATCAAAAATGTCCGCATGTCCGTCTCCTTGTTTGTCTTTCGGCGCTTTCGTGCGCCGCTACTTTTGAATGTCGTTCAAAGCCCAGTTGTACTCCTGGAACACAATGCCGACGTTTGAACTCTTCTTAATCGTCTCTGCAACATCCGGCGCGAAGAACTGTGCCGTATAATCTTTGAGTGCACCGCCACGCGTGAAATCGTCTTCGTACCAATCATAAATCTTCGACAGCTTCAACGTCGTTTTTTCCGCGTCCCATTGCGCCCCGCCGAAATCCCGGTTCATCACGAGCGCCTGGTCCTGCAACTGCACTTCGATTCTTTCTCCAACATAGGCTTCGCCGCGCAACGGCGGACAGCCGATCGACGCGCAGTTGATCGCAAAATGGATGCGCGGTTCTTTGAAGCGCGCTCGCAAAATTCCGTGCTCCAATTCGCTGAGCGAAACCAGTTCGCCGCAGAACGTCCAGCGTTTGTCGTCCCAACGTTTTGCCGCCGGAATATCTTTGATCGACGCGAGGCCCGGATAATGCTCGACGATCAACATCAGCGTAGCGGCATTGTACGCATTTACAAACATCGCGAGCAGTTCGTCGCGGCTGTAGCGTTTTGCGTCGAGCGTTTCGAGCGATTTCACATACGCACGCAACGCGGCTTCATCTTTCTTCAAACCGGCGTAATCGAGGCGCCCTTTGATGACGTATTTTTTAAGCAGAGCGTCAAATGCTGCGTGATCGACACGTTCAGCGGCGACTGACTGAGTCGTGTACTTTTCCGTCGCTGCCACTTTCTTTGGATAGAAAAGCGGCTTGGCAAAACGCAGTGCTGTCAGCACAAAGATGACGCCAACGAGCGCTGCGTAACCAACGATTAATGGTCGATTGTTCTTCATTTACTTTTTCACAGCATTCAAATCCGCGCGATACTGCGGCTGAAGCAACAGTCCCCATTCAGCGTTGTAAGGATGGACGACAGTGACCTGTTTGTATTCATCAAAAAGCGGCCGGCCTTCGTTTGCCCATTTGAAGATCGAACCATCCAGATTGTAGACGTGACGGTACTGATTTAACTGCAACTTTCTCGCATAGTCTGACGAGCGGTAACCGACCGAGCAATAGACGACGATTTCAGCGTCTTTTGAGACTCCGGCCAGCGCGATGGCGGGATCGAGATCGGGATCGATGAGCCGTGCCGTTTTGATGTGGCTGATGTCATATTCTTCCTTGGAGCGGACATCGAGAATGATCATTTTCGTACTTGTGCGTTCAGAGATATCAGCTGCAAGGGAAGCCGTGTCGAGGTGTTCCACAGTCTTGTATTTTATGTAAATTTGCTCTTGAATTATGTGTAGTCGCCCGGTCGGCGTAGCCTTGATAAAAATCACGGCCGCGATCGCGCACAGGCAAAACATGAGTAGGGCTGTACCGAAGAGAAAGCGTTTTCGTGTCATGGTTTAAATCGTTCTATTTTTTTACGCGCTCGCGAAGATCGTATTTTCCACCCGGCGTGATCTCCACAAAATCGGGCTCACCGATTTTGGGCGGTCCATTTTTGTCATAAATATACGCCGATTTATTTCCGATGACTTCGAGCGTGTGGCCGGTCACGACGACAGCAGCGCCTTCATCGATCCCAAATCCGAGCAATTGCGGAAACGTTTTTTTCAAGCTCGTCATGTCGGCAAACCGATTTCGTTTCATAAAGTGCTGGTCGATGGCGACACCTTTTAAGAAGCCGAGTCCGCGCTCGTAACCTTCGGACATCATTTGCACATTTCCGAGCGGATTTCCGCGAACGAGATAATCGCCGATGATGGTGGCGCCTGCTGATGATCCGCCAATCGCTCCGCCGCGTTTGAGCAGATCGTGCATCAGCTTTTCAGCGGGCGTGTCCAGATACGCATCGACGTAGCGCCATTGCCGTCCGCCGCAAAACCAGATGCCTTTGGCTTCTTTAATGATCTTGATCTTCTCGTCGTCGAATGCCTCGGCATATGTCTTAAGATGGAACGTTTTCAGGTTCTTCGCGCCAGCATTTTTGAGCATCTTGCCCTCGCCGGGATTCATCGGCGGATCGTCGCCTTGAGCTGTCGGAATGACCAGAATCAACGCGTCGGGGCCGCCAGCAGCTTGGATGAATCGTGGCAAGACATCTTTCGGAATTCCGCCGCCATCGATCACGAGCGTTCCGCCTTCCAATTCACTGGGTGGGCATTTCTCGGGCGGAAAAGGCGGGCGCAATCGTACTCGGGCTGAGCGGATTAATGCGACGAGATCGGCGTGTGCGCCAGGCGTAAGTGAATCGATACGTGCCGGGCGCGTGGCGTTCGCCGGGATGCAAAACGAAACGGTTTTGTCGCCCACTACAATATTGCGGTGATTGAAAAAGAGTGTAGCGCCTTCATCAAACGCGTAGCCGACGAACTCGGGTTTCGCTGCGAGGCGTTTCAGGAAGTCCGTACGATCCGCGTTCGCGCCGGGATGCAACTCGATGATCGAATTCGGAACGAATGTGGCCACCCAATTCGCTGTGCCCAACAGGGCGCCTTTTCGATTCAACAGTGCTCGCAATTCAGCCTCAACCGGAGTTCCGCTGAAAACGGTCACCTCGTTGGCGTCCTTCGTTCCTGCAATCCAAACTCCTCCTGCGTTTTTTATTTCAGCGAGGAGCACGTCATCGGACGCGGCTTTCACGCTCGCAACGTTTCGAGATCGCACCACGGTTGCGCCATATTTTTTGAGTAAGTCCAAGGCATGTTGAGTCGTCTGATTTTCAGGTACGGTGGTTGCACTGAGAACGATGATCGATGCGTTGGGACCGCCGGATAATTTGATGAAGGCTTCAACAGCATCGCGCGGGACGTCGTCGCCGCTGTGAATTAGAATAAATCCCGGGACGTTCGGCGGTTCTTGAATCGCCTCCGCAGACCATGCGCTGGGAGCTGCCATGACAACGAGAAGGACAAATTGGATAGAAAGATGTCGAATCATTCAAATGACCGCCGGTTTGCGAAGGGAGAACGAATGGGAATCACAGCGTGACTATCGGGTTCATCCGACTTTTGCTTTTTGTTCTTGTTGATGTACATGTTCTTGTCCGCCGCATCCAGGGCGGCAGCCATGTTGGAGCCGGGAGAGCGAATCCCAACTCCTACCGATGCTTTAATAGAGGCTTGTTGTAGCGCGGATTCGACGCGTTCTATGAGCACTTTGGATTGCATGTGTGAACATTCAACAGCGAGAATCGCAAATTCATCTCCGCCCAAACGTGCTGCAATATCGTGCTCGCGCAACACGCTCAAGAGTGTTTGTCCTGTTAAGCGAATCAGTTCATCGCCGGCGGCATGGCCACGCGAATCGTTAATTACTTTCAATCCGTCGAGGTCGATCATGATGATGCAGGCCGAGTGTCCGTACCGAGTACACCGGTTCTCTTCCGCGGATACGATGCCATCCCAGCCCCGGCGATTGTACAGTCCTGATAAGGAGTCGGTTAGCGCGTCTGACTTGATCCGCTGCAACTCCCTCACGTGTTCTTCCGCCTTCAATTCTAGCGTCAAAATCGAGCTTAATAACTGGCTGAGTAATTCAACCATCGGCAGTTCGTCTTGAATCGATTCAGGCATTGACGCGGGATGGATCGCGCAGAGTGTGCCGAATAAATCGTCTTGGCCGTTCATTAAAGGCAGGCCGATATAGGCGCCGATTTGTAATGTTTTTCCAATGGGTGCGTTTGCGTAGGCCGGAATCGTTTTTGAATTCGCAGCGATGTTGGGGCCGTTTCCCAGTATCATTTGTGAACAAAACGAGTCGGCCCAGTTCAAGACGGTTTTTTCTTGGACTCCATAACTTTGATCTTCGGTTTGCAGGATAATCCAATCATCACCGATCATGCGTGTGATCATCCATAGGTCAAAGCCGAGGCGCTGATGCAGAAACTTCAGCACCGCCTTGCTGGCAGTTTCGAAGTTTTCAGTCGGTATCATTGCGGCCATGCTTTCTCCCAGTCGGTATGTCGTGCAGGAAATGCGGACGTGCAGTTTACAAAATTATCGAACGGAAGGAAGCAGCGATTTAACGGGCCATCAAGGTCCATTTCCGGAATGCTAGAGCAACCGTCCGATATAAAAATCTTCGACGTGGAGCGGCGCGCATATGGAATTGATGAAGGAATTGGCGGCTCGCTGCGTCAAGTAGTATGTGAGGCTCGCGTTTTTCAGTGGCGGGATCGCAATTAAAAAAGTGTGGACCATTACTTGCGCTCATTCGATTGTTGTTAAACCCAAATGGGAGGACAGACTCATGGAATTGACTCAGAATCGGATCGGAAGTGCGGCATTGAAATTGAAAGAAGGCGCAGCAGAATTGGGCGCGTCGGTGCTCAGCAAGGGTGGCGACTTCAAAGACGCCGCGATGGAAAAGGGTCGCGCCGTTCTCGATAAGGGCGTTGAATACAAAGACGCTGCGCTCGAAAAGGGCCGCGAGGTTTATCAAAAGGGCGCACAGAAGGCGAAGGAATATCACGCTCAAGGAGCCGAGACGATCAAGGCTCGCCCCTATACGAGTGTGCTCGCCGCGTTCGGAATCGGTGCCGCGCTCGGCGGCTTAGCGATCTATCTCGCCACCAAAAAGCCGCGCGACTAAAAACGTAGGACGGTCTTACCAGGCCGTCCGCACTACGCGATCCATCCAAGAAACGGCTTCTATTATGGGAGCCGTTTTTTTGTTGGCATCACACGTGTGTTACCTAATTTCGGCGCGAAAACGCTCTCGTTCGATGCATGGTGCGCGAATCGTCGTGTCAGTTCTGAAAACTGAAATCCAACGTTTGGGAAATTGTGTGACTCGGTACCGTTCCTTTTCATCGCCGCTCTTTGTGCCTCTGCGGCCCTTTGCGCCTCTGCGTGAAAATGTGATAAGCTCGGATTCGTCCAATTTTTATCGACGGCGGCGTGGAAAGTGTGTACGTTAGAGAAATACCATTTTCGGAGCTCATCAATGAACAGAAGAGATGCAATTAAAGCGAGTGGACTGGGACTGGCAGGGCTGGCGCTTTCAAAGTATCCGGTTCACGCGGCGAACGATGTGAAGCGCGTCGGACTTATCGGAACGGGTTGGTATGGCAAGGCCGATCTGTTGCGGCTCATTCAAGTCTCGCCGGTCGAAGTCGTGTCACTGTGCGACGTCGATAAGAAGATGGTGGCCGACGCCGCTGAACTGGTCTCGACGCGTCAGGCTTCAAAGAAAAAGCCGCGAATCTACAGTGACTACCGCGAGATGCTGAAGGAGAAGGATCTCGACATCGTATTGGTCGGAACGCCTGATCACTGGCACGCGTTGCAGATGATTGCTGCGGTCGAAGCCGGGGCTGACGTGTATTGTCAGAAGCCGATCGGTGTGGATGTGGCTGAATGCCAGGCCATGCTCGCCGCTGCGAGAAAGCATAAGAAGGTCGTGCAAATTGGAACGCAGCGCCGCAGCACACCGCACTTAATTGAAGCGCGAAAATTGATTCAAGAGGGACGGCTCGGCAAGATCGGACTCGTCGAAATCTATTGTTATTACCACATGCGTACGAAAGAAAATCCGCCGGATTCAACGCCGCCTGAGAATCTCGATTACGAGATGTGGACCGGTCCCGCGCCGATGCGTCCGTACAACAAACTCGTCCACCCGCGCACGTGGCGAGCGTTCATGGAATACAGCAACGGAATTCTCGGCGACATGTGTGTTCACATGTTCGACATGACGCGCTGGATGATGAACCTCGGCTGGCCCAAGCGCATCAGCTCGAATGGTGGAATTCTGATCGATAAAAACAGCAAGGCAAACACGACCGACACGCAGGACGCGGTCTTCGATTACGACGACGTGAAAGTGGTCTGGCAACATCGTTCGTGGGGCCCGCCGCCTGATCCGAAATATCCGTGGGGCGCGACGTTCTACGGAGAAAACGGTACATTGAAATGCAGCGTTCATAGCTACGATTTCATCCCGACAAAAGGCGAGCCGATTCACAAGGACGTGACGTACGAATACGAAAAGTATCCGGAAGACAAAACGGAGAAGGACCTCGAACGCCACGTCGCCCCGGCGATTCGCGGGCATATGCAGAACCTGCTTGAATGTGTCGCCTCGCGCGGTCGGCCTGTCGCGGACATTGAAGAGGGAGCGATGTCCACGATCTCGTGCATCTTGGCGAATCTGTCGCTGCAAGTCGGCCGAACGCTGACCTGGGACCCAGTCAAAGGCCAGATTGCGAACGATGATGAGGCGAACAAATTGCTGGCGCGACCGTATCGCGGACCGTGGGTGCATCCGGATGCGGCGAAGTTTTAGAAACAAAAGTTGATTCAAGGAAATTGAATTTTAATCCGGGCCGTGCGTCAGTTTTTTTGTAAGTATGGTGTTATCGATGAGTCGAAAACGAAAAGGAGTTGATATGTTCAATAGTATATTCATGTGTGCGATTTTGGCCTTGGTCGGGAGCGCAATTCATGCGGCGGAGTTGCCTGCGGACGTCGCGGCGGAAGTCGCGAAGTTTAAAGATGCGAACCCGAAGGTGCGTCAACAGGGTTTAACTGCACTTGGCAAAATGGGCGCGAAAGCCAAGCCCGCGATTCCAAATATTATCGAGATGTTGAGTGATAAAACGACGTGGGTGACGACGCGCGCGATGATGGTGTTGAGCGAAGTTGGTCCTGACGAAACGTGCGCGAAGCCGGTGCTGCCGTTCCTGGCGATGGGACCGGACATCCGCATCATGGCGGTTGATATTCTCGTCGTGTTGAAAGAAAAAAGTGTCCCAACAATCATCGAAGCATTGAAAGACGACAAGAGCGCTGAAGGCGCGTGTGAAGCGTTGCTTAAGATTGGGCCGGCGGGGAAAGGCGCGTTGGCTCAATTGCAAGCAACGAGTGCCAGCACGAAATCCACTCCGGTCAAGTCGGCCTGTTCAAAAGCTTTGAAGGCGGTCAATAAGTAAGCCCCAAAGGGGCGGAATAATGTAGCCTAGGGCGTAAGCCCTAGGTTGGTCGAGGGTGTGGAATTCAAGCGCTGAAAGCGCGACATAAAAACGCGACCATGTATGGGTCGCGTTTTTTCATAGGGGTCATTCGCTCAACGTAAACAGACTCAACAATTCTTCGCGGGTCAACGCCTTCACGCCCGCGTTGTCATGCGTCACAATCGAACTCGCCAGCGCTTTTTTCAGCGCCTGACGCCGCAGGATTTTCTCCTCAAGCGTGCCCTTACAAATCAAGCGATACACATTCACCGTGCGCTTCTGGCCGATGCGGTACGCGCGATCTTGCGCTTGTTGATCGTTCGCCGGATTCCAATCGTGATCGTAGAAAATAACCGTATCGGCCCCGGTTAAATTCAATCCGGCTCCACCCGCGCGCGTCGAAATCAGGAACGTTTCGATGCTCGGATCGCCGTTGAATTGTTCGACCAATTTTTGTCGCGACATGCCCGGCGTTTCGCCGTCGATGCGCAAATATTTCATGCCCTTGCCTGTCACATAATGGCCGAGGATGTCCATCATGCTCGTGAGCTGACAGAAGATCAGCGCGCGATGCCCGCCTTCGCGGCATTCTTCGAGCAATTCGCCAAGTGCTTCGAGTTTGCCCGAGCGCGTTTCGTATCCCGGCACCGGATCGGTGACGCGTTGCCGTCCGCTGTTCTTGGGCAGATACATTAAGTCTGGATGGTTGCAGATTTTTCGCAGCGAAATCAACGCAGCCAAAATCGCTGGCGTGGACGCGTCGCCTTTTTCGACGATGTCGCTGACGGCCTTCTTCGCTTCCTCCGAATCGCCGAAGCTTCGGTACAACGCCGTTTGCTCGGCAGTGAGCGGACAGAAAATATCGCTCTCGATCTTTGGCGGCAGATCTTTGGCCACGTCTGTCTTCAAGCGGCGCAGCACGAACGGGAAAATCTTTTGGCGCAAGCGCTCGGCGGCATTCTTGCCGTTCGTGAACTGCTCTTCGGTCTCCGCGCGCCCCGACTGCATCAGCATGATCGGCTCTTCGTATTGCTGCGTGAAGTGCGATTGCCGTCCCAGGAATCCGGGCATCAGGAAATCGAAGAGCGACCACAGTTCGGTCAATCGATTTTGAATCGGTGTGCCGGTCAGCGCGAGACGGTGCCGTGCCGGGATCGTCTTGATCGCCTTCGCCACGCCCGCCGCCGCGTTTTTGATGAAATGCGCTTCATCAACGATCACGTACTGCCATGGAACCTGGCGCAGCAACGAGACGTCATTGCGCACCGTTCCGAGTGTCGCGATGACGATGTCGAAGCCTTTGCGTTCAATCGTTGGATCCGGATCGGGTGCGCCAATCGCGATGTCCGGTGGAGCGATGTCGCCGCGCAATTTATCGCGCTTGGTTGGCGATCCACGGTAAATCATGCAGCGCATTGTCGGGCTGAATTTCTGAAACTCATTCTTCCAATTATCTGCCAAACTGGTTGGCGTGACGATCAGCGACGGCATGAATCCGAACTCTTCTTTCATGCGTGTCAGTTGCGCGATCGTCTGCATCGTTTTGCCTAGACCCATGTCGTCCGCGAGCACGCCGTTTAGGCCGTAACGCGACAGGAACGACAGCCATTCAAAGCCCTTTTGTTGGTACGGGCGCGGAGTCACTTTCAGTGAGGTCGGCAGCGGGATCGACTGGATTTCTTCAAAGCCCATGAGCTGATCGAGGAACTTTTTGTAGCGTTCGTTATGCGTGACGGTCCCGGCGATGGAAAACACATCGGTGAGTCGTTCGCGCACGTCGGGACGGAAACGGTAATAGAATTTCTTCCGCTTTTTGCGTTTGTGATGACCGAAGAGAGGCAGGTCTTCTTCGGGCAGTGCAGCACCGACCTCTTTCAAATTTTGATCGAACGTTGCGAGCGCTTTTTTGTCGACGTGAATCCACGTGCCGTTTTTGTTGAACCACTCGCGCCCTTCGTCGGCAAGCTTGCGCATTTCTTCTTCAGTGAGATGGACGCCGCCGTGATCAAACGTGGCCGTCAGCGCAAACCACGCGTCCTGACCTTCGTCTTCATCGACGTCCAATTTCACACGCACAGTAGCGGCTTCATCTTTAATGTGATGCGCGCCATCGACCGACTCGGAAATGTAACAATTCCATGGCGTGTGTTCGTCGTGCGCGGCTTTGCGAGCCCAGGCGAGCAGTTGCGGAATTTGTTCGTCGGACGCGTCGAATCCTGAAAGCGATTGCGCTCCGGCTTCCTCCAATTTCTTGCGACAGCCCGCGACGAGTTCGCGGTCCACTCGGAAGAACGCGTTACCTTGGCGGATGAATCGTTTGCCCTGGGACGCGGCAGCTAAAATTTCGACCGGCGAAATGGACACCTTCGGTGCGTCTGCATCTCGCGCGTTGCCTTCGAGATTCAACGAGCCGTCGTGCGATACGGTCGACTGCTTGCGGAATGGTACGGCGGGTTCGAAGTAGAAACTGGCGTGAACGCGCTCTGGGTTGCCGTCGTCCGCCGCTTCGAGATTGAGGCTGGGCTTGAGATTCAAACACACGTCAATCGCGTCAACATCGCGCGCCACAGAAGCTCCGAGTTGCTTTAATTTCGGCAGGACGTCGAGCACAAATGTTGGGATGTCGTCGCCACTTAATGTGTGGCGGGCCTGGCACGGATTGCTTCGCGGTAACTCAGGCGTCAATAATTTAGCGAGCGAATTGCCGCTGAAATTTTTAGGCAGGCGGTGACGGATGCCGTCGACTTCATGCCACTCGTTTTCAGCGGACGATTGAGGTGACTTCGATTTCTCAAGATCCAGAGATCCCGGCAATTGACCGGCGATGATGGGAGCCATTGTTTCTGAAACAAGAATGCTCGGAAAGATCACCGGCGTTCCGGTTGACGTGAATAATTCGCGAACGACTTCAAGGTCACCCGCGGCGTTGCTGCTCACACTTATTTTTTCGCGCAGCGGTTCGAAATTAATTCCGAGCGCGATGATGGCCGGATCAATTTGAATTTTGAAACGGTTCGCGTTCGTCCGGGCGCGGCACAACAAATCGAGCGCTTCAATCCCGCCGAATTCGTTGGACGGCAACGCAGACTTTTCGAAGAGTCCGCGCAACAGCGGATCGTCCGGAAGCGTCGGTGGCGGCGTGACGGCGGTTTCAAATGTCCAATACGACGCGTCGCGCGAAATCGGTTGTCCCAGCACACGGCCTGTTTCCGCACACCGGTACGACGTCCGCGCGATAAAACGTAGCGACGCCGCGCCTTGGATTTCAGAGTTCGGTGCCGGAAGAATATGGAGCGATGCCCGCGCGGGATCTTCGAGCACTTCGAGTTTTCCGATGCGTCCTTCTTCTATGACGGTGCAGTTGTCGGATGCCTGGCGGAGCAGCGCGAGCACTCGCGCGAAATCACGCGCGCCCGCGCGATGCGCACCGTCGGCAGTCAGCGGAAGTTGCTTGATGGTGCGAATCAACAGCGCGTCAAGCGGGTCGGCTTTGAGTGTGAGATTATTGTAGCTAAAAACGCCTTCGGCTGTTTGCAGGTTATCGAGAGGCACGCGGCCCTGCGGCAGCACGGCGTCGGCGCGCAATGCCAAACCCGGCCATGGCGAAGCGCCTGTGGCTCGGATTTCAAGATGGAGGGGCTGAGCCCCTTTGGCGGAAGAGGATGAATTCACTTTGCTCGTCAATTTATTTACGCTAGGAGCGTGCATGATGAAAGTTAAATTCGCCCTATTTTTACGAAGCTCAAAAACTGTTATCGAAACGCATGAAACACAAACAGCCCGTTGAATGAGCGTTTGCGTTGGGATGAAGAGCCTCCCGGCGCGAGTCGCTGATTCAACGAGCTGTAATAGAACTATCGACATTAAAATGAACGAAGTCAACGAAAACACTGTCGTTTTTTGAAGTTTGCAACGTCTCACATTTTATCATAGGTTACACGGAGCCGGGCGGGTGCGCCGCCGTTTGATGTGACGAAAACATCCCGTGTCCGGTTATCCATCTGGATAGTTTGACTTCGAGGCCGAATTTGAAAACGCTTCAAATACTGCTCGTGTTGTTCGTGGTGTGTGGATTTGTGATCGTAGGCTCGCAGATCGTCAATCGTCTGCGACGTCCGATCCTTCCGCCGCCCGCACCTATCAATGCTCCCGATGTGGGTAAGAAGACGTCGCGCACACAATCCTCTGATTCGAAAAATGCGCTGCCCGTTCAGAAAGCTCCGCCTGAAATTGTGAAACCGTCGATTCCGCGCGCGCCCACCGGGCAGATTCGTTTCGCGGAAGACGCCACATTTAAGAAGAGCGACTTCTGGCTGGAGCAGACGTTTGAATTGATCGGCGAAAAACCTCTCGACGGAAAACCGTTGCTGCGTTTGTTTGCCGGGCTTGATGACAAAACAATGCGCGGACTTTCATTGACGCTCAATGGTTGGGATGTCGTACTTGAATTGAGCGAAAGTAAAGACGGTCGGAAGCGCGAACTCGCGCGCCAGCCGCTTTCGAAATTCCCTCCGGGGGAATACGACCTCGGCATACTCTGGCGGCGTGGGGAATTGAGCGTGTGGTTCGGCGCGGTCGAAGTCATGAAATGGCGTCCTGATGATGCGGCAGTGGCTGCGACGATATTGAAACTCGATAGCGCCGCGCAAGTGTTGGACGACAGCGTCACGCTTGGAGCGCGACGGGCGATGGCGTTTGATGCGATTCGTTTTGACGACAATTTCATGCGCAGCAAAGCCAACGATATTTGGAAGCCGGTTGCGGGAAAGTGGGAATTGACGGCGATGGCGTTTGCAGAACGCAGCGCCAATCCGTTTTCCTTGCGGGTGTCGTTCAACGACAACAAGCCGTTCGAAGACGAAATCTACGGTGGCGAAAAGCGTGTGCGCCCGGACGATTATGGACTCGGTGTCCAGATTTCAGTCTCCGAAGGAACGCCTCATATTGTCCGACTTACCGGCGGTTCTGCGGCGGCTCACGCAGGGCTGGCTGAAGATGACATCTTCATCGAGGTCAATGGCCGCCCCGTCGATATGGCCAACCCTGGGAATTTGTGGCGGCAGCTTTTTTATGCCAACGGCGATTTGAATTTGAAGATGTACCGCCCCGGCGAAAAAGCGTTCCGCGAGTACACCATTGCGCGCGATGCGTATAAGTGGGGGACATCCGTCGAAGCCGAACCGATCGCGCCGATTCTGCCGCCAGGTTCGCGTTCGGGCGATGAATATTCTTTTGTTGTTGCCGGCGAAAATGGGTGGAGCGATTACGAAGCGGAAGTCGCAGTGAAGCCGTTGGGCGCGGGTGGATTCGGGCTCGCTGTGGCGGCGATGTCAGACAAAGACTGCGTCCTTTTTCGATGGCGCGGATCGCGTCCGCGCGGTGATGCCGGGACGGGCAAGACGAATGTTTTGCAATTGGTTCGCGTGAAAGATGGCGTTGAAACCATCCTCGCTGAAAAGCCCGCGCACTATCGCCCGTACGAATTTTATCGCATGGGCATCAATTGGTCTGGCGACACAGTGTCGTGTCTCATTGATAAAAATGAACTTTTGAAAGCGACGATTCCGGACATCAAGCGCGGCAAGATCGGGCTGTACGCATTGAAAGGGGATCCCGTTTTTTTCGATGATGTTCATGTGGCGGGCGACCGTTCGATTACAGCTGCGTGGCATTTGGCTGAGCGCTCGTTGAACTCGATTTTCGCGCTCGAAGATGACATGGAAATCTGGGCCAATCCGGCGCTCGAATTTGAGCGCGACGTAAAAACGGGCTGGGCGATTCACAATCAACGTTTTCCCGGCGAACAGGCGATTTCGTTAAGCAAACCACGTTTCAATGAATTGCAGATCGCTCTCTATTGCGGAGACAATCCTGAAGCGGCGGGATGCGCGCGCATGACGATCCGCGATGGTGTTGTCGTTTTTGATGCGGGACAAAATAAATCGGACCCCATTAAAGTCGGACCGGGGCCGTTTCAAAACATCAGCTTCAGTGGGAAGTGGCTGGCCTCTGATCTTGTGGAAGTACGCGCTAAAATTGATGGCAAGGACTTGAACGCATCCTTGTTTGTTGCTCAGACGAAGCCAGGTGCGCTCAAATCAGCACGTCTCGAACGTGTTGCGATTAAAGGATTGAAAAATCTTGGCGATCCCAACACGGTGCGTGTCACGTCAACGGGCACGTTGGAGTACTCGTTCGACAATGCTCCGAGCGATTGGAAAGTGGTGAGCGGACGCTGGGGTTTGTTGAATAAATGGATCTGCGATCCGCGCTGGTCGTGGTTCGGGGGGCGGACGAAAACGTGTGCGGCGATTTGGAACAAGCACACGTTCTCCGGCGATGTGAGTGTGGATGCTCACGTCGCTCTATTAATGGTCCGCGACGACGAACCGTTTGAACGTCCCGGCGATCACAATATTACGATCTGCGGCGACGGGATTAATCCGGACTCCGGGTACACGCTGATCTTCGGCGGGGACATCAACAGTTGGACCCGGCTTTATCGCAAAGGCAAGCTTGTGGCCGAGGCGACCAAAGAAGAATTCCGAGTACATAGTGATCGGATTCGGCACCCGAATAAGCAGGATCTGCATCAGCATTGGTTTCATTTGAAACTCGAAAAAATCGGCAACGCAGTGTCGTTTTATCGCGATGAAAAGTTGGCGTTTTCATTCGTCGATCCCGAGCCTCTGAGTGACGGGCGCGTGGGATTCTGGACGATGGACAACAGCTTCCTTTTGTCGCGCGTGCGCATCGCCAGCAACGGCGCTGTTCCCGCGCCATTTGAAGATGGAAATTGCGAGCGGTTTGACGATGGAAAAGCGGTTAATATCGTCGATGGCGAAACGCCGACGTCAGTCACTCGTGATACGCTACCGACTGAAATCGCTGCTGCGTTGACTGCGCGAGACAATGCGTTTCAACCGGTGGATGGTATCGCGCCTGTCCCGACGAATGTCGTTGCAGATAACGTTGACACACCTGGAATGCCGAATGCGTACCGCCTTGTTAATGGCATCGGCGGCGGGCCGTTCGCGCTGCAATTCCGCTCGCGGATGATCAACATCGAAAGCGAAGGCGTCGTTCGTTTTGCGTACCGAATTGATCCCGGCGCTAGTGTTGATTTTTATCTTGTCGATGTTCGTGGCAACGAATTCAATCCACGCCATGTGGGCTGTTACCGCTGGCGCTTGAGCGGTCCGAAAGAAGACGTGGGCGGAACGCTTGCCGATGAATTCGCGCCGTTGGTCGGAGACATTCCGGGTGCAATTGCTGATGGAAAGTGGCACGCGGTTCAAGTTGATTTGCAGCCGTCGTGGCGACAGTTTTGGCGTCGCCGGGGATATGCTCAACCCGCGCGAAATAGTTTGCGACCGATGTTTGGCAATTTGGACAACACCGGCTATCTGCTCGCCGGGATGAATGGTAACCATGCGGGCGCGGCGTATTCGGTGACTGAAATCAAAACAATAGCCGCAGCTAAAGTTGATACGACAGCGCCTAAAATTGGGCGTGTGATCTGGCCATTCGATGCGGACGGCGACGGGCGTTCGATTACGTTGCAAATCGATGAGCAGGGTGGCTCGGGGCTGACCGTTGAGTCCCTGCGCTGCACGTTAAATGGCGTCGCGCTGAATGCCGATCAGACGCTCTATGATGGAACGTCGACGTTCAATTCAGTGACCCAAATGGTGCGCTTTGATGCGTCGCAATTCAAGACCGAAAACGGCAAACCATTCTGTTTGGTTGAGGGTGAAAAGTATGTGCTGAAAGTGGCGTCGAACTTTATGGACCGGGCTGGAAACGTGAACAAGGAAGAGTTTACGTCCGCCTGGACATACCGCGCTGCTGACGCCAAACGTGCGAACAAGCCTGTGACCGCTCCGTTGATTGAGATGGTCCGCACGGACCCGTCGGAACAAACGCGCGGCTCGAGGCCATTGAGTCCCAGCACCGTCTCGGCCATGCAGCCATGGGCGCGCGTACAAGCGTCGCAGGATGCTCCATCGTGGGCTCCAATTGGACAGAAGCACAGCATCGAAGTCATCGCGACGAACGAATTGACGTCGATGGGATTCACGTATCGCGGAGCACAGTACGATCTGAATAATTGGCCGTATTTGGATCTCGATTATAAGGTGCCAATGGAGACGCCATTCAATTTGCATTTACAATCTGAAGGTGGTCAGACGCATTCACTTTTGCTGGTCGATGTCGAGGACGCGCGAGATCATAAATCGATGGAGATCGATAGTCGTTTCGGTCCCCCGGCGGACTTTATTGCGGACGGAACATGGCGGCATTCGACGATCCCGTTGCTTACTCTTTTTTCGAGCGCGAATGCCGGATCGGCGGCTCCGAAAATCGGTGGATTCAGTTTTCATGATCACGGCTGGCGCGGTGGGCGGCGCGGATTGCATTATTGGATTCACCGCATTCAACCCGTACCCGCCGGGCGATTGTCGGACATGTCAGCCACGTGGACGGTCTGGGACGCGACGGGGATCGTTGATGTGGAAGCGAGTGTCGATGGATTGCCGACAGGAGACCCCAGCGGGAAACACGACGTCTCTGGTGTTGGGACGTTGGAAGAATCGCTGGGACGTGTTAAGGCGAATCTAAAGGACGGCTGGAATTACATCCATGTCCGAGCGAAAAATGGCGCGGGCATTTGGAGCGAAACGGCGCATCGAAAGTTCTTCCTCGACACGTCCGCACCGCGCATCATCAAAACAGAGCCTGCGGACGGCGGAACGCTTGCAAGCCAGACGATTCGGATTTATCTGGAAGAGGAGCATGGTGTCAATCTATCGGGACTGAGTGCGTCACTCAATGGGTCGCCGGTTGGGCAAGCGTTGGAGTACGACGAGGCCAAGCATGTACTGAAATTCAACGCGCAAAATGCAGGGAAGCGGATGGCTCCGGGATCGAAAAATAGCGTGGTGATCAATGGGCTCGCGGATCGATTTGGAAACGCGCAATCGAAGCCCTACACATTTAGTTTCACGAGCGCACCGACGAGCAACGCGCCGGGACCTGACATGGCGAATGTGACGTTCCATTCGCCAACTCAGCGCGGATTATTTTACCGGCAATATGACATGGAGATCAGTTTCGGATTGTCGTTCGAAGAGCATATCGGGCATGTCCACGCGATGCGGGATTGCAAGATGGAGTGGCTGAACGATCCGGCGCTGGCAGCGGAAGGCGCGCGGGCGCTGCGCTTCACGTGTCTTCAAGACGACGGCGATCCGCAGATCATGTTGCACAAAAATCCGTGGTTTATTGATCGATTGCCGCTACTGCATTTCGATTACAAAGCCGATCCGGGATTCAAAGTGGATCTGCAAATCGAAGCGTTTGGCGTCTGGTACACGATCCGATTTTTGAGCGCTGGACATGCACCGAACGAAGGCAAATCGATCGGCGCGATTCCTGGAATTGTTGCTGATGGGACGTGGCGACACGCGAGCGTCGATCTGCGCGCGCTGCTGGATCGCGCGGCGATTCGCCTGCCGGACCGGATCGTGAACAAGATTGTGTTCAGTGCGAATGGTGAAGATGGTTGTGTTCGCGGATCTCAGTTGAGCATCGACAATCTCGACATGGTTCCGAACAACGCCGCCGGCTATCGCGGTTTGAACGCAGCATTAAAGTGGTCGGCGCAAAAATCACCGGTTGAACTTGCCGGATATTCATACGTCGTCGATCAAGATCCGACGACCGACCCACCGGAACGGGTTCAGATTCAAGAGGGTGTTGTTGGGTTGAATCCCAAGCGCGGAATTTATTATGCTCATGTCCGGGCGTGTGATCAGGCCGGGAATTGGGGTAAAGAAAAAACGATTCGTCTAGACTTTGGAAGTGGATCGAGTTCGGGTCGGACGCGCGCGTTTGAAGAAGACAATTAGACGTGGAAGTGGCGGCATTCGTGCCGCCACTTCCGTTCGAATCAAAAGTATCGATGCCCTCAAAACTAGGCGTCGCTATCCTTCGATTGATGCTCCTTTGCCGCTGCAATCACCGGGCCGGCGATGGCAGGCGGGACGATGTCGTAGTGTGAAAATTCCATCGAGAAGAATCCCTCGCCGCCGGTGATCGCCTTTAATTCCGACGAGTAATTCTGAATCTCCGCCGCTGGAATTGCAGCCTTCACGACTTGCATGTCGCCGAGTTGATCCATGCCTTTGATGCGCCCGCGGTGGCTGCTCAAGTGGCCGGTGATGTCGCCCATGTATTGCCCTGGGACCATGACGTCGAGATTCACAACCGGCTCGATCAATTGCGGCCGCGCCTTTTCGAATGCTTCCTTGAAGGCTTCGCGTGCCGCGATTTGGAATGCGATGTCTTTGGAATCGACGTCGTGGTATTTGCCATCGTTCAAGCGGACGCGGACATCGACGACCGGAATGCCGTGCCAGACGCCTTCAGCCATCTTCGAGACGACGCCTTTTTCACACGACGGAATGTATTGACGCGGAATGACGCCGCCTGCGATTTCATCGATGAATTCAAATCCGCCGCCCAAATTCGGTTCGATGCGCAACTGGCAGCGTCCGAATTGACCAGCTCCGCCGCTTTGTTTTTTGTGCGTGTGCGCTGCTTCAGCGACGGCGCTGATCGTTGAGCGGTACGGAATTTTCGGCGGCTTGCTCGTGACTTCCAGATGTTGTTTCTTCAGTCTCGACAGCATCAATTCCAAATGAATTTGACCGAGACCGTGAATGACGAGCTCGTGCGTCTGCGAATCGACGTCGACAATAAACGTCGGATCGCTCTCAGCGAACGCGCGCAATTTCAAGCCGACTTTCGCCTCGTCGTTGCGGTTCTTGGCGATGATCGCCAGTGACTGCATCGGACGTGGCATCGGAATCGGCGTGTGCTCCCAACCGGTTTCGTCGGTCGTCAGGGTGTCACCGAAATGAAGCGATTCGTATTTGGCGATGGCAAATATATCGCCACACATGATCGTACTTTTCTCGTGTGTTTCTTTGCCTTGAACGTCGAGAAAATGGGCGAATCGGTCGGCTTTTGGCGCTGACGAACTCTTCGCGTTTTGCCCAGCTTCAAGCCGTCCGGAATAGACGCGCAGGTAACTGAGCTTCCCAACAAACGCGTCGCGCTTGCTCTTGAACACTTGCGCATAAAACGGACCGTCGATCTTTGGCGCAATAATGCGTTCTTCGTAGCCGCCGAGTTTTTCCGGATTTTTGCGGCGAAGATGGATCGGTTCATCGAGCGGATTCGGAGCGTCTTCGACAAGGATCGTGAGCAGTTGTTTCAGGCCAATGTCTTTTTCGGCGGAGACGCACATGACCGGGACGACGCTGCCGTTCAACAGACCCTTTGTGAAGCAATGGCAGATTTCTGCATGTGTGATTTTCTCGTCGTTGAGGTAGCGCTCCATAACGGCTTCATCACACGCGACGCATGATTCGACGAGCTGCGCGTGCATGGCGCGTGCTTTCTCTTCGAGTTCGGGCGGACAATCGTGGATGTCGTCGATGAGATCGACAACGCCGCTGAACTCTTTCGCTGTGCCGATGGGCAGGAAAAGCGGCGCGACGGATTTTCCGAAGACCTCGCGAAGCTGATCGACCACCTTGTCAAAGTTCGCGCGTTCGTTGTCCATTTTGGTGACGATGAACATCTTTGGTTTTTCGAGTTGCGTGGCCATGTCCCACAATTTTCGGGTCATGACTTCGACGCCGTTCATCGCACTGACGGCAATGAGCGCGGTTTCACACGCGGCCATACCTTCCTCGGCTCCAGCTGCAAAATCCGGGAGGCCCGGGCAGTCGAGCAGGTTGATGCGGTGGCCGGCAAACTCGCAGTGAAGGATGCCGGTTTCGAGCGAATGGCTGCGCTCTTTTTCGTCGGGATCGCTGTCGCTGACAGTGTTTCTATCGAGGACGCTGCCTTTCTTGCGGATGGCTCCGGCGGCGCACAGCAGCGCTTCGGCGAGCGTCGTCTTGCCGGTCCCGTTGTGGCCGACGAGTGCCACGTTGCGGATGTGGGTTGTATCGATCATGTTCATCGTGCTCCCTCCTTCTCTGGGGTTAATTGGATTTCAAAGACCAGAATTTTTGGATGGAAAAACGCGTTGAGATCGGAGTGTGTCGTGCGGAGTGGAAACAAAAAAGCGAGACCCATTTGGCGTCTCGCTTGTCTACTATGTCTCGGGTGGCGCGTTCCGCAGTATCGGGAACCACGCCCCGCACAACCGGGGGATGAGTGAACCCTCTCATAACCATGGCATACATCGTTTTGAAAATCTCGCAAATGACTTTTTGATCAGCGCGACACGTTGGTGCATCACCGGACTTGCAGCAGCCTTTCCCCCTCTCCCCTTGAGGGAGAGGGCCGACGAGCCTGCTGTTCGGCTCGCGGGGTGAGGGGTAAACGTTGATTAATCCCAACGCGTTTTATTTAATCCACGCCCACCCCTCACCCGGCGAGCGAGTACGCTCGTCCGTCCTATCCCTCAAGGGAAGAGGGAACTGAGGCGCAAATCCGGTGATGCACCCGCGACACGCTCACCCCGAATTGCAACCAATAGCATCAGATCGCGCCGAATCCCACATTCCGGCTCCCAAACATGCACATGTGCACGGTGTCAACATTAACTCAACCACTACCTATTGTGTTTCCAATTTTTTGTCTCGAAATCTTCGCGCCCTAAATGGGTCGCTAAACCTATGCGTTTCCGTTCCCAAACAATCACATCGTGCGTAGAATTGCCTAAATCTAAAACCAGAATTTTCTTTGAATTCTCATCTGGTCGTTCAGCCGCACGTTGCCTCACTTCTATACAACGAAAATACCCACTCAGTTTTCAACCTCTTTCTTCGAAAATTTGCCACGAAGCGATCACTTTTCTGAATACTCTTTCAAAGCCTTCAGAGACATGTCCTGTATTTCTGCATCGCCATATTCGATCGCTTTATTCCAAGCAGCTTTTGCGTCTTCAATCCGGTCCAAATCCTCGTAAAGTGTGCCCAGATTATAATAAGCCTCACCATAATCCGGTTGCAGTCGAATCGCTTCTTGAATCGCGAGGAGAGCGTTCTGTGATTCACCACAATGTCGCAAGTTTGTACCAAGGTAAAGATGTGCGTTGGCCTTTTGCGGCTTGAGCGCGATGACCTGTTTGTACATTTTTACTGAGTCAGTATGCCGGTTCTGCCACGCATAATTTACCGCCAGGTTGTAAAACGCACGGTCTTCAAACGGGTTCAATTCAATTGCTTTTCGATAGCATGTTTCTGCGTGTTCGAAGCGCTTTAAATGATCCAATGCGATCCCGAGATCGCACAAAACAGCCGTGTCATCCGGAGACATGTCTAACGCTGCTTCAAACACACGTACTGCGTCGTCATACGACTCGATATCATTTAATGCTAGACCCAGATTATAGCGGACGTCGACATTATTTGGGTCAAGTACAATAGCTTTTTCGTAGATATTTATCGCCTTCAAATACTCACGGCGCCACATAAGAATCAATCCAATATTATTAAGAACACTCGCACAATGACTGCAATGAGCACCTTGATGTCGGCAACTTTTAAAGGCCTGTTCATATGAGGCAAGTGCTTCATCTTTGCGACCGAGAGCGTCGAAAATGTCGCCCATTTTAAAGTGCGCTCGCGCATATTCGGGGTCAAGCCGAATGGCTTCTGTATACGCGTTTAGTGCCTCTTCAAACCGGCTCAAATTCGAGTAAGCATAACCCATATTGAAATGGACACGCTTGTCCGTTGAACCGAGGTCGAGAGCATTCTCGAATGACTGAAGTGCATTGGAAAAGAGGCCTGCATCAATATACGTTACGCCGAGATTGTAATTAATGGATGGATCATGGGGTTCCAGTGCAATCGCTTTTTTGAATGCGTGAACAGACTCTTCATACCTGTTCAATTCAAACAAAACGCGACCCATGCAAAAGTAAATATCAACATCCTCGTTCCCTCCAAGCGGGAAATCGTTCAATAGCTCAAGCGCTTCGTCAAAGCGCATCGCATCATACAGGTCATGGTATTGAGCGAGTGAGGCCATGTCGGTAAGCCGCCATTTATTCCGCTTGAAGGCTCGAGAAATTACCTCGGCTTTTCCATCAACCAATTCAAATGATTTTTGATAGCCGGCCAATCACTGGCGATGTAACGAATCATACCACACAATTCAACCGACGGTTCCCAACTCAAGATTTAGATTTCTCTCCAGGCAATTTCTCGATCAACAAAAAGAGTCCGGAGAATACGGTGCAGACGGTGCTGCCTTCATGGCCAATGACCGCGACCCACAGCGGCAGGATGTTGAAGAGCGAGCTGAGGACGAGCAGCGAAATCACGGCGAACGCGAACAAGAGTCCGCGCTTGATGGCCGCGCGGGTGCGGTGTGCGATCCAGAGCGCGCTGACGAGGCTTTGCAGATCGTTTTTCATCAGAACGATGTCGGCGGTGTCGAGCGCGACATCGGTTCCCGCTCCGCCCATGGCGATGCCGATGTCCGCAGCGGCGAGAGCGGGGGCGTCGTTGACGCCGTCACCGATCATCGCAACGGGTCCGAATTCGCGTTCAATGCGCGCGATCTGCGTGACTTTTTCTTCGGGCAACAGGCCCGCGCGAACTTGATCCGCTCCGACCAATTTCGCGACGGCGTCCGCTACACCGGAATGATCGCCGGTGAGAATGACGATGTGTTTAATTCCGAAATCGCGGCATTGTTTCAGCACGCTCGCGGCTTCCGGGCGCGGTTTGTCGGCGACGGCGATCACGCCGAATTCACCTTTGTCATCACCCAACAACAATGCGGTTTGCCCCAGGGCGTAAACTTCAGCAACCTTCTTTAAGGCGGCTTCCGGAACGGTGATCGCGTGGGATTGGAAGAGTACAAGTTTACCGATGCCGGTCCAGTGGCCGTCGATCATCGCGTGGACGCCGAGGCCTGTGTGGCTCTCGAACGAATCCGACGGTGGCACGGTAATTCCACGCGACTTCGCTTCTTGAAGCACGGCCTGCGCGAAGAGGTGTTCGCTGTGCTGTTCGACGGAGGCGGTCAATTCGAGAATACGTTTTTCATCGGTGCCGTTGTGTGACCAAATCGAGACGACGCCGGGACGGCCTTCTGTAATCGTGCCGGTTTTGTCGATGGCTAAAACGGTGATGTCGGCGAGGCGTTCGAGATGCGCGCCAGCTTTAAAGAGCACGCCACATTTCGCTGCGCGCGTGATCCCGGCAAGTGTCGCGGCTGGTGTGGCGATGACGACCGCGCAGGGCGACGCGGCGACGAGCAACACCATCGCGTGGTACAGCGCGTTGCCCCAATGCGTTTGGCCATCAGTTGGAGCGGGTAAATAAAAATAATGAAAGCAAAGCGTCGTGGCGGATGCGAGCAAGACGCCAATAACGTACGGTGCTTGCCAGCGTTGTATGAAGGTATCGGTATGGCCTTTGGCGTCCTGGGCATCGCGGACGATATTGACGATTTGGGCGAGTTTCGTTTCGTCTGAACGCCGCGTGACTTCGACGATGACAGAGCCGCGCTGGTTCTGCGTCCCGGCGAAAACAGTGTCACCGGTATTTTTTTCGACAGGCATCGATTCGCCTGTGATCGTGGATTGGTCGATACTCGAATGGCCTTCGACAACGACACCGTCGACTGCCAAGCGTTCGCCGGGAAGAACACGGACGCGCTCACCAATCTGAATTTGGTCGATGGCGACGCGCGTTTCGATTCCATTGCGGATGACGAGCGTGGTGTCCGGGCGCAATTCGATCAATGCGGAGATAGATCGAGCCGTGCGTTCGAGCGTGTATTTTTCAAGCGCTCCGGAGAGCGAAAACAGAAACAGGAGTGTCGCGCCTTCACCGTAATCACCGATCACCGCCGCGCCGATGGCTGCGAGGACCATGAGGAGATTGACGTCGAGACGCTTCTCCATCATCGCTTCGAAGACTTCCAAAATCGGCGTCCATCCACCGGTCACGTACGAGACGGCGTAAAGATAGGGTGAGAGCCATTTGAGGCCGGGATTGAGCGAGATGAAAAACGCAGTGAGTCCTGAGACCGCGCAGATGGCGGTCAGAATAGCGGCGAGAAGAGGCGATTCGGCTTTTTCTTTTTTCGGGCCGCCGTGAACGTGTGGAGGCGAGGACGAGGGGAGGGGTGTGAGTGTTGTGTTAGAATCCATTCATTGATTTATAAACGGTGTGAACAGAAAGTTCAACACGACAGCCGAAATTGTAGGGTACTCAACGCCGCAGAAGTTTCGCGAGTTCTGCGCGGGCAGCGGCGAAGGTCGGATCGATACGCAGAGCTTCGTTCAAATGAGCGATTGCATCGGATAATTTCCCGGCTTGTTCAAGATCGAGCGCGTAGTTGAAATGAGCATCACGAAAATCGGGGTTGAGTTTCAGCGCAGCGAGATAGGCAAGGGCTGCTTCATGTTTGCGCCCCAATTCGGACAAGGAATTGGCGAAATTGTAATGCGCTTCAGCGCTGTCCGGTGTTTGTTTGACGGCTTCATGAAAATGAATCACTGCTTCTTTCGTGTTTCCTTCCATCGCCAAAATACCACCCAAATTGAGATGCAAGGATTCCACGTTGGGGTTGATGGATGCTGCGATGAGCATCTCTTTTTTCGCTTCGACGAAATTACTTTTGGAGGCGAGTGCGATGCCCAAATTGGCGTGAGCGCGGGCGTTGTTGGGGCGTTTATTCGCAGCGTCTCGCCACACGGAAACCGCGCTGTGGTAAGCGGTGTTGCGCATGAATGTCAGCGTGCCGTATGTGGCGAGAGTCAGGATGAATAGCGGGAGCACAATTCGATTCTGCCAGGGCGAACGCGCATCAAGTGACTGTGCGGTAGTGTTTATTGAAATTGATTTCAACACTGAAAAAATGAGCGCTGCGACGAGCGTCATGACAGCGGCCAGCGCGAGATACATGCGGTACTCAACGGCCATGTCGGGAAGCGGAAGGATGCTTGACGACGGTCCCAGTAAAACGAAAAACCAGACTCCGAGAAAGCCGAGTGCTGGCTTGTGTTTTAAACACCATAAAGTTGCGAGAGCAATAGTTACCAGAACTATACATCCCGGGACGATATCTGCGGCGGAAGTTGCGACAGGCCACGCGTAATCGAAGCAGAGCGAATCGGGAAAAATAGAAAGCCTCAAATAGTGGAGGATGACGCCGCATTGGGTCAGCGCGTATTGTAACGGCGTCCATTCCAGTCGTCCCAACCGCGCGCCGTTTGCGGTGCCTCCGCGCGCGACGAGAACACCGATCACGATCCATGTCGCGGCAAGTCCGGCGTAAAATATCGTCGATCGTTTCAGCGTTTTTGAAAACGTCCCCGAGACGAATGTTGTGTCGTACAGCAGGACCATCAATGGTGCTGAGACCATGACTTCTTTGCTGCCCATTCCCAAGGCGCAGGACAGGATAGCGACAAGTTGCCAAGCCAAGCGCCGCGTTACGTTATTGTCCCAGGACCGCACGGCGGCATAGAGCGTCAGGAGATAAAACAGCGCCATAATGGATTCGGAACGTTGAATGATGTAGTTGACGACTTGCGTGTTCAGAGGGTGAAGCAGCCAGAGACTTGACGCGACAAATGCGAAAACGGACGCTCGGTTTTCAGAGCTGTTTAATGTGCGGCGAATGATCCCGAACAAGAGCAATCCAGTTGCCATATGCACCGCCAAATTCCCGGCGCGCCAGCCCCAGAATTCCATTCCGCACAGCGCGTAGTTCAATGCATTTGAAAGACAAATAATGGGCCGACCTGCGGTCGTCGTGCGCGGTGGTGCGGAGAGCGCCTCGCTCAGTGGCCACACATGTTTGATGTGCGGATTGCCGACGATGCTGCCATTGTCATCGAAGATAAATTCG
Organism: Planctomycetota bacterium; assembly: GCA_037129555.1. Lineage (GTDB taxonomy): Bacteria > Planctomycetota > SZUA-567 > H5-PLA8 > H5-PLA8 > JANXLS01. The sequence goes on from JBAXUS010000057.1 coordinate 31,043, forward strand.
CCGCGAAAGCAATTGCTGTACGCAGTCAGTCCCAGCACAACCAGCAGCACGCCCCAACCCCAGCGGTCGAACCACGTGGAGGTCGGTGACGCATGAGATGGAGTGGAGATTTCAGACTGATCTCCCGATAGTGTTTTCATGGGTTCGGTCACGAATAAAAACACCAATACTATTTCAGCAGATATTCTTTGATGAACTCGAGAGTCGAGTACATCTGGAAATCCTGATTGGGCTTTTTTCGGAAGCCGTGGCCTTCGTCTTTGGCCATGAGGTACCAGACCGGGGTGCCTTGCTTTTTCAGTGCGGCGACGATCTGTTCACTTTCACTGAGAGGAACGCGCGGGTCGTTTTTACCTTGGATCACCATCATCGGTTTCTTGATTTTTTCGATGTTGTTCATCGGAGCGATGCGCGTGAGAAATTCGCGCATTTTGGGATCGCGTTCGTCGCCGTATTCGACGCGTCGCAGGTCCCGGCGATAGGCTTCGGTGTGTTCCAAAAATGTGACGAGATTGGACATGCCGACGATGGAAATCGAACAGCGGATGCGATTGCTGTAAAACGTGGAAAGTGCCAACGTCATGTGGCCGCCGTAGCTGCCGCCGGTGACGCAGATGCGCTCGGGGTCGAGGTTGGGCTGGGTCGCGATCCAGTCGAAAAGCGCGTTGATATCTTTGTACGAATCCTCGCGTTTGAAACCGTTGTCGAGTTGCGAGAACGTTTTTCCATAGCCAATCGAACCGCGAATATTTGGGAAGATGCAGGCGATGCCCAATTCGTTCATGTAGTAGTTGAGCCGTCCGAGAAAAATCGGTTGCGACTGACTCTCGGGGCCGCCGTGGATCACGATCATGACCGGGCGCTTACCGGTGAATTTCGCAGGCGGATTGTAGAGAAATCCCGAGATCATTTTGTCGTCAAAACTTTTCCAGCGGACCAATTCGGCTTCGCGGAACGCGTCAGTTTTAACGGCGGTTTCGCTGGTGGTCCAGCGGTCCAATTTTCCAGTGGTGAGATCGACCGAGTACACATCGCCGGGGCTGCGCGCGTTGGTAAGGGAGAATGCGATTTCCTTGCCGGTGGCGCTGAGTCCCATCCCGCCGATGACTCCTGCGGGAATTTGAGGGCGAGGGAGTTCTTTTCGCGTGACTGTGTTGAGAACGTGTAGGACGCTGAGACCATCTTCGTTGGTTGTGAAGGCCAGGGTGCCGCCGTCTTTTGAGAGATCAAAATGTGTGACATCCCAGGGAATAGTGGAAGACAACGTCGTGTGCGTTTTTGTGGCGAGGTCGATGTAAGTCAGGCGCTGGAATTCGGAGTCTTTATCGGTGGTCGCGTAAATACCTTTGCCGTCTTTACTGAACACGGCACTTGAATACGCGACTTTTTCTTTTGCGTCCCGGGGCGTCAGCGCGGTCTTCACGCCGGTCGTCGTATCGACGAGCCAGAGGTAGGATTCGTTGATGGAGAGTCCTTCGGTCAGCAAAATCGTTTTATCGTCTGGGGACCAATCGTCGGCGCTCCACCCGCCTCCTTCTAGTTGGATCAACATTCGGTCAGTTGTTGGATCGTTTGGATTCATGATCCAGATGTCGTTGTCTTTGTTCGTGCGGCGGGTGGAGGTGTAGGCGATGCGGTCACCTTGCGTGGACCACGGGCCTCGGTGGTTGCGGGATTTTCCATCGGTTAGGAGCGTGACGTATCCGCTGGCGATGTCATAGCGATAGAGTTGATACCATTCGCCGCCGCCGGTGTCTTTTGAGAAGATAATATAGTCGCCGATGTTGGGATGGAAGCTGCCACTCATGACGGCGTCTGGGTAGAACGTGAGTTGTTGGCGTGCGCCACCGGAACGGGCGAGGAGATGCAATTGCGTCGTGTCGCCGAAGCGCGTGGTGATGAGCATTTCGCGCTGGGCCGGGTGCCATCCGACGAAGCTCGCACTGCGGTACCACCCATAGCGCCCGGCGGTATCGACGATGGAGGATTGAATTGGTGGGATACCGTCGGCTACAAGATTTTCGCCGGGCTTGATGATGTCGTCGGCAGCGAAAGTGAGTGACATGAAACCGGCAAAGAAGATCAGGGCGACAGCGTTTTTCATAGGAATCCCGTCTTTGAATGTGGACGTAAAAGAGTGTTTACTCTGAACGGAAATGTCGGTGCTAAGGCTCGGATTGTCAAGCGAGATTCGGGGCTTTGCGTCTTGGAGCGGCAAGGTCTTTGTGATAAGAAATGGCTCAAGGAAGCGTCATTGCATTTCATTTATTGGATCGAGAATCTCATCGTGGCTCTGCGATATTTGAATTATACCTGCTCGACTCCGCAAGAGGATTTGGCGCTTGAAGAGTCGATTCATCTGAGCGTTGAAGAAGGCGCGAGTCCGAGCACGTGGCGGGTATGGCAGGCGGCGGTTCCTGGTGTGATTTTGGGGACGGGGCAGGAGGCTGCGCGAGAGGCTAATCTGGACGCGTCGCGCGCGGAGAATGTTCCGGTGTTGCGGCGGCATTCGGGCGGAGGCGCGGTGGTGATTGGCCCGGGCGCGATTAACTTTTCAGCGTTTTACCGGTTCACTGATTTGGCGGGACTGGAGACTATTCGCGGGGCGATGTACGCATCGTTGGCTCCGTTGGTGACGATGCTGGAGTCGTGGGGAATGACGATGAAGGAAGCGGGGCTTTCGGACCTCGCGGTGTTGTGCGCGGACGGAACGTTGCGGAAAATCGCCGGGAATTCTCAGGCACGAAAGCGGCGTAGCGTGGTGGTTCATGGTACGTTACTTGCCGACCCGGATTGGGAGCGGATCGAACGGTTGTTGCGGTTTCCGTCGTCGATTCCGGACTATCGCGCGGGGCGCGGGCATCGGGAGTTTTTGACGAGTTTGAAGGAGTGCGGCGCAGCGTTTGATTTCGAGACGTTTGCGCGAGAGTTGGTTGCGTTTCTTCCTACTGGGACGGAATTGACGAGCGTTCCGAGCGATGAAGAAATGAGTCGCGCGTGTGATTTGGTGAGTGAAAAGTACGGTCGCGACGAGTGGAATTTCAGGCGCTGAGTCGGGCTGTATATCGGCGTAGAATGATTTAGACTGATACTGAGTAGTTCGTTTCAATGTCTCAATGGAGCAGCGGTCATGACCCCTTTTGCATCCCAATTCACGTTGATCGGTGAACGCTTGAATACCCACCGAGAATCGTTTCGCACAGCGGTGGT
>JBAXUS010000570.1:0-1298 GCA_037129555.1 Planctomycetota bacterium
CTTCATCGCGCAACTCCGGCGTCATGCGCTCGTCTGCATCGATGATAAAAATCCACTCGTGCGAGCACTGCGGGATCGCCCAATTTTTTTGCGCCGCCGAATTGACATAGACATGCTGATCGATCCGCGCATTGAACTGTCGCGCGATCTCCAGCGTCTTGTCGGTCGAATAACTATCGACCACATAAATCTCATCCGCAATGTCGCGGATCGATTCCAAGCACGCGGCGAGATTCTTCTCTTCGTTGAAAACAGGGACCAGGACGCTCAGCTTTTCGGCCATTCTCGCGCAATCCCCTTTTATTTTTTTGCGGCCAAGGATGCCAGCATGGCTTTCGCGCGCCCCGCGTTGGGGCCGTCTTGCGCGGCGATTTGTTTCAAGGTCTCCACAGCCGCAGGCGTGCGCAGCAGTCCGAAGATTTCAATCGCCAGCACTCCGCGCGCATCCACTGTCCCGCCCATGTCGCGCAGTAACTCCGCCGCCTTCATGCGCACTTCGCTCGACGCATTTTTCAGCGCCTGAGTCAACGATTCTCGCGCGCCGATTCCGAGTTTCTTCAACTCCTCGCTCGCTTTCAAACGCGTGGCATATGCCGCATCATCCAATTGCGCGATCAACTCCATCTGCGCTTTGCGCTCTTCTTCTTTGATACCGCCGGTGCTGAGTTTCTCGCTCAGAAATTTGACCACCGCAACCGGATCTTTTCCGTTTACATAGAACGCAATCGCTTCTGAGCGCGCGTCGTATTCAACGGACGCCATCGCCAGCCACGCGCCTTCGTTTGAATTAATGATCCCGGCATATTTCCCGCTCGTCAGCGGCAATCCCGCCGGGTCCCACGCCGTGATGCCAGCATCCGCCGAGAGCGAATACAACCGCCGACCATCCGCTTGCATCGCGAGAGCCGTCGGCGGTGCCATCAACGTAAACCGGCGTAATTCAATTCCCGTGTCAAGATCCCACTGGCGAATGACCATGTCCCCGCCGCCTGAAAAAACAGTGCATTCATCTGCCGCGAACACCGAGCAAACTACATCCGCTTCGTGACCGTTCATCACGCGCGATACGTTTGCCGTATCGATCTTCCACACGCGCAACAACCCGCCGCCGCGCGACGATGCGACCAATGTTCCACTGGGCGAAATCGACACCGATGCCGACGAACCGTCGTGGTCCGGCAGCATGCGCACTTCCACGCCGCGCACCGCGTCCCACACGCGCGCTTTCACGTCCGTCGCTTCGGTCACGATGTACCGTCCGTCCGGCGAAAACGCCAAGCCTTCAATCGTCAATGTTT
>JBAXUS010000571.1:0-1290 GCA_037129555.1 Planctomycetota bacterium
CAGTAGTGTCCGGACGTTGGGCCGCACGAGCGGCATAACTTGCTGAAAATGATGATATAAATCATGGTTTTTTCTGGTCTCGATTTCAACTCAAAAAGCGCGATCTGTGCGCCTGCGAAGTCATTTCTCGCGGGACCCGCTAATGCACGCAGGCAAGTTGATTTTCGCCCAGTTGACCGAGTACTTGCCGCTGACGACGTTTCGTCGTTGTGTCGCCCGATATGGCGGGGAGCACAAGGTCAAACGCTTCACTTGCCTCGAGCAGTTTCTGTGCCTTGCGTTTGCGCAGCTGACCTATCGGGAAAGTCTTCGCGATATCGAAGCTTGTCTGCGCGCGCATCGCGAAAAGCTCTATCACATGGGGATTCGCAGCCGCGTATCGCGCAGCACTTTGGCGGATGCGAACGAGGTCAGGGATTGGCGGATCTACGCGGACTTCGCGCAGCGCTTGATCGGCATGGCCCGCAAGCTCTACGCCAACGATTCTTTTGGCGTGGATCTGAAGGAAACCGTCTACGCGCTCGACACCACCACGATCGACTTGTGCCTGTCGGTCTTTCCGTGGGCGCCGTTTCGCAGCGCCAAGGCGGCGGTCAAGCTGCACACGCTGCTCGATCTGCGCGGCAATATCCCGGTTTTCATCCACATCAGCGACGGCAAACTGCACGAGGTCAACATCCTCGATCAACTTGCGCCAGAGCCTGGGGCTTTCTACATCGTGGATCGCGGCTTCTTGGATTTCGAGCGGCTTTTTCGCTTTCACGAAGCGGGCAGCTTCTTTGTCACGCGCGGCAAGGCAAATCTGAAAGCCCAGCGTCGCTACTCCCATCCGGTGGATCGAACTACCGGATTGATCTGCGATCAGACGATCGTGCTCACGGGATTTTACTCGCACAAAGGTTATCAGACGCCGCTGCGGCGCATCCGTTTCAAAGATCCGAAGACCGGGAAGCGCCTGATCTTCTTGACCAACAACTTCGCGTTGCCCGCTTTGACGATCACCGATCTGTATCGATGCCGTTGGCAGGTGGAACTGTTCTTCAAATGGATCAAGCAGCATCTTCGTATCAAGCAGTTTTATGGGACTTCAGAGAACGCGGTGAAGACCCAGATCTGGATCGCCGTGTCAGTGTACGTGTTGGTAGCCATCGTGAAAAAGCGCTTGAACATCTCGGCGAGCCTCTACGAAATGCTACAGATCTTGAGCCTGACCATGTTTGAGAAAACCTCGCTAATCACGCTGCTTGAGACTGTCGGCGCCGCGCAATATGGCGACGATTTCTCCAACCA
>JBAXUS010000572.1:0-1282 GCA_037129555.1 Planctomycetota bacterium
TTCTCGGCAATTACATTCACCGCGTCGTCACGTTCTCGGTGAACAAATTGAACGCAACGATCCCGGACGCGACGTACGAAACCGACAGCGCCCACGCAGCCTTCGCAGCCGAAACGCAAACAGCGCTGAGCAATTCTGCCGCGCAATTAGACGGCTACCAATTCCGCAACGCGATGGCGACGATCATGACCTGCGCCAGAGCCGGCAACGTCTACTTCGACTCAAACGCGCCCTGGAAATCGCTCAAGACCGACGTCCCGGAATGCCACCGCGTCATCCGCAATTGCCTTGAACGCGTCGCCGCAATCGGTTTGATGCTGCGCCCCTTCCTCCCGAAAAGCGCCGCCGCAATCCTGGCGAACTTCGGCGTGAAAGACGCCTTCGCTGCGAACTCGGCGTCGTGGCTGCCAGCAGACGTCGTGAAGACCGGCGGAGCACTCGAAAAGCCAACGGTGCTCTTCAAGAAACTCGAGCCCGCCGACATGCCGCAGATCGAGGCGTAACCGCGAACGGCTTTTTTAACCGCGAAGACACGCGAATTTACGCGAAAACGGCAACAGCAGGGTTCAGGCACGGATATGAATGGAAACGCTCATGTCCGTGCTATCGTAAGCGGCTTTAAATCGATTCCCGCTCCCACACAATCACATCGTGCGTTCAATTCGCCCTCTTCCAGCACATCATTCACCCCAAATCAACATCGTTACCACACAATCACATTGAGCATTTGATTTTATATCACTCTTGAATCCCCCAACCAAACCGATCCAATTCAACCACGAAAAATGCGTAACAAACGAAATCAAAACTCGTCTGCCGTTCTTTCGTTCTTTTCGTCTCTTTCGTGGTCAACTTTTATTCTCCATAAATGACTCATTACCGTTTCCATTACCCTTCATCCCGCCCAATTCATTCCCCTCTTATACAACGTTTCACGCACCCATTTTTCAACTCAATTTTCGAAGAAAATGATGTAGCGTTGTCCGCGGTGTAAACGACTAAAATCCAGACGAGCACCCATTCTATACAACCGCCGGATCAAAGCCCGAGGAAGAAACCCATCGTGAATCGCCTGTATCTTTTCATTCCCGCCCTGTTCGCAATCGTCTTCGCCGCCGGAGCCGAAGACCTGAAACCGCCGGGCGTGACCATCGATTTCAGCCCATCAAAATCACGCAAATACATCGGCTCTCCAAGCATCGCCGTCCTACCCTCAGGCGAATACGTCGCGTCCCAATCCTGTTCGGCACGGCACGTGCTACTCAACAAAGTGTTATTTTTC
>JBAXUS010000573.1:0-1277 GCA_037129555.1 Planctomycetota bacterium
GATTTGATCTTTCGGAGAATTTGAAAATCTGAGACATCATGTGGCATGAAACGCATATCAGAAATACCTCCTGAGCTTCTGGCTGAGATGACACCTGCCGTGCGGGTGTTTGTCGAGTCGCTGCTTTTGCAGATGGCCCAGATGCGGGCCGAGATTGAGGAATTGAAAAGTCAGGTCAAGCGACTCACACCGCAGAATTCATCGGTCCCTCCCTCGACACAACACCCGCATGCTCGACCGACTCCAAAACCAAAAACCAAGTCGACGAAAAATCGTGGTGGACAACAGGGGCATCGGCGGGTGGTTCGTGAACTTGTCCCCATCGAACGTTGTACTGAAGTGATTGAATTGCTTCCAGAAACGTGTCGAAGGTGCGGCGAAAGTCTCGGCGGAAGTGATCCTGAACCCCTTCGCCACCAGGTCTGGGAACTACCTAGAATCGAACCCATGATTGTCGAATACCAACGACATCGACTGATCTGTCACGGTTGCGGAACGAGCACTTGCGCGGAACTCCCTTGCGGTGTGCCGACCGGTCAGTTCGGATCCACGTTGCTCGCGTTTACCGGACTGCTGATGGGACACTTCCGTCAAAGTAAACGCCGTGCGGCATCTTTTCTTTCGGACCTGCTGAACATGCCATGCTGCGCGGCGGCGACGGTGAAAATGCAGAATCGCGTCTCTGCGGCGCTGGAGCAGCCCTATGAAGACTTAAAGGGGCTGTTAGCGAAGAACCCCAACTTGTCCATGGATGAAACTCCGACAAAGCAGGCCAATCAGAAAGCGTGGCTCTGGACCGCAGTCGCTTCGGACTTCGCCGTATTTGCCATCTTCGCGAGCCGGGCAGCAACGGCGTTGCCCAAACTTCTCGGGGATGAATTTCGCGGAATCATCAACTGCGACCGTGCGAAAATGTACTGGCAAGCCAAACGACTCCAATGGTGCTGGGCACACCTCAAGCGAGACATTCAATCGCTGATTGATCATCACGACCGGCAAGTGAAGCGACTCGGATTCGATCTGAAACGCCCGATGCAAAACCTATTTATCTCTTGGCATCAATTCAAATCCGGTGAGATCAGTTGGGAGTCATTCCAGTCCCAAATGCAGCCGATACGGGAAGAAATTAATCGCCTGTTACTTCGCGGCCGGTGCAGCGGAAACCAGCGCCTCGTCGGGATGTGCCGGGAACTGTACAACCACCGAGAGTGGCTCTGGACGTTTATCGAGGTCCAAGGGATCGAGCCGACGAACAACGCCGCCGAACGTGCCCTGCG
>JBAXUS010000574.1:0-1275 GCA_037129555.1 Planctomycetota bacterium
GAAAAGAGGAGATGTACTGAGTCGATATGTCAGATATTTTCGAGCTAACCGGGCAACTTTCCGACTGTGTAGACGCTGCTGGATTGCCTGCGGAGCACTCCACCGCTTTAAAAGTACGCTTGCAACAAGCGGCGCTCGAACACACATTTTTTAAAACAGTCATCAATGCTCTGCCGGATGTCACGTTTTTGCGCGACGAGCAACGCCGCTATGTGTTCGTAAATCAAGCCACGGCGCAGTGGCTCGGTGTCAAAAATCCCAACGATTTGATCGGTAAATCCACCGACGAACTTTTCGACACCCTTCATGCAGAACAGATCAACGAGGAAGACCGTCAGATTCTAGCCGGCGGCGACCCTATCGTCGAAAAATACGAATCCGCACGAAGCAGCAACGGGCTTGATGGCTGGGTGTCAGTAACGAAACTGCTGATCACGGAACCATCGGGATCCCGGCGTTACGTCGCGGGTTACCGGCGCGAAGTCTCCGACCAGAAGAAGACTGAAGATTTTTTACACGACATCGTCTCGCACGCACGCTGCATTCTCTGGACGGCGCGCGTCAAAAAAGTTGATCGGGAATTCAAGTGGCAGGTCAACGTCTTGTCTTCGCGAATCGCACGGTTTGAATTGGGCATGCACGAGGACAGCAACGAATTGTGGTCCGGGCTAGCGAGCGACAAAGATTTGCGGCTGATGCACGAAACCTCAACTCACGCGCTGCGTCGAAATGCGTCGGGCTACGAAAACGAATTTACAATTCAGGGCCTCGATGGATCTGTCCGCAATCTCCGCGAAGTCGTGCGCATCACGCCGGTCTCGACGACCGAGTGGGACCTGGTCGGCGTGGCAATGGACGTCACGGAACAGGAGCAGGCCGAAATCGAATTGCAGAAGTCGCTCTCCATCGTCAGCGCCACGGTCGAATCGACGGAAGATGGCGTGTTGGTCGTAAACCGACAAGGCGAAATCGTTTTCTTCAACAGCCGCTTTGCTGAATTGTGGGGCATTCCCGAGCACATTATTCTGTCGTGCGATGATTCTCGATCGCTGGATTTTGCCATGAATCTGCTGGTCGATCCGGACTCCTTTATCAAACGGGTCGAAGAAGCGTATGCCCAGCCCGAAGCGATCTTTTACGACATTTTAAAATTCAAAGACGGTCGCGTCTTCGAACGCCATTCGCATCCGCAACGCTCGGGCGCGGAAAATTCAGGACGCGTGTGGGTCTTCCGCGACATCAGCAAACGCACCCGCATGGAAGAGCAGCTCGCGG
>JBAXUS010000575.1:0-1259 GCA_037129555.1 Planctomycetota bacterium
CTTATGTTGCTTCCCGTGGATTGAGTCGGCGGTTTCTAATTGAGATCGGTATTAGAAATAACGGAAGTCCACGTACCAAAATTCGGCAATCGCGCATATAGCATCTGGACTAAAACCTTATCGCAGCTATTGCGATACCGAATTTGCCGCGCTCACGCATGGCTGCGAACGAAACGGCAGCGATTGCGGCGTGTAAATCATTCTGCACGGCTGAAGATATTTATCGCCGTAACGATCGACGGAGTTCATGTTCATACGTGAAAGGCCGCCGATAAAGCGGCTTTTTTTCATGAGTGGACGTTTCTAATTCGTCACTCGTGTGACAAAAATAATGAATGAACTACAAATCTACGGAAGTCCACGTGTCATTATTCGGCAATCGCACATATATGACCTAAGTTATTTCGATACAACTCATTACTATTAAACACGTTCACAATGTGCATATCGAAAATTTTTATCGCGTGTTCTGGACAGACTTTAGAGTTGAATGATGCCGCTTGTCTTAGGAAATACACTCAATTTTAATGCTATTTCGACAGATTTGTTGTCGTTTGGCATACAAATCCGCTAATGATCTTTGCTTGAATTACGAACAATGATTTGTTCGCAGGCATCCGATTCGAATTCTATTTGACGTATGTCAACCAATTTTAAGGAGCAGGACCATGAAGACCAAGGGATTTACGCTGATCGAACTGATGATTGTTGTCGCCATCATCGCCATTATCGCGGCTATTGCGATTCCGAATTTGCTGCGCTCCCGTATGGCTGCGAACGAAACCGCAGCCGTCGCGGCGTGCAAGTCCTTCTGCACCGCCGAAGACATCTACCGCCGTACGGATTACAACAGCGATGGCGTCCTCGAATATGCCCAGGCGCTGTCCGGCGACAACAGCTTGTACTCGACATCAGGCAGTGCAGGCGATTTGGCCTTGATTGATCGCAGCTTCGCGCTTGCCGAAGGTGCCCCGCTCACGGCGACGCCCAAAGCTGGCTACGTCTTCCAGATATTGACCTCTCAAGGCGCAAACGCTTCTGGCGGTGCCCGCTCATTCGTGGACAACACAAGCCGCATGACGCTCGGTTATGGCTTGTGCGCCTTGTCCAACCAGTACGATGGCGTCGGTCGCAACACATTCGTCGTCAGCAACTCAGGCACGATCTATGAATCCGACTTGGGCAGCTCAGTCTCCACGCATCAAGCCACGTTCGATCCGACCACGTTGTGGGTTATTGCAGAATAGGTCCGTAGGAGG
>JBAXUS010000576.1:0-1259 GCA_037129555.1 Planctomycetota bacterium
CGAAAAGATCAACGATAAATCGGCGGACATCAAGAAGGAGATTGAACGCCAGGAAGCTGTGCAGGCTGCGGCGAAAAAGAAGAGCGCTGCCGGTGCTTCTGCGGATCTTAAAAAGTCCGTTCTGAATGCCCCCGACACGACTGAAAAAAAGAAGGACGTGGCTGAAGGAAAGAAGGGTGACGGCGACGAAGATGATGATGATCCCGAATCGAAGATTAAATGGACCGAGCGCCCCGCCACGCACGAAGACCGCTTGTCGCGCCTGATCAAATTCGCGGCCGGAAACTTCCGCATGAACAAGGCGTATTTGGCCGAGCCGGAAGCGATGAAGCTAGCCCTTCAGAACATCAGCGAAGAGCATAAGAAGTATTCAAAAGTCAACGTCGCCACCGAAACGCCGAAGATGTTTTTGAAAGCGTTCATGGCCGCGATGGATCCGCACACCGTTTATTTCGATGGTGATGACGAATCGTTCAGCACACAACTGGAACCCACGTTTGCAGGAATCGGCGTGAAGATTCGCCCGTGCCCGATGGGTGCGCAGGTCGATGAATTGATCAAAGACGGCCCGTCCGAAAAGTCCGGGAAGCTCGACCAGGGCGATCAAATCATCGCTGTCGACGGCTTCTCGCTCGGTGGTTTGACGATCAACAAAATTGTTCAGAAAATCAAAGGACCGAAGGGCACCGATGTGCGCTTGACGCTCTTGAAGCGCAAGGACCGCACGACCGAACAAGTCACGCTGCGCCGCGCTGAAATTCAGTTGTCCGATGAACGCATCAAAGTAAAAACCTTCCCGACGCCCCAGGGCACCATCGGTTTGATCTCGGTCTCAAGCTTCTATCGCAACGTCAGCAAGGACGTGAAAGAACGCTTGATCGAAGCGAACAAGAAGGAGCCGCTCGCCGGGATCGTTCTCGACTTGCGCCTCAATCAAGGCGGCTACCTGGACGAAGCCGTCGCGATGGCCGGACTGTTCATCGAAACCGGATCTGTCGTCGGCGAACGCGATGGCACCGGAATCGTCAAATGGATGTACGACAAAGACCCGTTCTTCTTCACACAGCCGTTGGTGGTATTGACGAGCCAGTTGTCCGCGAGTGCGTCGGAAATCGTGTCGGGAACGTTGAAGGATTACAATCGCGGACTCGTCGTCGGCTCCACACAGACGTTCGGAAAAGGTTCTGTTCAACGCGTCATTTCACTGGCCGGCAACGGTTGGCCGGGCGAAATCAAAATCACCACGCACCAATATTTCT
>JBAXUS010000577.1:0-1245 GCA_037129555.1 Planctomycetota bacterium
ACGCGATTGAACAGAAAAAAGTTCTCGACGCGATGATGAAAGCGCGCGACGAAGACTTGTACACATGCGTCACGGACTGCGGCGCGGGCGGACTCTCCTCGGCGGTTGGAGAAATGGCCGAAGACACCGGAGCGGTCGTGGATCTCTCGACCGTGCCGCTGAAATACGCCGGGCTGACGTACACAGAAATCTGGATCAGCGAAGCGCAGGAGCGCATGGTGGTGTCGGTACCGCCCGCGAACTGGCCGGCGTTGAAAAAAATCTGCGACAGCGAGGCTGTTGAAGCCACGGCCATCGGCACGTTCTCAGACGATAAGATTTTGCGCCTCCATTATAAGGGCCAGCTCGTCGGTGAAATGGCGATGAAGTTTTTGCATGGCGGTTTGCCAAAATTCACGCGCAACGCCGTCTGGAAATTCCCGGCGACGCAGCCCGGAATTCATTCGTCAATCGAGGCGCTCGGAGCCGTTCAAAAGGCGCTTCAACTTGATTCGCGTTTGCTCAACAACGCGCGATCTCGGCCCTGCTCGCTCTTCGGCCCGTTGCTGCGCGTGATGCTTGCGCATCCGACAGTCGCATCGAAACAATGGATCATCCGGCAATACGACCACGAAGTTCAAGGCCGCACAGTCGTCAAGCCGTTGACCGGAAAACACAACGATGGCCCGAGCGATGCGGCGGTGTTGACGCCGGTTCTCGGATCGGTCCAAGGCATGGCGTTGGCCAACGGATTGTGCCCGCAATTCACAGAACGTGATCCGCGCGAAATGGCCAAACTGGCTGTGGACGAATGCATTCGTAATCTCGTCGCGACGGGAGCTGATCCGGCGAACACGTTTATTCTCGATAACTTTTCCTGGGGTAATACGTCGAAGCCCGAGCAACTTGGTTCGCTGGCGCTGTGCTGCGAAGGCGCTACCGAAGCGGCCATCGCGTACGGTACACCCTTCATTAGTGGCAAGGATTCGTTAAACAACGAATACGCGGCGGGTGGAAAAACGATCGCGATTCCCGGGACGTTGTTGATCTCCGGAATGAGTTGCATTGAAGACGTGCGCCAGTGCGTGACGATGGATTTGAAGGAAGCAGGCAACTTACTTTTCGTTGTCGGATTGACGAACGAAGAGTTGGGCGCCAGCCACTATAATTTGGTCACCGGCGCGGACATTCTCGATGGTACGATTCCGCACGTTGATCTGAAAATGGCCAAGCGCATTCACGACGCGATGCACAAAGCCATTGTGC
>JBAXUS010000578.1:0-1245 GCA_037129555.1 Planctomycetota bacterium
GCACAATGGCTTTGTGCATCGCGTCGTGAATGCGCTTGGCCATTTTCAGATCAACATGCGGAATCGTACCGTCGAGAATGTCCGCGCCGGTGACCAAATTATAGTGGCTGGCACCTAACTCTTCGTTCGTCAATCCGACGACGAAAAGCAAGTTGCCCGCTTCTTTCAAATCCATCGTCACGCACTGGCGCACGTCTTCAATGCAGCTCATTCCGGAGATCAACAGCGTCCCGGGAATCGCGATCGTTTTACCGCCCGCCGCGTATTCATTATTCAACGAATCTTTGCCGCTGATGAAGGGCGTGCCGTACGCGATGGCCGCTTCGGTCGCGCCTTCACAACACAGCGCCAGCGATCCGAGTTGCTCAGGCTTGGACGTGTTGCCCCAGGAAAAGTTATCGAGAATAAACGTGTTCGCCGGATCAGCTCCGGTCGCAACGAGATTGCGAACGCATTCGTCCACAGCCAATTTGGCCATTTCGCGCGGATCACGTTCTGTGAATTGCGGACACAATCCATTGGCCAACGCCATGCCTTGGACCGATCCGAGAACCGGCGTCAACACCGCCGCGTCGCTCGGGCCATCGTTGTGTTTTCCAGTCAACGGCTTGACGACCGTGCGGCCTTGAACTTCGTGGTCGTATTGCCGGATGATCCATTGTTTGGATGCGACTGTCGGATGCGCAAGCATCACACGCAGCAACGGGCCGAAGAGCGAGCACGGACGTGTGCGCGCGTTATTGAGCAAACGCGAATCAAGTTGCAGCGCCTTTTGAACAGCTCCGAGTGCCTCGATTGACGAGTGAATTCCGGGCTTCGTCGCCGGGAATTTCCAGACAGCGTTGCGCGTGAATTTCGGTAGTCCGCCGTGCAAAAAATTCATCGCCATTTCACCGACGAGCTGGCCCTTATAGTGGAGGCGCAGAATCTTATCGTCTGAGAACGTGCCGATGGCCGTGGCTTCAACAGTTTCACTGTCGCAGATTTTTTTCAACGCCGGCCAGTTCGCGGGAGGCACCGACACAACCATGCGCTCCTGCGCTTCACTGATCCATATTTCTGTGTACGTCAACCCGGCGTATTTCAGCGGCACCGTCGAGAGATCAACGACCGCTCCGGTGTCTTCGGCCATTTCACCAACGGCCGAGGAAAGTCCGCCTGCTCCGCAGTCGGTGACGCATGTGTACAAATCTTCGTCGCGCGCTTTCATCATCGCGTCGAGAACTTTTTTCTGTTCAATCGCGT
>JBAXUS010000579.1:0-1242 GCA_037129555.1 Planctomycetota bacterium
TTGTCGCGCAAGTGCCGACGATACCGGCTTTCGAGGAGTTCTTTTTGTTGGGCGTGTGAGCCGGGGACGAGGACTTCCGGGACGAGGCCCTGACCGTCGATGCAATCGCTTTTGGGTGTTTTGTATTTGGCGATGGTGAGTTTCAATGCTCCGAGTTGATTGGTTTTCGACGGGTCGCGCGAGCCTGAAATTTTGCCCACCGGGATCGGGATGACGTCCTGTACTGAAAATTTTCCGTAGGATTTGTCGCCGACCAAAACGGCCCGGCCTCGGTCGCGTAACGCCCCGGCGACGATTTCGGCGGCGGAGGCGCTTTGCGAATCGATGAGGATGGCGAGCGGATAATTCGGATGCGTTTTCCCGGATTGAACCTCGCGCGTGGACTCGAGGCGTTTTTGATTTTTGATGTCGCGGTAGAGCAGCGTGACAATCGGGCCGTCTTTTAAAAACAGATCGCCGACTTGTCCGGCTTCATCCAGCAGTCCGCCGGGATTGTGACGCAGGTCGAGGATCAGCGCCTGCATGCCCAGCGCTTCAAGCCGCTTCAAAGCTGCGTCCAAATCAATGGCAGTGTCTTTTTGAAATTGGTTGATTTGGATGAAGCCGATTCGCGGGCCGCCAGCAACGATATAAGGAGGCGCGAGGAGTTCGGCGGCTTGGAGCGATTTGAGTTGGATGACCGCGCGACGCATGGAGAACGTGATCGGGCCTTCGACGCCGTCGCGTTCGATCGTCAAAGTAATCGGCGAATCGGGTGGGCCTTTGATCAGCAATTCACATTCGTCGAAGGGCATGCTGGCAGACGGTTGTCCGTCGATTTTGATGATGCGGTCGCCGGGATAGATGCCAGCTTTCCACGCGGGCGAATCGAGGAGCGGCGTGAGTACGGTGAGACCGCGCGCTTCGATGTTGATTTCGATGCCGATCCCGGCGAAGCGGCCCTTGGTGCTGGTGCTGAGGCTTTCGTACAATTCGGGCGGAAGGAACTGGCTGTGCGCGTCGAGCGACGAGGTCATGCCTTTGAGCGCGCCGTAAAATATTTTGCGATGCTCGTCGGGATTCAAGTCGCGGACGTAGCGCTCGCGGATTAAATCGCGCACACTTTCGTAGGAGGCTTGTTCAAGCGCCAAATCGTCGGCGTCGTGGCCAGCGAAACGCAGTCGCAGGCAACCGGCGGCAAGGGTGGCGAAGAGGACGAGCCACGTCAACGTTCGGGGTGACATTGTGTCGAGATCCGTGTTC
>JBAXUS010000058.1:0-33937 GCA_037129555.1 Planctomycetota bacterium
TTTTAGGCCCCCCCGCCCTGCCCCTTCGATATGGCAAACAGCGGCGTCTACTCCGTCCACACTTGTCCCGGACATCAGGCCAATGACGGTGTGAACTTTTTTTGACGCGATGCGTTCGAAGACGTTCAACATAGTGGAGACTCATTTCAAAAAGAATCGCACAACGCTCGACTACGGTATCACCCGAATGGTTTTCAGCCAGGCAACGCAGCGCTCGGACCAGGCCTTGGCGTCCTTCGTGCAGCGCAGTCCGTAGCCGTGTCCGCCGCTCGGATAGAGCGCGAATTCGTGCGGCACTTTGGCGGCGGTCAACGCGGCATCGTACAGCTTGCTTCCCGCGACGAAACTTTTGTCGTCTTCGGAATGCGCGAGAAATGATGGTGGGACCTTCTCAGAAATCGGCAGGTTCTTTGCCAGGTTTCCGTTGGTACCGAGGTAGGCGGGATAGACGAGGACGGCGAAATCGGGGCGGTCGCTTATTCGGTCAACTTCGTCGATGGGCGGATACGAGGCGGTGCCGTGGGTCGTGCTGATCCGGGCGCAGAGGTTCCCGCCGGCCGAGAATCCCATCACGCCAATTCGCGTCTCATCAATGTTCCATTCTTTATGCTTGGAACGAACGACGCGAACTGCGCGTTGAATGTCCTGAAAAGCACCGTCCATATTTTTGGGTACGCGGTATTTCAAAACGATCGCCGTTATGCCCAGCGTGTTCAACCAGTCGGCGATTTCGGTACCTTCTTTATTCATCGCTAAAATCTGGTACGCACCACCGGGACAAATGATCACCGCAGGTGCGGCGTTCGCTGCGGCAGGCGCACGAAAGACAGTGAGCGTCGGTTCACTGACGTTGGTGACCCGGATGACACCATCACCTCGGGCAGGGACTTCCGATTCCGGTAATGCGGCTCCAACGCCGGGCATTTTTCCGGCGGGCCATACCGATTGAACCACAGGCGCATCAGCGGCTCGAAGCGCGATCCATGGAACGATTAAAAGCGCGGCGAAAAGGAAAGCCGTAGCTCGAAGCTGAGTTGTGCGCTGCATCTGGTTTCCTGTCGATCCGGTGAAGACGAATTCGGAGTTCTCTAATGTGTATGCTACACCGACCCGTGGCAGAATCATGGCGAACGTTTGAATTTCAAACCGACTCCGCTCTGCGGGAACACACGGTCGACTTATTGGCTATCCGATTGAATATCGGTGACACGTATTTCATGAGTGCTTTGTCAATTTTACCTCGAAGCATCATTCGATGGCACCTTGCAAATCTCACGTCCGCCGACGACCGTCAGCGCCACGTCAATATCCGTGGTCCTTGTCCCGCCTCACCTATAGGCACAGGTTGCCCTAGTTCGAACGTGGAGCTTCAAACGCGTCACGCCGTCCTGTGCATCACGCTTGATCAGAATCGGAATATCATAGTAAAACTCACCTTCAAATATCCTGATTTCTTCTCCAAAGATTTCGCTCGATTCTTTGGAAACAACAGGTTCTGGCGTATAGGTGATGTCATCAATGAGGAATGCCGATGCGTTCTCGTCCAGCGTGATACGGTTCGTCAAAGCATATTTACTTTTTGCTTTGACTGGATACGTCCACCACCCGTTATCCAAAGTCCCTTGCACATGCAAATGGATCACATCGCCCGGCCGAGCAACAATCTGCGCCTCACCTTTCGCCAATTGAAAATTGCGATGCGACTTCGGATCAATGACCGACGCATCAAACGCCGGAATCGCTTTGTTGTAAACACTCGCAACATTCTGCTCGGTGATGTCAATAGATCTCTGCGATTTAGCCTTCTTTGTATTGCCGTTTTGAAGAACACGAGGAATCGGCGTCCTCAATGCTCCATTGAACACCAACGCCAAACTCACAAGAACGAAGATGGCAGCAAACAGCGAGGCGGCTTTTGAAGTCAACTGTAGGCTCCTTATTTTTTGATCTGACACTAAGACCCAAAAGGCCACTTCCACTTCACGCATTTTTGAAAAAATTCGGTTGAGTAACGCTGGGATCAGAGAATTGACTATTTTGAGTGAGGCCTTTCCCTGCTTTCCACAACCACCCCCACTGTAAAGCGGTGACACATTCAATCTAGCCATTTCTCCGATCCTCGCATCGACCACGCTCGTAGCATCACCCACACACGCTACATTTTCTCTGAAACTCCGGGACGGAGAATACATCATTGCAGGTTTCGATGAATGACGACGTCATCACGGATTTCAAAAAAGTGAAAATCGATGACTGTTTTATTATGATCAAACATCAACAGGATTTTCAAGTAATGGTGACATCGACTGGAACTCTTTAGACAGAGCTAGTGCTGTTTCACGGGCGTTCCCGTACTCTGCTTTCGAAATTCGGCTTAAATTACTGTCCTAGAGTTGGTTTAACGGAATAGTGTGAGACCAACAGTCACAATAAACAATAATCAATTCAACAATATTTCTCGTGACAATTATTGTTTAAACAAGTATTGTGTATTCATGAATGGTCAATTACTTCGCGAGGTCAAACGGACACCCTCTTTCACATCCTTGGAAGAAGAGGTGTTTCTGAACCTGATTCTCACCGCTGACCAACTGGCGCGCGAACAGGACGAACTGTTGAGATCGCACCAGATCTCCAGCGAACAATACAATGTGCTCCGCATTCTGCGCGGGGCGGGTGAGTCGGGCCTGACGTGTACGGAAATCGGTGCTCGGATGCTCACGCGCAGCCCCGATATCACTCGTCTGCTTGACAAATTGGAAGGGCGCGGCCTGATCGTTCGAACCCGCTCGAACGAGGACCGCCGAATCGTACGCGCAACAATTGCCTCTGTCGGATTGTCGGTGCTCAGAATATTGGACAACCCACTTCAGGAACTCCATCGCGCCAGCCTTCGCCACATGTCGCGCGCTGATTTAGCAAAGGCACTTGAACTGCTTGAAGCAATGCGCACGAGCGTTAAACGCACGGATCGAGATTAGAATTTTGGATGCCGATGGCCTCACGTTGGCGGTTCTGGACGAATGCGCCACACACCAAAGGCTTAATGTCTGCCCGATTTGGTCACCAATGTCTCACGCCAAAATCCCCTTCACTACATTCCCAGCAATCCCCGTCAGCCGCATATCCAAGCCCTGCACGCGGTACGTTAATTTCTTGTGATCGAAGCCGAGCAAATGCAGCAGCGTCGCGTTGAAATCGTTCACGTGCACCGGATCCGTTGCGACGTTGAAACCGAGATCGTCCGTCGAACCGTGAACGTGTCCGCGCTTGACTCCGCCGCCTGCAAGCCAATACGAGAAGCAGCGGTTATGATGGTCGCGGCCGTCGTTACCGCCTTGTACCATCGGCGTCCGCCCGAACTCGCCGCCCCATACCACCAGCGTGTCATCCAACAACCCGCGCTGCTTCAAATCTTTCACCAACGCCGCGCTCGCCTGGTCCGTGTTCTCGCAATTCTTTTTGATCTCTTTCGTCAAATTCCCATGCTGATCCCACGCTTCATGAAAGAGCTGCACGAACCGGACGCCGCGTTCAATCATGCGCCGCGCCAGCAAACAATTTCGCGCGAATCCCGGCGTCTTCACGTCCTTGATTCCGTACATTTCCAGAATCGCTTTCGGTTCATTTGACAAGTCGATCAAATCCGGTGCGCTGTGCTGCAATCGATACGCCATTTCATAACTCTGAATCCGGGCACTGATGTCCGGATCTTGCGTCTGCCCAAACGCCGATGCGTTCAACTGGTTCAACGCATCAAGTGACGCGCGCTGCGTTTCGTCGTCGTACCCTTTGGGATTCGACAAATACAACACTGGATCGCCGCTACTCCGGAACGGGACGCCGCCGTACATATTCGGCAGAAATCCAGAACCATAATTGCTCGCCCCACCGCTCGTGCCTTTGGCGCTTACGAGCACCACATAACCCGGCAAATCCTGGCTCTCGCTGCCCAGTCCGTACAACGTCCACGCCCCGAAACTTGGCCGCCCAAAATTCTGGTTTCCGGTATTCATCATGATTTGTGCCGGAGCGTGATTCACGGCGTCGGTCTGCATGGATCGGATCAGACAGATGTCGTCGGCGATCTCGCCAATGTGTGGAATAATTTCGCTCAATTCCATGCCGCATTTACCACGCTTTTCAAACTTGAACTTCGGTCCCAACAATGCCGAATTCGGTTTGATAAAAGCAGCGCGATAGTCTTTCAATAATGCCGCTGGCGGGAGCTTTCCATTGAGCTTGGCCAGTTCGGGTTTGTAGTCGAACAACTCCAAATGGCTCGGCGCACCTGCCTGAAACATGTAGATCACGCGCTTGGCTTTGGGCGCGAAATGCGGCGGTTTTGGAGCGAGCGGATTGGGCGTATCCGCCCGGGCATCGCGCTGCAACAGCGCTCCCAACGCGATGCCTCCAAGGCCGATCGTGCAATCGCGCATGAACCAGCGCCGGGACAGATTTCGCGCGCGGAGAGAGTGAAGTTCAGTTGAGAGATTCATCTTAATTTTTGGACTCCGTTTCATCCAGATTCAAGAGCACACGTCCCACAATCGCCCATGCCGCAATGTCATTCGGCGTGGCATCCGCCGGAATGTCAGCCGCTTTTGTAAACGCCGAAAACGCGATCTCCCCCGCCCTCAACTCCCCGCGCGCAAGCCGTTCTTTTCGACTCGCCAACAGTTTCAATAACGCACCGCGTTCCACCTCATTCGGCAACCGAGCCGTGCATAGCCGGAATGCGTAATCCACGCGCGTAAGATCGGTCTTGCCGCCCTCGCGCAGAATGCGTTGTGCGAATGCCTGCGCCGCTTCGATAAACACCGTCTCGTTCAACGCGGTCAACGCCGCGAGCGGCGAATTCGAACGCGGGCGGCGCGTGCAAGTGGCGTCACCCGTCGGAGCATCAAACGCGCTCATCGTCGGGTCCGGCATAGATCGCTTGCGGAACATATATAAAGCACGGCTGTAGCGCGTCGAATCTTCAGCGGGTTTCCAATACGTCGGCTTGACGTAATTGAATTCCAACACGCTCTCCGGCATCGGCGGGAAGACGCTCGGCCCGCCGAATTTATCTGACAATAATCCCGACACGCTCAGCGCGATGTCGCGCACCACTTCAGCTTCTGCACGGAACCGCGGGCCGCGCGCCAGCAGACGATTCTTCGGATCGCGTTCGATCAACTCCGGCGTCACGCGCGAGGATTGCCGGTACGCGGCAGACGTCACCAACGTCCGCAGCACGTGCTTCTGGCTCCATCCATGTTCCATAAAATCCACCGCCAGCCAATCAAGCAATTCTTTGTGCGATGGCTCCGGCGCTCGCGTCCCAAAATCTTCAGCCGTCTCAACAATCCCGATTCCAAACAGCGACTGCCACAAGCGATTCACGGCCACACGCGCGGTCAACGGCGAGCTTTTATCGGTGAGCCATTTTGCGAGCGTCAAACGCGACGGCGTTGCGCCGTCCGTCAGCGGGTGCAACGCCGCTGGAACATGTGGAGCGATGACATCCAACGGCCGATCCCACGTCCCGCGATCCAAGCGATGCGTCGCGCGCGTGTCGTCTTTCGAACGCTCAGCCAGGTGCAGCACTGATGTTCGCGCGGCCGGATATGTTTTCCAAAATTTCTCGATCTCGTCGTTGAAAGGTTTGAATTCCGCGACGCTTGTACGCCACGCATTGAAGACGGCCTGCGACTGTTCGAGCGTCCGTTTTTCGGCAGGCGTTTGCATCGCGAGCACGGCCGCGTAGGGCGTTTTGTTGACTTTCGGATCAGGCGCGTGCGTGAACGCGACGCGGAAGTGACCGATTTGCGTCGTCGTCGGCCCATTGTCGTCGCCGCCATGATTGGCAACGAGTCCGATCTTTAGTTTTGTGCCTTCTGGCAGCGACAGTGGCGGATTGAATTGAGCGACCGCGACCGACTCCGTATTGCGCCGCCCCGGCCCATGATCCGCGCGCCACGCCGTGATGTCGTCGCCGTCCGCGAGAAACGCCGCCGGGCCGCGCAATCGCCGTCCGTCTTTATCGTGCGATTTGTTCTCCCACTCGATTTCCATCCCGGCAACAGGCTCCTCAAAATCAGCCGAGACTGTGCCGAGTTTAAGCTTCTCCCATTTATCACTGCCGGGCTTCTTCGCTTCGACGGTCAACTCCGTCAACGCCCACGTCCCTTTATAACTGCGTCCCGGCCCGCCAAACGGCAAGTCGCCGTGCTTTAAAATCTCCAAGCGAATGCCCGTCACGTTCTCGACTTTCGGCTCCGCGAAAATGTGTATATCGCCCGATACGGTGCGATGTCCCAGCGTCAAAATGCTCTTGTCCGGAAGAATTGTCGGATGATTTAATTCGGTCGACGAATGCGTATCCGTCGCCTCGATCACCGACCACTCGGTTTTCTTTTGATGCTCAATTTCCTGCGTCTCCCACGACTTCAGTTTCGTCTCCCAATCTGGATGCGCTTTCTTCAAACGGGCTTCAACCGCCGCAATGTCTGTATGCAACTTCGCGATGATTTTTTGCTGATCGTCGGAGTAAATCCACGACTGCGCTTCGTACGTGTTGTTCAAATAGCCGAAGAGGCCGAAGTATTCGGTGTGCGCAATCGGATCGAATTTGTGCGTGTGGCATTGTGCGCATTTCAACGAGAGGCCGAGGACGCTCGACCCCACTGCATCCATCCGGTCGAACATGCCTTCCATGCGCCATTGCTCGGGCACAATCGCGCCCTCTTCATTGGTCATTCCGTTGCGCAAAAATCCCGTTGCTATGATTTGCTGTTGCGTTCGATTCGGTAGCAGATCGCCGGCGATTTGTTCGGTGATGAACTGATCGTACGGCATGTCGCGGTTGAAGGCGTCGATGACCCATTCGCGCCAAATCCACTGCTCACGCGGCAAGTCTTTTTCGAATCCATTGCTGTCCGAATACCGCGCCGCATCCAACCAATGTCGCGCCCATTTCTCGCCAAAATGTTTGTCCTTCATCAACGTGTCCGCGAGCGCGGTCGCGGCAGTGTCCAACCCGTTCGCCGTCGCGTCTTTCACGAAGGCATCCAGTTGGGCTAGAGATGGTGGGAGGCCGATCAAGTCTAAAAATAAGCGGCGGCAGAGCGTCTCGGGCGTCGCAGGCGGAGACATCGTGAGGCCTTCTTTCTTCAGTCGCTCCGTAACAAAAGCATCGACCGGGTGTTTGGCAATGGTGGGTACCGGAGGCTTGACGGGAGCGATAAACGCCCAGTGCGCGGAGTATGGCGCGCCGTCGGAAATCCAGCGGCGTAGTTTTTCAAGATCGGCGGGTTTCAGTGGTTTGTTTTCGTCGGGCGGCGGCATGATGTCGTCGGGATCTTTGGTCAGGATACGTGAGATCAAAGCGCTTTTGTCGGCTTGCCCTGGGATGATCGCCGCGCTGCCTGACTTCCCGCCTTTAAGTGCTGCATCACGCTCGTCGAGTCTCAATTTACCTTTGCGACCGGCGTCGTCCTTGCCGTGGCAATGATAACAATGGTCCGCGAGAATCGGCTGAATGTCGCGGCTGAAATCGAGCGCGGAGTCGTTGCCGCTGAGCGATGTAGCGGCGATGGCGAGCAGAAAAAAACAGATGAATCGGTTCATGGCACGCTGTTTCAAAAAAGTGTTAAACGCACATTAAAATGTCGATCAAAATTCGGTGCGTCCGACGGGTTCGAGCGACGAATTCTGTCACGCAAACTTGAATTCTACTATACACGAAAGAGCGGCTTGAACGAAAGCGGGAATTTGCGATACAGCTCAACGACAAAGCGTGTATTCTTTATTCTTGACAGTGTTTAAAAATCATCTAAGGTGCGTCGTAATTATCAAATTTACTAAGCAATTTACTAAGCGATGCGCAGAACCTATTGAGACTTGAAGAGCGCGGAGTATGCGATGTTCGGGATTTCTATCAGACAGAGCGAAAACGACCTATGAGCGATAGCGTAGTCTCCGTTGAAAATCTGAGCAAACGGTACATCATCGGGCATCAGAAAGAGGGGCGGCGGTATGTCGCCTTGCGGGATGTGTTGTCTGAAGGTGTGCGACGTATTGGCAGACGGTTGGTGGGTAAAATTGATGCAGCCGATGCCGGAACGCGCGAAGAGTTTTGGGCATTGAAGGACGTGTCGTTTGAGATCAAACGCGGCGAATGCGTCGGTATAATTGGGCGCAATGGAGCTGGCAAATCGACGCTGCTGAAGATCCTGAGCCGCATCACTGAACCTACTTCGGGCCGGATCAAATTGAAGGGCAGGATGGCCAGTCTACTTGAAGTCGGAACAGGCTTCCATCCCGAGCTGACCGGGCGAGAAAACATATTTCTAAATGGCGCGATCCTCGGTATGCGCCGCGAGGAGATCAAAAGCAAATTCGACGAAATCGTTGCGTTCGCGGAAGTCGAGAAGTTTTTGGATACGCCGGTGAAGCATTACTCGAGCGGGATGTATGTTCGTTTGGCTGTCTCAGTAGCGTCACATCTGGATCCCGACATTCTGGTCATTGATGAAGTGCTGGCGGTCGGTGATGCGGAGTTTCAGAAGCGCTGTTTGGGCCGAATGAAAGATGTGGCCCTTTCGGGCCGCACGGTACTGTTCGTCAGCCACAATATGCCGGCCGTGACGTCCATGTGTGATAGAGGTATTTTCCTGAAGCAGGGACAAATCGATTTTACCGGAACGGCAGTGCAAGCTGTCGCACGATACTCCGAAGACTGCATTTCGTCCGCCGAAACACAGTGGTCTGGCAACGCCGGCGATGAAAACGTTCGCCTGCTTAAAACCTGGGTTCGACCCACCGACGAGAAAAAAGGCTTCGACACGGCCTCTCCTATCGAAATCGGCATGGAATTGGACGTCAAACGTTCCATCGAGGGTCTGATCGCAGGCTTCTGGCTGCATTCGCAATTCGAATACGAATTGGCCTACGTGCGCTACGATGACGCATTGGGTCCGGTTGCAAAAACAACCCCACCCGGAAAACTCCTTGCCAAATTCCTCATCCCCGCAAACACACTAGGTCCTGGATTATACCGAATCGAAATTGACGTCGGCATTCACGTACTAAAACGTATTGTCAAAGATGAAGGAATGCTGCAGTTTCAATTAGATAATATCACGGGAATAGGCAGGCAGTTTCCTCTCGACAACCGCAAGGGAACGGTTGGACTATTGCGTCCAGCATGGTCTACTTACGGATTGTCCGGAGATAAGTAGACATGTTTCATTATCTAATCGCGTTACGCAAAAAAATTCTGTTTGTACTGGGAAAAGCATTATCGATTCTTCCCCATAAAGTCTTGAATGTCATTATTGAATCGAGTCTTCAAGGCGCACAGGATAAAGGTCCTGATTTTCTGACACTTCACCGTCGACCGAAAAGCGGTGCAGCCTCCCGAACGTCTTATTTACCTGTGTTAAATCCAAATATCACTCCTCCGACTATCGGATTGATCATCCAAGGAGCCATCCGTCATGAGGATAATTTCACACTCGAAAGTGTTCACTATTATCGACAGTCAATGCCCAGTACGCAGATCATTGTATCCACATGGGAAGACGAAGCTCCAGAGATATTGACTCGACTAAAAGACGCTGGTGCGATAGTGGTGACGAGCGTGAAACCAAAAGTATCCGGGGCGATAAACGTCAACTTTCAGACCCGTTCAACTTTGTCTGGTATTCAGCGAGCAAGAGAACTCGGGTGCGACTACGTAGCCAAGTCACGTAGCGACCAACGCATTTATGCCCCAAACATCCTTGTATTTCTGTATGAGTTGCTGGTGCAATTCCCGCTCAAAAGCGAATCGAATCAGACAGCCCGTCTATTGACCACGAATTTCGCAACAATGATGTTTATCCCTTTTTATTTCGCGGATCAATTCATGTTTGGCACTACAGACGACATGGAGAAATATTGGTCACCGCCTGATAACCAGCTCACAACACGCATCGGTTTTTTCGGAAAAACCATTCGGCAAGTGATTGAAAGTGACGTCGTACCGGAGATATTTTTAACTCAGCACTACCTTACGAAAATCGGAGTATCATACTCCTTGACTCTGGCGGAAAGCTGGCGAGCACTGGCCAACCATTTCATTGTGATTGATCGTGAATGGCTTGACTCTTATTGGCCCAAATACGCACCGCATAATGAATATGCCGACCGCGACTATTCGGGGGCATCCTGTGCACAGACGGTACGTTTTCTCGATTGGCTGCGTCTTTATCAGCAGTACAGCGCGGATGCGAGCGCGCCCGAGCATCTTCTGGATGAGCCATTCGATAAAGCAGTGAGTTTGTTTGACACAAATGAGAAAACTAAACAGGCCTGATTTTAGAAGTTGACTGCCTTCCTGGAGACTTCGAACGAAACGAATTTTTCGAGATCGCTTGGAATACCCAGGCCGTACATGCCGGCGTACTCTTTTCCGACGTTGTACACGACCAGGTTCTGGCCTTGTTCGATCAGTTCGTTATAGGCGGGCGCGACATAGAATTCATTGTTGACGCGAAAGTTTTTGGTGATCATGCGCTCGGCGGCCCAGACATAATCTGAACCCTTTCGGTAATTATAGATACCTACTGTCGCTTCGTTTGAAACGACCTGTTTCTCGACGACTTCGCAGATGCGACCTTGCGGGTCGAAACGCACGTAAGACCATTTCGGATCGTCGGCCCACATGGTCATGATCAGGCCGTCGGCGTTTCCTCGGTCGAGCGCTGCGAGGTAATCATTGATCGAAATATCCACCCATTGGTCGCAATTCGCGATCATCAGCGGATCGCTGGTGTTGATGAGGTCGCGCGCGAGCAGCACCGTGCAGGCCGCACCCTCGGTAACCTTATCAACAAAGACAATCTCGCATCCGGGGGCCCAGGCTCGGAGATGCGCATCGAAGCCGAAGCTTTCCGCGTGTTCGCGTAGAATCAGGAAAATGAACCGGTGCGGGATCGCCGGGCGCAAATTCTGGATGACCACTTCGGTCATCGGTTTGCCGTGGATGGGGATCAAGGGTTTTGGTTGGGTGAAGCCGGCGTCGGCGAAGCGTTTACCGCGGCCGGCCATGGGCATGACAATGTTCAGCATGTGTATTTATCGTCCCTTGCGCCCGGACACTTCACGACTGTCGTGGTCGCGTCGGTCAGGGCGGTGAAATCGGTGCTTTCGTTGGGTTCAATGCGGATGATGTCGCCGGCCACATATGTGACGCCGTTCATGAGAACTTGGCCTGCGACGATCACGGTCACTTCGGTCGCGAGTTTGTGATAGTGAGGTCCTTCATTATCGCCAGCCTTGTAGTGCTTGACGGCGACTTCGACGGCTTCAGTTTGCAAAACGGTCGGTGAGAAACCGCCCACAAACCAGCCTTTGATCATATTTTCGAGGCGTTCGACGCGCATGGAAAATGGATTCCTTATTGTAGAGTGGACAGGTAATTCTCATAGTACTCAGCGTCGGCGGGAGTGGCCAGCGAGAGATAGGCATTGCGCTCGATTGCATGTACTCCGATGCGCTGGAGATTCAAGACCATTTCGTTGAAGCAAGGGCAAATGTAGAACATTCCATTGACGCTGGCGTCCTTTCGGATCATCGCCATGGCTGCGCGGATGAAATCGCCACCGCGTTTGAAATAGTACATGCCCGCAGTCGCCCACCGGCTGATCGGGCGCTTCTCGGCGGCTTCAACCACCAAACCGGACGCGTCCAAGCGCACGAACGACCAGCGCGGGTGGATTGAATCGAAGACCACCACGCCTCCGTCGAGATTTTGAGAACGGAAACCATTGATGATGTTGAGCAAATCGGTCTTCAGAATTTGATCGCCGTTGGTGATGACCAACTCTTCGTCGGGGTCGATTTGTCCAATGGCCAATAAGGCGGTGCAGGCCGCGCCGTGCGTCGGGCCCTGTGCTAAAACGAGCTCGGCGCGCGGATCCATCAGCTTCAGAACATCAGCCAGGCGATGCTGGCCGGCATCTTCTTTACGAATGACATAGATGTGCTTCTTCGCGTTCAATGTCGAAAAGTTGGCCCAGACATGTTGAATCAGCGGTTCGCCTTTGATTTCGACCAGGCTCTTGATGTGCGCGAAGCCTCGCTCTTTAAAGGTATCGCCACCGCCGGCCATGGGAATAAGGATGTTCATGCGCGGCCCTCCACATCTCGAATGGTGGACTGAATTGCGTCGAAGTTCACGTCTTCAACCGAATTCACCACCATGACGTGAGCCCCCGCCGCGCGTGCCGCCTTGATGCCGTTGGCATTGTCCTCAACAACGAGGCACTCCGTCGGCTGTAGTCCGAGCGTGTTGATGGCCACGGTATAGATTTCAGGATCGGGCTTTGAGCGCGTGACATCCTGGTTTGAAAGCAGAAATTCCATGTATTGCCCCAGGGCGCTTTTGTCCATCATCAACTCGACACTGGCCCGCACCGAATTGGACGCCACCGCCATGCGGTAGTTCAATGCCTTAAGCTTGCTCAGCGCATACATATGATAAAACACCGGCTTGCATCGGGCGAAGACGATTTCCTGCGTGTAGATTTGTTTCATGTCATTGATAAACGCATGAAGGCCTTCCGGCAGACCGTGCTCCAACGTCAACATTTCAAGCTTCTTTTTTGTCGGCAGGCCGTCGTACGTGAACAAATGGTCGAAGCGGTTGATGCTGTAACCGAAGAGTTCGAGCGCTTTATTCAAGGCGTCGTAATGCCAATCCTTGGCGTTAATCAATACGCCGTCCATATCGAAGATGATGGCTTTGATCTTAGTCATGAATGATCCCCTTCGCTTCGGCTGGGCGGTCGGTGCAGAGGAGTACATCATCGGAGTTACGGAGGTCCATTTCGGAGAGTTGCTCCCAGAACGCATGTGGGTCGCGTCGGTGTAATTCGGGCGAAACCAGACATACCTTTTTACCTGCGTCAAGATGGCGAGCGATGGTTTCGGTGGTCAACCATTCGCCATGAAAGCAATCGATCCAAACGCCGGCCGCCTGTTGATAAAAAAACGGTTCCGTTTCGTACTCGCTTTGCCGCGTGAAAACAGTCAAACCATTGCGGATTGAAACAAGCGCATCAGGAAGTGACATGTCGAACAGAAAGTACTCCGAAATAGAGTACTTTTCCAGCGCGGTGCGCACGAGCATCTGAAGCCCGTCTGCTTTGATGTTCAATGCGAGCGGAAGATTCTGTTTGGCCGACGCATACAATTCAAAAAAAACGTCAGCGCTCAGTGCATTTGCGTCGGGCAGATCATGAGAGATGACGAGCTGTCCGAGCGCATCGCGCAAATCGGTCTCTGTACCAAAGCCAGCTGCAAACGAGTTCAGGAACGCTTCGGGCGTATTCTTCTCGGCAGGGAGTGTCCATAAGCCACGGTGGCTGAGAAATTTCATCGTTCAAATCGATTCCATTTATATGAGGTAGGGCGATGTTATAACTGGTACCGAGACAATCCAGCGTACTGAATTATGAATACAAAGAAAATACTACCAACATTTAATAGCCTTTCAAGCGATTGCGCTGGAGAAACTCGAACAGCGCGATTGATGAGCGCAGCGCGATGTGCGTTCCGTATTCCGCTTGATTTTTTTTGCGCATGGTGTAGTATTGTGAGGACTCGAGAGGACGTTTGACCGCCATGCCTTCACTGCTCTGCATACCCTTCGCCCCTTGCGCGTTCTCACTTGAGAAGAGAGGTCTCACCGCCCTGCCGATTTATGTCGGCAGGGGCGTGATTTAACGGCCTTCATCTTATCCCACTCATTTTCTTTTCAACGGTAATTTTTGATACGACTCAACCGCGCTGACTGAGCGATGGCACTCCAAAACAAACGGATGGTGCCGCTTGCGCACGAAAGGATTCAATTCCATGCAGGATTCAAATACGATGAATGATACAGTGAAACGTCCCGGCTCGCGCGTCGAAATTTTCGATACGACGTTGCGCGATGGAACTCAAAGCGAACACATCGCCTACTCGTTGCAGGACAAAATCGAAATCGCCCACGCGCTCGATGGTCTGGGTGTGGACTACATCGAAGGGGGCTGGCCGGGGAGTAATCCGAAGGACATGGGTTTCTTTGATGCGGCGAAAACAGAGAAGTGGAACCACGCCCGTATCGCTGCGTTCGGTTCGACGCGTCACGCCAAGAATACGCCGGAAGCGGATCCGAATCTTCAAGCGCTCGTTGCGAGCCAGGCTCCGGTATTGATCATCTTTGGAAAAAGCTGGGACTTCCATGTCACCGATGCGCTGCGCGTGTCGCTGCAGGACAATCTTGACATGATCGCCAGCAGCGTGAAATACCTGGCTGCGAATTGCGAAGAGATGTTGTACGACGCGGAACATTTCTTTGATGGCTACAAGCACAATCCGACATACGCCATCAAGACGTTGCGCGCTGCTTCAGACGCTGGGGCGAAATGTTTGATCTTGTGCGACACGAACGGAGGCACACTGCCGCCGGAAATCAGCAGGATCGTCGCTGAGGTAGTGAAAGAATTTCCGGGCAAGCGCATCGGTATCCATCCGCACAATGATAGCGGTGTGGCCGTCGCGAATGCGCTGGCGGCAATCGAAGCGGGCGCTAGCCACGTGCAGGGAACGATCAACGGATTTGGCGAGCGCTGCGGCAATGTTGACTTGCTGCCGGTGATCGCGAATCTGCAACTTAAAATGAATCGCCCGTGTTTGCGTGGAGCCGACAGCCTCGTGCAACTGACGGCGATCAGCCGGCATGTGTATGAAGTTGGAAACGTTCAGCCGCGCGATAATCAGCCGTATGTTGGCCGCAGCGCGTTTGCACATAAAGGAGGCATTCACGTCAGCGCCGTGGCGCGATCTGCTGCGACGTATGAGCATGTTGAGCCGGAATGCGTCGGTAACGTTCGGCGCGTGTTGATCAGCGAACTTTCCGGGCGCAGTAATCTCGTTGCGACGATGGGGACCAAGTTTAATTTGAAGGACAATCCCGACGCATTGAAAAAAGTGCTGAGCCGCGTGATGGAGTTGGAGAATAAGGGCTACGTGTTTGAAGCGGCGGAAGCGAGCTTCGAATTGCTGGTCCGAAAGACGCTGTATGAACACACACCGTTTTTTGATCTGCACGGATTCCGCGTCTTGACGGATGTGAACGACAAAGGCGAAACCGTCACGGAAGCGACGGTCAAGATCGACGTGAACGGGAAGACGGAACACACGGCGGCGGATGGAAACGGACCGGTTAATGCTCTTGACAGCGCGTTGCGCAAGGCGTTGGATGGGTTCTATCCGGAGCTGAAAGAAGTCTCGCTGGTGGATTACAAAGTCCGCGTGATTGATTCGAAACTGGCGACAGGCGCGAAGGTACTAGTGACGATCGTATCGAGCGATCATAAGAGCCGCTGGACGACGGTGGGCGTCAGTGAAAACGTGATCGACGCGAGCTGGCATGCGCTGGTTGACGGGGTTGAATACAAACTGTATCAATCGCGGAATACGGGCGGGGTGAAATAGACGGCATCGACTTTTATCAATTTGTTTGGACGCGAAGACGCAAAGGTAGGTACTAAGACGCTAAGAATTTTTAGTGTTAAAATTGGTCTTTGCGATCTGAAGATACTGAGGGATATCATGCCGAAGAATGCTAGGCGGATGTCTAAGAATGCAATCAATTCTCGTTTCGATCAGAAATGGGTATTGATTTGCAATCCGGTTTATGATGATGACGAGCTTGTGATTGCTGATGTCGTTGCGTTTAGCAAAGATCGAGGTCATGTTTTAAAGAAAATACCAAGGAAAAGTTTGATAGACTATCACGTCATGTTTGCGCAAAAGCCGAAGCGTGATCCAAGTAATTTTCTGTTGCCAAGTGTATGGATCATGAGAGAATAGCTATACTTGAATTCGGGGAAACAAAAACGTTCTGCCCGGAGAGGCTTGCGCAAGAAAGGGAAAATTGATATGAATGAATCGATGACAATGCGCCAAATGGAGAAGAGCTTCGATAAAGAGTGGGTACTGATTGAAAATCCAGTATGCGCTAAGAATTTGAATGTAAAGAGCGGTAAAGTTCTGTTACATAGCAAGAACAAACAGGACATCTATAAGATGGCAAAAAAGGTGCTGCCCAAAAGTTTTGCTGTTTTGTATATCGGGGATCCGCCCGAAGACATGGTATTTGTGCTATGAAATACGCATTTAATGCAAAAAGCGGATTAGTTATGTTATCCGCGCGGATATGGGGTCCACGAGCGAGCAGTCCTGTGCAAATGGCATTGGATACGGGAGCTACGGGAACAGTTGTTAGCGCATCCATAATGGAAGTACTTGGATACGATTTAAAGAATTGTTTAGTTCATGCAAAAATGACGTCAGCTAGCGGAGTGTCAATTGCACCGAGGGTGATTGCACAGCGTGTTGAGGTTTTAGGTTGTGACAAACGGTCAATTCCAATTGTTTGCCATAATTTCCCAAACTCGTCATCGATAGAAGGTGTTTTGGGCTTGGATTTTTTTAGAGGAATGGAATTGTCGCTGGATTTTCGGTCTGGCTTTTTGCATTTGAAATGAGAAAATTGGAGACGACCATTCACGTTCCTACTACTTCCACTTCCTGCGGCTGTTCCACCGACGGCCTGAAACGCCCGCCGGCGTGGAACGGGATGACGTTGGCTTCGGTGCTTCCAGGGATCGATTCGGCGGAGTCTGCGCCTGAGCCTGATGCGCCCCAGGGCGAGTATGATCCCAGCACGATTGAAGCGCCGTTGAGCGTTCCTCTTTTGGTTGGGCAGGCTCCGCAACATGCGGTCGAATTGCTCGCGCCTGCGGGTGGTTTGGATGCGGGGTATGCGGCGTTTCATTACGGGGCTGATGCGATTTATCTTGGGTTGCAAAAGTTTTCGGCGCGTGCGGAAGCGGAGAATTTCACGCTCGACGATCTTGATGCCATCACGTCGTTTGCTCATTCGCTTGAACGCAAGCGCCGCGTTTTTGTCACGGTCAATACACTGATTTTGCAAAAGGAATTGGGCGAGCTTGTTGACGCGCTTGGAGCCATGAGCGAGATCGGCGTGGATGCGCTGATCATTCAGGATCTCGGGACGTATCAGATTGTTCGAAAGCATTTTCCAGAGATCGAACTTCACGCGAGCACGCAGTTGGCCGTTCACAATCGCGCGGGTGCGGAAGCGTTGAAGGCGATGGGGTTCACGCGCGTTGTTTTGGCGCGCGAATTGACGCTTGAAGAAGTCGCCGACATCACCGCGACGTCCGGTGTTGAGACGGAAGTTTTCATTCACGGCGCGCTGTGCTATTCGTACAGTGGCTTGTGTTTATTCTCGTCGCAGACCAATGGACGCAGCGGGAATCGCGGCAAGTGCGCGTATTCGTGCCGGGACGATTTTCAAGTCAGCGGTGCTCCGGACACGTTGCGCGACGGGACGGCGACGAAGCGTAGCGCCTCGCATGGTTTTGCGTTTTCGATGAAAGATTTGGCGCTCCCGGATCACCTGCCCGCTTTGCGCGCGGCGGGTGTTTCGTGCGTGAAAATTGAGGGGCGGAAAAAGAGTCCGTTGTATGTTGCGACGACGACTGATTACTACCGGCGATTGCTCGACGATTCGCTTCCTGAAGCCGAACGTGCGAGCCACGAAGCGGACATGCAGACGGTGTTCAGCCGACCGTGGACGCGCTTGTTTACGATGTCGCATAAGTACAAAGAGGTCGCGGATCGTGACACGGTTGGGCATCGGGGTACGGCGATTGGCAGTGTTGAAAAAATCGTCGATCCGAATTCGGAGCAAGCGTTTTTGCGCTTCACAACGGCGCGGCCGATTGAGCGGCACGATGGATTGCAGATTGATGTGCCGGGGCTGGGAAAGCCGTTTGGATTTGCGGTTGAGACGCTGAATCTCATCACGAAAAACGAGCGTCGGGAAAGTGCGTTCGAAGTCCCGGCGAATTCGCTCGTTGAAGTCGCGATTCCGGAAGAGCATCCGTTCATTCCGGAAGGCGCGCCGATTTATTGTTCGTCGTCCCAGGACGTGAAGCGCCGCTATCGCCACGATCGACCGAAGGCCGGGTTGCACCGAACTCGCCGGATCGTGGACATCGCGCTTAAATTGAGCGAGGCGGAATTGACTGTCACGGCTTGCGTCGCGCCGCGTCGAAGTTCCGAAGCGCCTGTGGAAATCACACGCGTCGTGAGTGGTCCGTTTCAGGTCGCAAAAGACGCTGTCAAAATGGACGGAGCCGCGCGCGGTGCGTTCGAAAAGTTGGGCGAAACGAAGCTGCTGTTGGGATCGTTTGAGTTCGACAATTCGGCTTCGCGATTTGTGCCGGTGTCGCAGTTGAATGCCGTGCGCCGGGAGATGGCTGACGATATTGAACGCGCGTTGGATGCTGCGTTGGCGAAGCGATTGGAGATCGTTCGTGCGGACGTTTTGCCCCGGGACGAACGAAAGCAGGCTGGAAGCCTGCACCACAAATTGGCGTGGTCGATCAAAGTGGACCGGATCGGATTCCTCGATGCGTTCGACGATGCGGATTTCGTGGGAGTCGATGAAGTTCTCATCGACATCGCGCGCGACCATGGCGTGATTTTGACGGAGAAACTGGATCGTCTCGCCGGGCGCATCGGTCGCGATAAAATTCGGCTCGCACTTCCACCGGTCACGCGGAAGTGGGAGGAGAATGGGATTCAATTGAAGCTCGAGCGCCTGAGAAAATCCGGGCATTCTAAGTGGGAAGCGGGCAACGTATCGGCGTGGACGTATTTGAACGCCAACGGCATTTTGGACGGCAGTGTTCCCGGCGATTCGAGTGAATTTGAACTGGCTACGGATTGGTCGATTTACGTCGTCAATCGTGCCGCTGCGTTGCAGGCGCTCGCGATGGGTGCCAAACGCTTCGCACTTTCACCTGAGGACGGCCTCGACAACATGCGTTCGCTCTTCGCTGAATTCGGAGCGAAGGCTGTTGCGATTGTGCATCAGGACACGCCCATGTTCATGGCCGAATCGTGCGCGTATGCAAATTTGATCGGTGGGTGCCCGGGCAAAGCGAATTGTAAATTCGAGAGCATGGACATGATTTCGAGTTATGGTGAAAAAGTGCAGGCGGTCGATTACCACTGCCGAACGATCGTGCTCAATAAAGGCGCGTTTTGCGTGTCGCCACGATTGAATGATTTGCGCGATGCGGGTGCGGTCTCTGTGCGCGCGGATTTCGTGTATCGAAATTATGAACCGGCGGATGCGCTGAAAGCATGGCGCTTGATTCGTGCGGGCAAAAACGTGCCCAATGGACATGCTGCGAATTTTGATCGTGGCATGTTGTAAATTTGTATAGCCAGCGGTCAGTGTTTATGTCTTCGCGGCGAGTCGCGCTCGGTGCCAATTCAATAGATCGCGCAGCGTTTTTTCGAGCGGGATTTCCGGGGTCCAGCCTGTCGCTGCTTTCACTTTCTCGATGCTTCCGCGCACGTCCATGACTTGATTGGCTCCGCGCAAGCGCGACGGGTCCTGGCGGATTTCGACTTTTGCTTTGGCCATGTTCACCATCGTGTCCAAAATTTCCTGGACCGTCACGCTGACGCCCGTGGCAAGATTGTACGCCTCGCCTTTTTCGCCCTGCATCGCGAGCATTCGGTAGCCGCGAATAATGTCGCGCACATCGGAGAAATCGCGCCGGGGCGTCAAGTCGCCGACTTGAATGACCGGAGCGGCACCGGTCTCGACTTTCGCGATTTGTTCAGCGAATGTCGAGCAGACAAAATCGGCGCGTTGGCGCGGCCCGGTGTGATTGAACGGTCGCGCCAGGACAACATGCAATCCGAAATTTTTTATCAGCGGATGTGCAGCCAATTCTAACGCTGCTTTGCCCGCAGCGAAGATGCTCACCGGTGGCGCGAACGGATAATCCTCGCGCACCGGCAGGCGTTCCGGCGCAACAGGTCCATAGACTTCGGCAGAACTTACCAACAGCACGCGCGTGTGCGGGCTCAACGTTCGGACCGCTTCCAGCAGATGAATACCCGAGAGAAGATTCGCTTCGTAGGTTCGCGCGGGCTGGCGTTCCGCGTCTTTTACGTAGCTGATTCCGGCCAGATGAAACAATGCGTCGAAGCGGTTTTCGCGCAACACGCCGCGCAGAAAATCTGGCTTCGTCAAATCGCCGATACGTAGCGTGATGTTGTCGAGCTGGTGCGCGATGTTGACCGTGCGCGCTCCGGGCATGCAGGTGCCCCAGACTTCATCGCCTTGCTCCAGGCAATGGTCCACCAAGTGCGATCCCGCGAATCCTTCCGCGCCGGTTATCAGGATTTTCATCGAACGTCGTTCGCTCCGGATCCCTCTGCCCGGTTCTCATGCCCAGGAGTCGGGGCCGTATCCCCGCGTTTAAACCATGATTTTAGCACCGAGATAATGACTGGCAAAATCGAAATGAAAATGACCACCATGATCGATGCTTCAAGATTCTTGCTGATCCATGGGACATTGCCGAGATAATACCCCAGGACGCTCAAGCCTGTCACCCACCCTATTCCGCCGAAGACGTTGTACGCGATGAATTGGCGGTACGGCATTTGTGCGATGCCCGCGACGACTGGAGCAAATGTTCGTAGAAGCGGCACGAATCGGGCGACGACAATTGTGTAGCCGCCGTGTTTTTCGTAGAACTCTTTTGTCTTCATCAAGTGGTCTTTGCGAAAAAAGAACGTCTTTTCGCGGTTGTACATTCCGATCCCCGCGCGGTAGCCGATCCAGTAGCCGACCGTGTCGCCGATAACCGCCGCCGGGATCAAATACGCATTCAGCGTCAGAAGATCGAGTGGCACCAGTTCGAACAATTTACTGTTCGGATTGCAGGCTAATCCCGCCGTAAACAACAGCGAATCCCCGGGCAAAAAGAATCCGACCAGCAGCCCCGTCTCAACAAAAATAATTCCCGCCATTCCGGCGTAGCCTGCATACGCGATCAATTGATCGACGTGACGTAATTTCGAAAAAAGCTCTTTGAGCCAATCCATAGCGATTCCAAATAGTCAAAACTCATTGCGCCACGTCCGAGTGTCCAGCATAGAGCTGACAACTCGAAACCCAATTCAATTCTTGCGGCGCACTACTTTCCCCTTTGGCTTAGCTCGTGGCAAGTCGAAATACAAATTTAATTCAAGCCCCGGATCGGTATTGGCTGATTTCAAAAACGACTGTACGCGCGACTTCAGCAGCGCCTGTTCGTCCTGCGTCAATTTGCGAGGCGCCACCGCCGCGCAATTCGTGCTGAACGCGTAAAAATGAACGTGCTGGGTCACGTCGGGAAGATCGGCGAACATCGCCAACGCAGTCGCTCGTTCCGCTTCTGACGCCAGCGAGGAGACGTCTGAGCCGCACAAAATCACCGCCGGACATTCGACGAGTCCTGGGATTCCACCGGGGAAACGCAGGACATCGAGGGCTTCAATATAGAGCGGCAACGTCCCACCGTCCGCGTAGTAAAAGCGTCGCGCTGCGTTCACATCCGGAATGTCCTTGAACTGCGGTTTTTGTGGGTCGATGAACACGACCGTGGAGGTGCATTCGTTTGTGTAGCAGAGATCGCAGCGCTTCCCGTCGCTGTCGAAGAACGGCTCAAAAAGCGCTGTCGGAGCGTTGTGTTTGATCAGATGCTCCGCCGGGCGAATCCGTCGCTCGACGAACGCAGGCAATCCGATGGGTGAAATTTCGCGGTCCAACGGTGGAGGGCCGAAGCGCTTTTTTGCAACGTCCCAGCGCAGCAGTCGCTCGGAATACAATGAGAAGAGCAACTCGTCTTCCGGATTCAGTTGGCTCGAGAGAGCGAACAGATCGACACTTCTGATTTCGTTGAATTTATCCCGGATATTCATCGTTCCGCCGTCGCGAAATGCGAAGTCGCAATCCGGCAGGACTGACTCAATTTTCTTCGATAGCTTTTCAGCGGCTTCGAGCTTGAAACAGCCATCGCCCAAATAATACGATGCCGCCTGATGCAGCGATAATCCGCTGGTGGCGGCGAGCTTCGTGAGTGGCGCAAGCGTGAGTGGAATGTGGAGCTTGCCGCGTTGAAAAAATCCGTTTCCGGGAACGTGAGACGGAGTGGGTGCGATGTTCAGTGACACGCCGCGAGAGGCTGCGGCAGCGGACGCGATGGAACGCATTTCTGATAGCGAAATCCCGACGAAACATTCAGCTTTGCCCGCCACCAATTTTTTAGAGTACTCCTCCGAAGCCCATTGCGTGTAGGTGCTCTCCGCCGCTGAATTTTTATCTATTTGCAAGACGGATTCCAGGCGATCGAATAAGCCTTTTTTTTTGTCCTCGCCCAATTGCTTATCTGCAAATTCTTTGAAAGCAGCGTCACTTACTTTTTCGGGCCTGAAGATGAGCCACAGTCCCGGAGTTGCGTTTTCATAATAGACTTTATCATCGTTCCAATGCGCTTTGAAAATATCGTTCCAGACGGCGCGTATGGAAAAGTGGCAGCCGAACGTTTTGAAGAATTCAGCTTCCGTCTCGGCCGCGAGCGGCACCGGTTTTCCGGAACCATCTGGCTTGATGTGCCAGTAAAACGGGTCGCCCAATTTGCCATTTTTGACTTCGAAATCGATATGCAAATCGTCGCCGATTTCGAGCAAGGGGTGGCAGAAATAAAACGCGTCGGCATGTGCATCGCGCTCGGGCTCGCCGCAATACGGACAGGCGCGCGGGATCATTTTTTTCAAACGCGGGGAATACATCGTCGCGGGCGTTGGTTTTGCCAGCGTGTCTTCCAACGACTTCCGAACGGCTTGAAGGCTGTCAAACGGCGCGCGGTTTAATCGCGGATAAACGCCGAAGACATAGGGACTGCGGCACTTCGGGCACGCGTGGACCGAGAACGCGATGTCGGGTGCAAAATATCCGTCGGCACCGAGCGCACGCGTCCGGAATGCGCGCAAATCAAACGGATAGTTTAGAACTTTAGCCCGCTTCTCACCCGGAGCCGCACCGGATGCGTCGGGCAAATTGGGCAACTGCAATGCTGACGCGGGAAGCATGAAGAAACAACTTGCGAGCAGCATTAAAACAAATCGGGCAGTCAAACACGTCATGAAATAATCTCTCGGGTTCCACACATTTATAGTGTAGCGCGACACCCTCAATTGCAGACGATAATTCCCCGAATTGCACCAACCAACTGTCCTCTCGCTCGTGTGTCTTCTGCGCACACGAAAGGTTATTTATTGCCGGTGATTTCCGCGAGGTAATTAAAGAAGGCGCGTTTGCGTTCGGAGCTAATGCCCCAATTGACGGGTGGTGATTGGTAGCCATCGTGAGGCGCTTCGCCTTTGCGGCGATAGTCGAACCAGCCCCAGGAGACGTGTGCATTCAATGCTGCGGTGAAATTGTTTGTAGGCTGATCGAAATTTTCGTGATCGTCTTCGTTGATGAGCACCGGCATTGTTTTCAATGTTGGCAGCGCGCGCGTCTTGCGAATCAACTCCGTGATGTGTGCAGGGTCCTTTGCTCCGTTTCCATGAATGAGTGCAAAATCGGAGACTGCAATCACGTTCGCTGTGGGAACGACTCGTCCGCCGAACGACGTGCCAGCCAGCAACGTGTGACCGTCTGTGGCTTTTGTCTTGTGCACGCGATCAATGAGTTCCGAGACACGGTCCGGGCGCAGGATCGGTGGTTTGTATGTAGGATTCGATTCGTTGTTGATTTCAACCAGTACGTTGCGCCAGCCACCTTCGAGCAACCAGCGCGTGGTTTCGTCAGTCGCTCGAATTACGGCTTCGTCGCCAGCGAAACGGGGTGATTGACCGAAATAAAAGTAACCGAGAATGACGACCATTCCGAGTTCGTCGGCTGTATCCAGTACGCGTCGCATCCGAGCGGCGAACTCCGGGCGCAAGGCTCCTTCGGCGGTGTAGGCACCGGTCTCCCACGCTTGCGTCTTCGAGTAACCTTCAGGCGAACCGCCTTGGAAGTTGACGGAAATGGCGAGCAACCCGTGGCGTTTCCACTCTGGCATAGCCGCGATGAATTCGCGAACATTACGCTCGGCATCCCACTTCCCACTGTCCGTGTAGGCCCAGCGTGGAGCTGTCTGCAGATTGAGATCGTCGAACGTCGCTTGGACCATTCGCGAGTTTAGTAGCAAGCCCTCGATCCGGAGGCCGTTCCATGTACGTCCGGGGTAGGTCGGTTTGCCGTTGATGTAGAAATCGTCGCCGACGATGCTGACGATAGTCTTGCGTGGCACCGGTGCATCGGCTGCGATGATGTGGAGCATGTTTAACATCAAGAGCATGGCGAAGAGGCGGTGAAACGGCATACTGTTCATTCTCTATGATGATTGAGACACGACATTATTGCTCGACCAAAGCGCCACGTTCTTTTTGTGTGGACACCTGCGATTGCCCCTGATTGCGTGAGGTGGGCAGAGGCTTGGCTTTTTTCATGTTTTGATACAGCGGGTCTTCCGGTTTGGCGGGGACGAAGCCGAGTGTAACGAACAGATAGGCCTTGTAAAAATTCTCTTGGGCTTTCTTGCTTTCGAGCTGGAAGCCTTCGTTAGAAGCGAGTTTGGGGTGGCGCTTTTTCAAGGCGGTGAAGGTATCGTACGCGTCTTCCCAATGCGGCAAGGCGACCGCGAGATTTTGATACTTTTCTGCTTCACGAACGAAGCCGCGCGCTTTGTTCATGTCGAGATCAAATGTTTTCAGCGCATTCTTTTCGGAGTCGATGCTGGTCGAGCAAATGCGCATCATGTCCTGGATGCGGTTGATTTCGCTGATCGCTTCGGGATGGACGCGCAAGTCGGAGGCTTCGAGGAGCGTCTTGGCGTCGCGCAGGGGGCGGAGCGCCAATTCGAGGCGGTGAGACTTGTCGTAAAGATCGGTGCTGATGCCTTCGGCTTGGTAATACAAGTCACGCGATTCGCTCATCAGGCGCGCGTAATCGTCCTCAGCTTTGGCGCGTTTGAGTGCGATGGATTTGCGGTGCAGCACATCCGGACTATCGGGCTGGATGCGTTGCGCGGATTCGTAGCATTCGATGGCGTCTTTCAAGGCGAGTTGCGCGGCCGTTCCGGTTTCGGCGGACTCCGCCTCCTTCATGAACTTTTCGGCGTTCTTGATCGCTTGCGTGTATTCGGCTGGGACGGTCTGCTTGATCACGTAGGCGTACTTGTCGGTCGCCGCTGTTTCCCAGACGCGCGCGCCTCTGCGGCGGGCTTGGAAGACGTAGACGTAATTGCCCGGTTTGGCTTGACCGGCTTCCGGTACGAAGACAAGCTTGGTGCTTAGAATCTCGTTGGGGCGTTTGCTTTCGAACCAGC
Source organism: Planctomycetota bacterium (assembly GCA_037129555.1). Classification (GTDB taxonomy): domain Bacteria; phylum Planctomycetota; class SZUA-567; order H5-PLA8; family H5-PLA8; genus JANXLS01. The sequence goes on from JBAXUS010000058.1 coordinate 25,344, forward strand.
GCACTTCGGTGTTAGCGGAGCCTGCGCCGCCGGTCACAATACCTTGCAGGGTCGCTGGCGCGTTGCCGTCGGGGCCGCGGTCTTCTCGGACCATTGCGGCTAAATCAACTTCGACGCGGACACGTTTCGTCACGACTTCTTTGCCAGTGTCCACGCGTCGGGCGATGACGTCGAATTCTTTGTCGTTTTCAAAGACCGCTGGGATGTCGGTGCCGGTTTGCGGTTTGTCTTTGCCTGAGCGCCAGACGATGTCGTATTTGCTTGGATCGTCAGCGTTCTTGATCGCGGCGGTTAAGACTGCGGTTTCACCGACTTTGACGCGTTGCGGCGCGGTCACGTCAATCGTGATGTCAGAAGCGGCGGACTTGATGATCGCCGGTGTATTGGACGGTTGCGCAATCTCGCTGCCTTTACCGTACGAGAAGCTGAAGCCGGAGTAGTGGTAGAGCGCGAACGCGGCGCAGGCGGCTGCAGCGGCACCGCTGAGCCAAACGACTTTGCGCGTGGTCGTCGATTTCTTTTTGCGGATGATGAGGTCGGGCTTTGGGGCCGGGCCTGGACGCGGGACGGAGGAGAGCGGAATCGGCACCGGGCGAATGGCTTCGATACGGCCTGACGCCACGTTGGAAATGGGAATAACTTTCGGAGTCTTGGAACTGGGTTTGGCGGGTGCGACGGGGGCCACTGGAGTCTTCGCAACGGCTGCACTTGATTTTGCAGCGATGGTGCTGATGACCGGATTTGACGGAATGAGGACCGTCGGTTTAACAATCACCTCGGTGTAATTCGGCTTGGTGACATTGAGGCTGGATTGCGTCAACGGTGTGAGCGCGAAATCGTCGTCCTGCTGATCCGGGTGCATCATCGCGTTGCTTAACGCGCTGGCCAACGCGGCGGAGTTCATGTAGCGGCGCTGCGGATTTTTGGCCATGCAGTGGTACAAAATCGCGGCGACTTTTTCGGGCACGTCCGGGCGGATGGCGTGGATGTCGGGGAGCGGCGATTCTTTGATCTTCTTCGCGAGTTGTAAAATGTCGTTGTCTTCGAACGGCGTGTGACGCGTAAGGAGTACCCAGAGCGTGACGCCCATCGACCAAATATCGGAGCGCGCGGAGATGTGCGAACCGATCTCCCATTGCTCGGGGCTCATGTATTCGGGCGTGCCGAGCAAGAGGCCTTTGCGCGTCAAGGACGGGCCCATGTCGGTGCCGTTGGTGGTGCTGAGTTTGGCGAGGCCGAGATCGGAGAGGAGGACGCGGCCGTCGTTGGAGACGAGAATGTTTTCGGGTTTGATGTCGCGGTGAACGATGCTGCGTTCGTGCGCGGCTTGCATGCCCAGCGTGGCGTCGTGGACGATTTGCAGAGCTTGCGGAACGGGCATGATGCCGGCGGTGTCGAGGACTTGGCGCGCGGTGCGCCCGTCGATGTAATCCATGACGAGATAGATGACGATGCCGTTTTCGCCGACGTCGCGCATGCGGACGACGTGGGGGCTGTTGATCTGCGCGGAGATGCGGGCTTCCTGGCGGAAGCGTTCGGCGAAGTGCAGTTCTTTGGCGTTCGGAGGAATCGGGAGAATCTTGACGGCGACGTCGAGTGACAGCGATTCATCGAAGCCGCGATAGACGCCGCCCATTCCGCCTTGGCCGACTTTCTTGATCAAGCGCACTCGCCCGGCCCAGCGCGCGTTGTCTTTCATCGGAAGATCGCGCAAGAGGAGGTCGTCGAGGAGCGAGGGATCGGAGGACAATACGGCGGACGTGGAGGTGCGCGGGACGTAGGTTTCGCGTTGGGAATAGGGGAGGTGGTCGAGTTCGTCGGGCGTGACAGAGATGATGCGGGTGGAACAATCACCGTGGCCATAGGCGCGGTAATCGTAGCCGCAACTTTCACAACGCAATTCGGAGCCGATCAGAGAGTCCTGATGACTGTTGCATTTGGGGCAAGCGACTTTGAGCAGCAATGACATCGCAAATAAACCCTTTACCAGTTCCGCCGAGTGAAGACCCAATTCTTCAAGTACTATCGGTCGTTTCTGATACGAACGTTAGAGCCAGCCTGCGTATCGATTCGAATGAATCGACCGGCGCGGGCGGCGCTCCAGCCAGTCCCGATCACCGGTCTTTCAGGACATCCTGTAACCATCGAATTGCGAAGAACATGCAAAGGGATGGAGGCTGTATCGAAAGAGAATTACGCAGCGTTAATACTGCCCGATTTTGAGTCATTTTGCAAGGCTTAATATAGCATTTTGATGGGGCTGGTCATAAAAAATATCAAAAAAAGTAATGTGGGAACGACCGATAATGCACGATAAAGCATGTTCGGTGTTTGAATTCCGAGCGTTTGGCGGTTAAGAATTTAATCTTGGAAGCATCACCCGAATTCTTGGAGAAAAGCATGGCAGACAGTGCAGTCAACCCGTGGCAGATGGCAGAGGACGGCTGGAACGAATTGGTCGCCGCGTCGAAGAAGATTCAGGCCGCCGCCGACGCGATCAAAAAGACGGATCGCAGCGTGGACGGTTACAACATTGAACGCTCGCTGATCAAGCATAAGCCGGACTTGATGACGATGCATAGCGCGGGCTTGCAAGAGCACCGCAAGGAACACAAGTTGTAAGATGCCTTGAATGGATAGGAGCCGATTAAAAATCGGCTCTACTTTTGAAAGTGCCAACTCATGCGCGGATTTGAGATACTTGACAGCGGCGAGACGCTTTATGTCGAAGAGAATGGCGAAGGTGCGCCGCTTGTTTGCATTCACGGGTTGGGTGGGGGAGCGTATTATTTTTCGGGACTGGCCGAAGCGCTGAAACACCGCTGGCGGACGATTGCGTTTGATTTGCCGGGGGCTGGATTCAGTCCGCGCGGGTGCGAGCCGTTTTCGTTTGATCGGTGCGCGGATATGGTGATTGAGCTTGCGGAGAAACGCGGGGGCGGGCCATTTACGCTGCTGGTTCATTCGCTCGGAACGATTTTGGCGTTGAAGATTGCGGCTCGCATTCCCGAGGGTGTCCGCAAGATTATTTCGGTCGGCGGATTGCCGGCTCCGCTGCCGTTGACGCGTGTGCGCTTGACGGATCGCGCTGCGACCATCCGAAAAAACGGCATGCACGGGATCGGCGATTTCGTCGTACCGTTGATGCTGTCGGAACGTTCGATTCGGACGATGCCCAACCTGATATTCATGCTGCGACGGTTGATTGAATCGAGCGATGCAACCGGTTATGCGGAGATGACCGACGCACTCGCTCAGGTGTCTGCGACAGAGGAAGCCGGGCAGTTGCGTGCTCCTTTTTTTGCGATCACGGGAAGCGAAGACCGTTACGCGCCGCCAACGGATGTGGAGCAGTTTTTGAAGACGTTGAGTTCGCATCATCCGCAGCGGATTTTGAACGGCTGTGGGCACCTTCCATTTTTCGAAGATCCGGACGATTTCATCCGCTCGGTCACGGAATGTTTGGACGCGTGATGCGCGTTTGATTTTTTCACACTCAACTGTAAATCTTTTATTTTTATCGAAACCAATCGCGATCTCGGCACATTCCTTTGCAGACGAACATCTGTTTAGGACTGGAGATTGCCCATGAATTATCGAGTGGTGTGTCGTGTTTTTTTGATTGGTATGGTGGCGACTGCTAGCTTGATTGCGGCGGAGCAAGCGCCTGCGAACGGCGGTTTCAAACCGCGCGCGACGATTGAAGTCCGAGGCGAGTATCGGTACATCACATCCAACGGCATTCCTGATCATGAGCCGGGCAAATTTCCGAATCCGGGCAATCCCAATGTGATCTCGGAACAGAAGTACGAATTTCGCGTTCCTGTCGCACCGAAGCTGGGAGAATCCGGCAGACGCGCGGGGCCGATGTTGTTCGGCGTGGCGCTGAATGGTGTGCCGTTTGATCCGGGCACAGCGGAGACGTGGAACGGGAATTTTCAATGGCGTTTTGAAGCGATTACCGGCGGCATTAATCTTGGATTGGATAAAAGCAACGCTCACGTTCAGCCTGGTGGAAAGTACCATTATCATGCGCTGCCGACGGGTTTGATTGACCGCATTTCGGTCGAGAAACAGAAGATGGTGCTCGTCGGTTACGCTGCGGACGGCTTCCCGATTTATTCTCAATATGGCTACAATGATCCGAAGGATGTGAAGAGCGGTGTGCGCAAAATGAAGGGCAGTTACAAGACGAAGGATGGCAACCGTCCAGCAGACGCTCCGCCGGGGAAATACGACGGGCGGTTCGCCGCGGATTGGGAGTACGTGAAGGGCTTGGGCGATCTCGACGAATGCAACGGGCGCGTCGGTGCGACCGCTGAATACCCCGACGGCATTTATCACTACTATATTACCGAAGACTATCCGTTTATTCCGCGCCAATTCAAAGGCGAGCCGGACGCGAGTTTTGCGAAGCGCGATGGCCCGCCCGGCGGTGGACGTGGGCCGGGTGGACGTCAAGGTGGTGGCCCACCTGGAGGACCGGGTTTCGGCCCGCCGCGTGGCGGACCAGGTGGCCCGGGAGGGCCTCCGCCGGGAGAGCGAAACGGCGATTTCGGCGGCCCGGGGCAACAGCCTCCGCCGCTTGAAAAGCGCGATGCGGCTCCGGAAAAACCGGACCCGGAAAAGATGCTCGAACACGCGGCTAAATTGATGGAAGAGGCTAAGCGCTTGACGGACGACGCAGCAAAATTGAAAGCGCAATCCGCGCCTTGCCCGAAGGCTCCGGACGAAAAGAAGGACAAGTAGTCGTGCGTCGAGTTCGCAAGTCACAGGTCATCCCCGCTCAATTAGGTGCGATTGCTCTTTTGCTCCTCGCGCTCATTCCGGCGCGAGCACATCCTCTGTCGCAAGGGCAAGTGCGCGTGGTCATCGACGGGACCACGATCAAGTTGACGATCACCATCGCTGCTGAAGAAGTGATCGTTGAACAAGCGATCAAATCCGGTTACGACGATTCGTTTCTCATTACGTCAGACGCGTACAACCGGCATGGCGAGTATCTCCTGAATCACTTTTTCGTCAGCGCCGACGGCTCGCGCCTCGTCGGAAAAATCACGTCACTTGTCGAGCCGGTCGAACGTTCGATTCATGTGCTGAATATCGCTGGAGCAAGTGCGTCATACGAGATCGAATTCCCTTGCTCTGCGCCGCCCACTCGAATTGATTTGTCCGAAAACGTGCTAAACGAAAAGGAGTATGAGCCGGGCAATCTCTGGGAAGTCTCGTACATCGTCAGTGCCCAATCTCATGGGAAAACGCTTTTTGAAAATCGGCTGCTCAGTCGAACGATTCCTTTGGATATTTCGTTTCGAGAATCTCAAGTAGTTCAATCTTTTTCTGTTCAAAAGACTGTTGTTGATGTCACGAACATTCCTGAAAACAATGTCATCACGGTCAATTCAAAAAGCACACATCCCGGCATCGTCATCGCAATATGGGTCTTCGCTCTACTTCTCATTGTCTATGCGCGCGTCAAACGGAAGTCGTAGCGCGATAGTTTCCAATGTTACAGATGTAGAGCCGAATTAAATTCGGCTCTACTTTTAGTGCCACAAGAGAGCAAGCCGACATCGGCTTGCTCTCTTTTCTAACTAAATGATCCATCGTATGACGATTGATTATTTATTGGTGTTCTTCACTCCAAACAACACGAAGCCCTTGTCTTTTGACGGCAGATACGTCAACGGGATGACAGCGGATGATGTCACTGTATCGAGCGTGATGATCACGACGGCGACTTTCGGGCGGCCAGACGTATCCAAACCAACATTGGTCGCGAGGTTGGTCGTGAGCGTCTTAGCATTGGAGTACGCTTCGAATTTCCCGACTTTTGAGTTCTTGGCCACCGGGTTGATGCCGAAGCGCGCGTCGCTCAGTACTGCGTGGCCCTGCTTGTTCAACTTGAACGTGCGCGTGAAGCCGTTGATCGAGAGCGTCACAGGCACGTTCGTAAAGTTGAATGCACGGCTGTTTGCGTTTTGAACGACTGGAGTCGCAATATTGATGAAGCCTTGGATCTGTAACCCTTGGCTCGGAACCGTTCGGATTCTGCCGTACACCACATCCAGCGACTGTGTGCCAGCGATCGTCGCACTGCTGCCGGATTGAATTGCGCTGACGACCACCGTCAACGTCTTCGAGGTCATCGAGCCGGTGCCCGGATCAGTGGCAGTCGCAGTGACCGTGTAGGTGCCTGCATTGCCGTAGATGTGCTTCGGGCTGGTGCCGGTGCCTGAGGTACCGTCGCCGAAGTTCCATGCCACGGTAGAGTTCGACGGCGTCACAGCGATCGTGAATGCGTTCGAAACATCGACGAAGCTGGGGTTCGGGAAGACGCCGATACTGTCGACGGTCACGGGATTAATCGCCACTCCAACCAGGGCGATTTCAAATGTTTGAACGGACACGTCACTGCTCGTAATTATCAGCGTGGTATCGTACAAGCCTGGGGCCGTCGGTGTGTACGTCAAATCCACATCCACGCTACCACCCGGATACACGACACCGGAGGCAGTTTGGTTAGTCACGCTCACCGGGGAAGACGTGGGCACGCTATAAGTGAGGGTCTGGGAGCCGGGATTGCTGATCGTGAACGTCTTCGTGACGGGGACGCCGACAAATGTGCTGCCGAAGCCGATCAAGCCAGTGTTCTTGAGCAATTGTGTGCCCGACGGGTAATCGATATTCATCGACGCCGTGTTGAAAACGCTTAAGCCATTGATGCCCGTAATGCCTGTGCCGATGGCACCGATCAATGTCGCGTCCCCGAAGGTCAGATCAAATCGATAAAAGTTGGCCACTCCGAACGTGGAAGCGAACCAGGCTTCCGGCGGAACTCCAATGGATGAGGGAATATCGAATGCGACAGGATATGCCCCCGGCAGCGTCAACGGATCGCCTAGATACCTCACAGTAACGCCGCTGGTCTGAGTACCCGAATTGGCTGGAGTCTGAATAAAGAGTTTGCTCTGCGTGGCGTCAATCGTGTACAGCGTCGTCGTGCCGCCGGTCAAGGATTGCGCAAAGTTGCGCGTGTAGGCTGCGCCGGAAATACCGGTGCTGCTGCTGCCATTGATAAGGCCGTCGGTGTTTGTGCCAGCGGGAGTACCTGAATTCAAATTACCATCGACCGCCGCACCCGTGTTAGGGTTGATGCGGAAGTTCAAGCCCGTGAATGTCGTCACGCGCAGACGATCAACGGTCGGATTGAAATCAATTTCGTAGGGTCCGTTACTCGGGTCGGGCAAATCAACAGGACTTCCAGCCGCATCGACAAAAGCAATTTGGGATGCGGTACCGACGACGGACAAAGCAGCGGTCTGTGGATCGACGAGATAGAGCGTACCGGTATTGGCGGCGCCATTGATGCCCAACGCCATGTACTGCCCTGTTTGCGGGCGCCAATCGGAACCGGCAATCTTTTCGCCGGAAACAATCCCAGTGAGGTTCACCGACGTCACTGTACCAGGTGTCGCGGGATTGAAACGCAGGAGCTTGGTTTCATCGCCAATAGCGATAACAGCACCCAGTTCGGTGCGCATACACATGCTGCGAATGGTGGGGGGAACGAAGCCGAGAACGCGGAGGGCACCCGTGACCAAATCAATGCTGAAGAGCGCGGATCCTCCACCGGTGGTGAGAACGGCATAACCGATACCGGAGGTGACGGCCGCGTTGCTGGATGCGACGTTCACGCCGGGAAGAATATCAAAGCCGCACTGGATGGTGAAATCCACCGGGTTTCCGCCGAGCGTGATGGGGATACCACTTGTTTGAGTCCCCGCATTCGGCGGATTCTGAATGTACAATGAATTGGTGACGGAATCCAGCGTGTAGAGCGTGGTGATGCTGCCGTTGTTGGGCTGGTTATTCGTGTATGCGGCTGCGTTGACGTTGGTCGTGCCACCATTGATCGCACCGTCGGGATTGGTGCCGGATACGCTGCCTGATGCGCCGCCGTTATCGCCATCAACAGGCAATCCGGTGTTGGGATTGACGCGGAAGGTCAAGCTTCCCGCGACAACGCGCAAGCGGTCAACGGAGGGATTGAAATCAATATCCCAGCCGACTACCGACGGATCGGCGAAATCGACGGGCGTCATACCATCAGTGGTGAACGCAATTTGGCCGGTCAAACCTGACGTATGAACAACGCCTGCAAAACCCGTTTCGGGCGAAATGTGATAAAGCGTGGCGGTGTTGGCGGTCGCGTTCACACCGAGGCCGTAGAGGTGCTGCGTCTGAGGGCGGACATCAATCGCGACCAACGTTTCACCGGCGGTGATGTTGGTGATAGCGAGGGTCGATGAAATCACGAGCGGCGAACGGGCGGTAATAGCCGCCGGGCCAGGAAGTGCGGCGGACACCAATTCACCGGCGGTGGTCAACAGATAAACGGTGCCACGTGCTTCACCGGCAACGGCTTGTCCGAAGGTCAAGCCAGCCACGAGAAACGCCAATACAAATGCCATTTTGCGCATGTACGACTCCCAAAAATAGGTTTATAATCGTTACCACACTGTCCGATAATCTATCGACAATTGGCCTAGAATTCAATAGAAAATATGAAAATAATGTAATATAACAAGCAC
>JBAXUS010000580.1:0-1220 GCA_037129555.1 Planctomycetota bacterium
TACCGCTCTTGATGTCGGCAAATTCATCGGCGCACGACACCATATAGGGGCACTCGGGCGAGCGTCCGAATTGGTAAAATGCGACACCCGCGACGACGGCGATTCCGGCTGCAATCGCTAAAAAGCCACGCCGCGAAAATCGTTGCGCTGACAATTTTAATGGCGCTGGAGCTGAGCTGTGTTGGGTCTGTTCCTGCTCCAAACGTTCCCGGATGCCGTCGATCAAATTTGGCGGCGTGTCAACTCGGGCGCTGCGCGTTTTGAGGAATGCGTGGAAGGCTCGTTCGTGTTCAAAGAATTCAGCGATATCCGGATTGTTCGCCAGACACGCCTCGACATCAGCGGCGAGGGCCGGATCCAATTCGCCATCCAGATACGCCTGGCAGTGCGTCAATGCGTCGTCGGGTTTCATCGTGCCTCCCGATTCGAGCCGCTGCGCACAAGTCCGCGTTCGATGGCGTAGTCATGCAGTTCCACTTGTAATTGTTTCCGCGCGCGGTAGAGCCGCGACATCACAGTTCCTATGGGTAATTCCAACGTGTCCGCACATTCCTGATACGACAATTCGCCGAGCGTTATCATCATTAATACCGAGCGATGATCGGCGTCCAAATGGTCCAGTGCTCGCTTGAAATCATCGTCCAAAAACGCGTCGTAATCAATCGAATCGTCAGCCCGCCGAGGCAGGGCATGGCATTCGACATTTTCAATTTGGCGAACTGATTCATCACTGAGTTGAACGGGTTGCTTGCGCTGTGTTCTGTTTTCATTCCGGGACGTCAGAATCAATATCCGAAAAATCCACGCTTTGAAATTCGTCCCGGATTGAAACTGCTGAAATCGTTGCCACGCTGTTACGTACGCTTCCTGAACCAGGTCTTCGGCTCGCGTCGCATTTCCGGTCAGCCGATACGCTGTCGCATAGAGCGTGCCGGCCAGCGGCATCGCGAGCCGTTCGAATTCAGCGGCTGGGGTATTCACGGTATCCGTTGACGGGTTCGCCCTGGGACGATGATCGGCTTCATGGAGTCGGGCACTGGCGTCGGATGACACAAAGATGTTTCCATGCTCGAATGAACTGCGCCGGATATTGCGCTGTAATCGAACCATAACAAAACGCATGGAAAAATGCAATGAGCCGGAATTCGCAGGGCTTCGAGTATGTGTCAGAGTAGCGGCCATGATCGGTGCCCAAACGGACAAGACCCTTTCCTGCCCGT
>JBAXUS010000581.1:0-1206 GCA_037129555.1 Planctomycetota bacterium
CATCGACCGCCACCCCTTTCGCCCGGCGCTTCACCACGCGCCTCGCCGCCACGCTTGGCATTGTCCTCGCCGCGTCGTGGGGTCCGTTGTCGCATGTTTTCCAATTCGTTGAAGTCAGTGATTCCAGTTCCACGCGCTCAGTGCGCATTGTTCTTGCCCGCGATTGCGTCTTCAACCACGCTCCTCGCAAAGCGAAGCCTGCAACCGCGCCCGTTCCCGAGTCCGAAAATAAATCGACGGAGCGCGTCTTAAACGCCACGCCCGATTTGCTCGAATCCGTCCACCCCATTCATTTCGACTTAAGTAGTGTGCCCGCGCTTGCCCGCGTTTCAGCGTGGTCCGGTGCGTCGCGTGTTTACGTCCAATTCGATCACGGCGCGGTTCCCGAATCGTCTGAGTCCATTGCACACGCCGCTCGCGGACCTCCCAACAGTTAGCCCATCTGTTAGCCCCAAAGGGGCGGCCTAATGTAGCCCAGGGCGGAAGCCCTGGGTCACGGCGCGAGGGGGAAATCCCAGCCCTGAAAGGGCGACATAAATTGTTGGAACGCGGGATATCCCGCCCATTTATGCCGCCCCGTTGGGGCTCAAAATACGTTTCACGCCCAAACCCAGGGCTTACGCCCTGGGCTATCGCATTTCGCCCCTTCGGGGCTGAACGGCGACGGCGCTGAAAATCTCACGTGAGCCGTTGAACGCGCAACAAATGCCAAATCACAAATGACAAATGCCGTTAAACACCGCAACCTCTCTAAGGAGTTCAGAAATAAAATGCCCGCACAATCCGCCCTGCTGATCCCGCAAGCCCTGGGTCTCATCGCCCTCGTCCTTGCCGCGTTCGGCATCCTGTCTTACAAAACGTACGATTACCTTGAACTCGGCCAGACATGGGCCGGACTCGCCTGCCTCGGCGGCGTCGTCGTCACGTTCATTCTGCTCTTGAAAGTTCTCCAGCGATTCTTCCAACGCAACACCGGTCGCCTCGTCTTCGCACTGTGGGTCATCGCCATGCTGGGTGCCTACTTCGGCTTCCTCGTGAATGCGCCGGTCAAAGAACGCGACGCCAAGAACAACATGACGCTGAAGACGCGCCAGGTTGAAAATGCCGACAAGTCATTCACCGTCGTCTACGAACGCGAAAATCAGTACCCAATGGGTATCGATCTCGCGGGCGGCACCGAATTGATCTACATCCTCAAGTACGACC
>JBAXUS010000582.1:0-1200 GCA_037129555.1 Planctomycetota bacterium
GAAGAGGACGAGCCACGTCAACGTTCGGGGTGACATTGTGTCGAGATCCGTGTTCGTAAAAGAACAACTGTGCGAATGCGATTATCGGAGAGGCGGGGGCGGACGTCAAGGCTGGAGAGGTGTAGGTGTTGGACGTAGAGATGCGCACGGGCTAAAAGCCCGTGTCACGCGACGAAGGTGGCATTCGATTTGTGCTTGAGTGGAATGAAACTGAAAAACGGTGGAATTTACGACAGTACGATTGACGGACGGGTGTGAATTTAAGGTGAGTGCGGGAAATTTCCTCGCTTGGAACGGACAACTATGACGCTTCGACTTTCAGCTCTGGCACTGGCTGCGATGATTTTTTTGACGGCTCGATCGGCGGATGAGGCGATCACGTATTCGAGCCACATCGCGGGGATTTTGTATAAGAATTGTGCGCAGTGCCATCATCCCGGCGAGGTCGCTCCGTTTTCGTTGCTGACGTATGAGGACGCTTCGAAGCGCGCGAAAATGATTGCTCGTGTGACGGCGTCACGCTACATGCCTCCTTTTAAAGCAGAGCCAGGGGCGGGGGAGTTTCGCGACATCTGTCGATTGACGGATGCGGAGATCGCGTCGATTCGTGCGTGGGTCGATGCCGGGGCGCCGGAGGGCGATCCGAAGACGGCTCCGCGCGCGCCGACGTTTACGAACGGTTGGACACTGGGTACGCCGGACATGGTCGTGACGATGCCGCAGGCGTTTTCAATTCCCGCTGAAGGAAAAGATGTGTTCCAATGTTTTGTACTGCCAGCCGACATGCCGGACGAACGGTATTTGGTGGCGTACGAATTTCGCTCAGGGAATCCGAAGGTTGTGCATCACGCGATTGTGTCCCAGGACAACACGGGCGAAGCGATTGCAAATGACAAGGCGGACCCGGCGATTGGATACAAATCGAACGGAACCGGAACGGGATTGAAGGCTGCATTCAATAAAGTACTGGGTGTGTGGACGCCGGGAGTTGTGCCGGGATTGCTACCCGAAGGCGTGGCGTTGCGGCTGGAAAAAAACGCGGTGATCGTGTTGCAGATTCATTACCATCCAAGCGGTAAACTGGAGACGGACCAGTCGAGCGTGGGGCTGTATTTTTCGAAGACGCCGCCTGCACAATTCGCGCGTTACACGACGTTGTTTCAAACGAAGTTCGCGATTCCTCCGGGCGATGCGCATCAT
>JBAXUS010000583.1:0-1189 GCA_037129555.1 Planctomycetota bacterium
GTGTTCGCATGGTGGTTCCGTGACAATCCGAAAGACCACCCCGGCGTCAATGCGGCTGAGAAAGAACTGCTCGCCCCCAACGCTGCTTATGCGTCCGGGCACGGTAGCGTGCCCTGGGGCGTCTTCGCCAGTTCAAAGGCTGCGTGGTTGCTTTGGGCTCAATATTTCTGCCTCAGTTACGTCTGGTATTTTTACGTGACATGGCTCCCGGATTATTTGGATCGCCACTATCACCCGAAGACGGATGCTGACCAAACGTACCTGACTCTGATTGCATGTCTTCCGCTTTTCTGCGGCGGGATCGGATGCCTCATCTCTGGATTTGTAACCAAGAAATTGTCAACGCTCAGTGGCGGTTTGCGGCAGGCTCGACGGCTGCTTGCGACGGTTGGAATGCTGGGGACGTGTGCTGCGATGGCCTATCTCGCGCTATCTGATACGACGAAGATGAGTGCACTCACGTTCGGTTTGGTGCTCGGAGCGGCGAGCATGTGCGGCGATTTCACGATACCGTGTTCCTGGGGCGCATGTATGGACGTCGGGGGACGTTTCGCTGGGACGTTCTCCGGCACGATGAACATGATGGGCAATTTTGCCGGATTCGTCTGCCCGTATTTAATTGGTTACGCGGCTAAAGGCGAGCAATGGAATTTAGTCTTTGGATCGATGGCCGTGGCTGCGTTTTTGGGCGCACTGTGCTGGATTACATTGGATGGCGTCACGCCGTTGGACGGTGGCACGGCTGAGAGTACAGTCTAGTTTTCAGGACGGCGCGAGAAGACGGTAACGTTGATTATTGGTGCGATTGAGTCTCAAAATATGGTGAATGCCCCGACTGGTTTTTGCCGATAATAGTTCTTCATTTTTCTTCCAAAAGGGCGTTAAAGATTAATGCCCAATTCATCCGAAATTCATAGGACTGCGCTACACTTCGCGCGTCTAATTTCGGACTGATTAAAACTTGGGAGAATGTGATGGCGGTGAAGCGCGGGCGGACGAAATCGGCGGATCGAAAAATCATGCTCGTGGAAGGCAACCGAGCAATCGGCGGAATCGTCTCTGACGCGTTGACCTTGCGCGGGCATAAAGTAGTGTGGGCTGAATCTGCAGAAGAGGCGTCACAGTTGCTTCACGATGCCATTTACATCCAACAAAATTTCGACGCGCTTCTGGCCGATTACCATCTCGC
>JBAXUS010000584.1:0-1170 GCA_037129555.1 Planctomycetota bacterium
AAAATTAAATCAACTGTTTCAATGCGCTTTTGACATGGGGCGTGTTGGCCACAACGCACGAGGTAGTTGCTCTTTTTGTCACTTAATATAAACGAGCATCTGCGGAAATTGTCAAGCAAATAAGCGTTTTATAAGGAGATATACTATTAAATTAACCAGTGAGCATCACCGGTTATTTTGCCTTAGAAACGGCTGCCTTAACAAGCGCTTCGAAAATGGCGAGCTGTTCGCGTTCTTCGGTAAGCCGCTCGGGATGCCATTGGACACCCAAAATAAAGCGGTCGCCGCATTCGAATTCGAGCGCTTCGACGACACCATCCGGTGCCCACGCTGTCGCGATCAATCCGTCACCCATCCGATCAGGTCGCGCGGCTTGATGGTGGTACGAGTTCGTCATCATTTTTTTCGCGCCCGCAATAGTCGCGATGCGGCTACCGGGCTGCAGCTTTATTTCGTGGCGGTACACATTCCCCGCTTGCGTCGAATTCGTGCGTTCGCTATCCGAATGCTGAAGCGTTGTTGCCGCTTTGTCAGGTGGAACCCACTCCGAGTGTAGATCTTGCACTAAAGCCCCGCCAGACGCGATACACAGCAACTGGTGCCCGCCGCAGATGCCCAGGATCGGCTGCCGCGTCTGCTTCAAGAGCATTTTTGCAAGAAGAATATCGAAATGATGCCGGCGTTCGTGCATCAAATCGGCAGCCGGTTGCGGATGGCCGCCGTAGTATTCGGGCAAATAGTCAGGCCCGCCGATGAGACAAAATCCGTCGAGCATCTCCAGCGCAGACGTGATCATCTCGCGATCCGCACAAGGCGGAATGATGATCGGATTGCCGCCGCCCGCGACGACCGCATCGATGTACTTCAGATGACACAGCGCCTTGGCCTTGAGCGGATCGTTCATGTCGCTCAGTGTCATGTTCAGACCGATGCGTGGGCGCTTGCTCATGATATTCCTCGTGGTTCAAACGAACGGGGCGACCTGTTTGGTCGCCCCGCTTTTAAAGCATCGTCTCTGATTTTACAACGTCGATTTTACTTGCGCTTCTTCGCCGCAGGCTTGGCTTTCGGAGCAGCCTTCTTTGCAGGCGCTGCTTTCTTGGCCGGGGCCGCTTTCTTTGCAGGAGCGGCTTTCTTCGCCGGAGCAGCCGCTTTCTTCGCGACGACCTT
>JBAXUS010000585.1:0-1149 GCA_037129555.1 Planctomycetota bacterium
GCTTCAGCACGGTCTCCGCCTGTGCGAGCGCTGCATGCATCTCGGCGTACACGTGGGAAGCCCTCAGGTATATGTCCCAGATGATGTCGGCACTTGACAGCTCGTCCTTCGCGACGGTCCTCCAGAATTTCCGACTTTCCCGCAATTCATTCAAAAGCCTGTCGACGTCACGCGAGAGGTTGTCAATTCTGCTGTGCGTGCCATGCGTCGGTGTTCACGCGCGGCATTGCCTCCCGGACGCCGCGCGCCCTCTCTGCGAGCTCGGCCGCCCTTTCCTCCCACGTGCTGAGTAACGTCGTGGCCTTGTGGTGAGCGCCCGTCCAGAGCTTGCTGATGTTAAACTTGGCCACGGTGGCATCGATGAACTTGTGCCTCGCGTCGAGCAGCTGCCCACGTTCCTTTGGCAAGCCGGAATGTGGGACGTTGGGCTTCCCGCGCAGCCCTGAGCCGTCTCGTCCGACGGATCGAGGGGCACAGATCCCCATCTGCACCGGCGGTACTCGTCGCGCGGCGCCTTGCATCCGACAGAGACCTTTTGGTGGATGAAACTTGAACACGTCTTCCAATGCTACGTACGTATGATGTAAAATTGATCATATTGCCAAACTTCCTCATATATTGACTACATATATATTGACATTATTCGTATATGTTATATGTTATAGCCCAATATCGTCAATAATGTCAAGGTGAAGCTCTCTTTGTCCTCGTCGTTGATGATGAACGAATTTCTTGAGAATATTGAGAATACATGCGGATGTTTTCAATTTTGTCATTTATTTTCAATTTTGTCGATTCAATACTTAGTACTGTTGGAAGTACCACTAGTTTCGCACAGGGGGAACTTTTCATTTCGTCGAAAATCGCCGTGAGGCTTCACTCGCGTGAGTTCACTGACCATCGCCGGGGTTCTTCGATACTTAGTAAGTACACGAGCGCCGGTCTTCAGTTTCGCACGGAGTACCACGGTCCGAGAACCCCGACGCCACGGCGCTGCCCATCCGATTCAATGACTACCGGCGACCGCCGACGGCCGTTGGCCGGCCTCCGACGCGCGCCGAGTGTGCCCCCGTGTGCCATGGAGGGCCTCACCAACGCGGAGCGCAAAAAGCGAACCTCGTTTTCAAGGTCCCCCCCGCCCCTTGGAAG
>JBAXUS010000586.1:0-1142 GCA_037129555.1 Planctomycetota bacterium
GTTGATCTGAAAATGGCCAAGCGCATTCACGACGCGATGCACAAAGCCATTGTGCAGGGAACGGTTCGGGCGTGTCATGATATGAGCGAAGGCGGCTTGGCAGTCGCGGCGGCTGAAATGGCGTTCGCTGGTGATTTGGGTGCGCGGATCGAACTGGCGAAAGTCCCGGTTCCGAAGTTGCTTCCACCGCATGTCGTCTTGATGAGCGAAAGCCCGGCGCGGTATTTGGTAGAAGTGCGTCCGTCGGCGCGCCCGGAATTCGAAGCGATTCTCGGCGGCCTGCCTCACGCATGCGTCGGTGATGTGACTGTCGCGAAGACGCTGCAATGCACCGGGCCCGAGCGTGAAGTCTGGATTGATGAATCCATCGACGCGTTGAAGGCGGCGTGGCAGAGCGCGTTTTAATATCGATCTATACATGAAAGACGGGAGCCATGGCGCTCAAAGCTCAGACGTGTGCAAATCATCCCGAACGGCCCGGCAAAGCGGTGTGCATGAAGTGCCGCAAGACGGTGTGCCTGGAGTGCGCGACGCTCTGGGACGGGATCAATTATTGCGTCACGTGCCTGAAGCAAACACGCGCGGCGACGGGCAAAAAGTCGTCGCTCGTCGCGTGGTCGATGATGGTCCTCGCCGTGATTGCGCTGTTTTTGGGCGGGAGTTTTATTTTGGTTTGGTCGGCGACGATCATTGCAAAAATGTTTTGAGCGCGACTCCTGTCATCTCAAAATTCCGTCCCAGGGCTGCCACGTGGAATTCAGCGTGGCGTTGGGATGAAAAATAAGTTCGTGAATTAGCCCCGGATCATCGCGCTTGGTGCGCTCTAATTGCGCGAGATCGGCCTCTTCGAAAACGACGTCCATTCCACGATACTGCCAGACTTCGACATAATAATAATAGCCGACAATCTGGCGCTGGAATTCGAAGCGTGAGTCTGCGCTGATTTGATCGAGGATCGGTTCGAGCATCACGCGTTGGGTGTCACTGAAACGCGTGACGAAATTCGGTTCGGTGGTCGCCGGATCGGTCTGCATCAACTGCCTGAAGATCACGTTTGTGACGCCGATGTTTGATGCGAAATCCAGGTAGTGTTCGATGCCGTCGAGGTCGCCGATGGCGTCGTTGAGTAGCACACATGAGAG
>JBAXUS010000587.1:0-1137 GCA_037129555.1 Planctomycetota bacterium
GTTGTAGGCGGCTTGGTACAGGTTTGGTATCAGTCGTTGCAGAACGATGCGCGGGGAATTGTCACACCGACTGCGTTCAACAATGTCAAGTTTGCAGAACCCAATTCGCGGCTTGATAACGACACGTTTCGCATACGACGCACGGAGTTGCGTTTTACACTCGATATTGCGGACACGGTAACCGCGTATGTCATGTTGGATCCGAGCCGGGAAGCCAATATTACATTTTCGCCGTTTCCTGTCGATCCCAGCCATGATGAAACGCTCGTCAATGCCAATCTCGCTAATGGAATGGGCCAGCAATTTGGCAAACTGGGCGCACATTCCTTTGGTAATGCAATCCTCCCACAGGTGCTGCAAGACGCGTTTTTGTCATTTCATGATGTTGTGCCCCATCATGATTTTCAAATTGGGCAATTCAAACCGCCGTCCGGCGAGGAGTCCTGGCGCAGCAGCGGTTTTCTGGATTTTATAGACCGAAGCATGGTGACGTCGGTCAACAACGTTCGCGACATAGGCGTGATGGTCCACGGGACGTGGTTTTACACAGATCCCAAAGACACTTCAACCGGCCGGATACAATATTGGTTCGGCGCGTTTAATGGGCCCAACGACACGGTATTGACCGATCCGGAAATTATCGAGGGCGGCAATCGATCGGACGACAACAACTACAAAGATTTCTGCTGGCGCATTGCGGGCCAGCCGGTCTGGAGCCTGGAAAAATGGTATGGCCGATTGGAAACCGGAATCGCACGCACAGACGGAGTCCGAGGCAAGTCGGGAAGTTCGTTTAATCCGGTTCACCAGATCAACAGCGTCAACAGTACTCCAACGGCAATTAATCGCCAGGCGGCATGGATCTGGTATCGTCCCAACGGGCCAGTCGTCGGATGGTGGTTGCGCGGCGAATGGGGCTCCGGCCGCGATCGCATCAGCGCATCCATGCTCGGGTTTGGGCAGACGGATCCTGCGCCCGTCACCGCGTCGGGATGGTTTATGTCCTCTGGTTACAAATTATCCAAATCCATTTATGTCAAGCGATTTGACGAAATGGGATGGGTCGGAAAGGCGCTTAAAAACAGTGAGTTTACATATCGCTACGAAGCGTACCAAAATATCGCGACTGAGAATTTA
>JBAXUS010000588.1:0-1131 GCA_037129555.1 Planctomycetota bacterium
CTGACTTACTGGAAGCTCGTTGGTAACTGAAATATTTTTGAATAGGTGCGCGTTACTTGTGTCGTCGCATGCGGAGTTTTATTGCCTTCGTCACCAAAAATGATCGTCACCAAAATCGAATCCGCGCTGTTGACCGTCACCGGCGGGATGTACTTCCGGTTCAACGGGTCCCATTGCTGCAGGACAATCACCAGCCGAGACACGTTGTCAAACAGCGCCAAGCTTTCGCTCGTCGCATGATTGGTCAATGCCAGCGGATTCATGTCGATAGACGTGAACGAATCGACTCCAGTCAATTGGTCCGGACATTGAATGCTCGTCGCGCCCGGAGTATGCGTGTCAGTCTGGCGGCAAATCGCATTGATGCCTTCGACGCGGCACAAACCGTAACGTACAAACAGGAGCGGTTCCAGCGGGTCGGTGGGTGCGCCGGGGTGATCGGTGCGGCAATAGAATTGAATGATGTCGCTCAATGCTCGACCGTCGTATTCGTTGAGCACAATGGCATTGCCCTGCGGCAGCGGTGTGTAACCACTCTGCGCGAGCGTGAGCGCTGATTTACTCATGTACGTAGGGCCCGGCACAGCGGTCGATAGATCTCGTTCCAGCATGTTGAAAAACAAGCGCGCGTTTTCAGTGTCGCGAATACGCGCCGACGCGATGTTGCTCGCGGTCACCGTCGTCGAAATCGCCGTGTAGCCAACGCCAAACACCAATAACGCAATCCCCGACGCAATGATCGCTTCAATCAGCGTAAAGCCAGCGGTCCGTCTTCGCATGTGACGTGAAGTCTGCAAGATCATGGTTAGTTTCGCGCCTTTGTGTCATGCAAAAAGACGACGATCGGATCAGAGACTTGCTGAAGCTTTTTAACGTTCTTGAGTGCAGGCGTAAATGTCGGCGACACATCCGTCCGGACTTCCGGATTGAGATCTCGGTACATCGTGATCGTCAGCACATACACGCCGACAAAGGCCGATCCCGGAATCTCGCGTGCCGCCGTCCGATCATACGGATTCGGCACCCAATCCGAATGCGGTTCGAGCTTGAACAACGCCCGGTATGCCGCGCCATTTCCGCCCAATGTTCCCGTGTTGCCCAGCGTCACGCCTGCCTTCGTCGTCAACCGTT
>JBAXUS010000589.1:0-1110 GCA_037129555.1 Planctomycetota bacterium
GGTGCTGTCATTAATGATTAACTTATTCAATTTCAGCTCGGCGCTGCCAAGCGCGATGCTGCCGGTGTTGACAGTTGCATCGTTCACGACCTCGGAAAAACCGTTGAGGTCCAGCGTGCCGTTTTTGTCGATTTGCAGATTGCAGGTGTCGGCCACCTGATCTTTTGCCAGAAACTTAATGACCGGATTCGATCCTAGGCTGGCAATATCTCCGACTTGGAGAATATCGCCTTTCATGCAGGCATTGGTGCCGGAATTGTTCAACGCCAGTGTGCCATCGAGGCATCCGATCCCGAAAACGGTATTTGAACCTGTCAGTGTCAACGTGCCGTTTCCGGCCTTGAAAAACCCGCCGGCTCCCGACATCGAGCCGCCAAATGTCGAGTCCACGCCGTTCAGAAGTGATAAGAGCTGGGAATTGTCGCCTGGAAGGACGACCTTGCCCGTGCCGCTGAGCGCTCCGGAGACGTCCGCAAACCCGTTGAGATCATACGTGCCGGAATCATTGATCGTCAGCGATTTACTGTTCGAAAGTTGAACTCCCGCCAAATCGCGCAGCACGGCTGTATCGGCGGGATCGGTGTTGTTGCCGAGGACCACGGGTCCGCTCAGGGTCACCGTGTTCTTCGATTTGTTCAACGTCAACACGCCGCCCAGGACCGTGGTTGTGCCGGTGAACGTGTTGCTGGCAGTGCCGCCGAGTTCGAGCGTTCCCGTGCCGACTTTCGTAATTCCAAAGCCGTTGCCGCCGTCGCTGATCACGCCATTAATGATCAGTTGTGGCGGGGTGCTAAACGCCGGAATGTCGAACGTAACGTTTGTACCCAGCGTGATGTTCGATGTAATCGTCGGGGCGCCGAACGGAGTGATGCCGGCAACCTTTCCATTGAGCACCAACGAACCGCCGTTGCCGGCTGTCAACGAGCCGGCCTGTATTTGAAGACAAAGAACACTGCTTAGCAGGGTCAATGTCGAACCGCCCTGCGTCGTGCTGCCCCCAACCAGCGCCAAATTATCAATAGAATCGTTGAAGCCATTTAGGTCGAAAAGACCGTCCGATTTGACGAGCACGCCCACGCCGTCGCCAATCACTTGGCTTATGAGCAGGCG
>JBAXUS010000059.1:0-33578 GCA_037129555.1 Planctomycetota bacterium
CTCCATTACGCTCTTGTGCTTAACTTAGGGCCATTGCCCTCAAGGGGAGAGGGAATGTCTACCGCAAGTCCGGTGATTCAGCCTGAAAAAAATCTTAACAAATATGTTGCATATCAATTCGCACTGGGGTAGTGTACACCCATCGCAGGACCGTTTAACACACGGTCTTGCTTTTTTTTATTGAAGATTGAACCGTTTCGCAGGCGTCCAGCCTGCATCTTTTTTTTAGAAACGGGCAGGCGCGATGCCTGCGGCGTGACGTCAAAGAGAGGTAATTCATGTCCGTTTCGTACAAGCTGGCCGAGCGTATTAAAGCCGTGCAGCCCAGTGCCACGTTGGCCGTTGATGCAAAGGCCAAGGCGCTTCAGGCTCAGGGTAAAGACATCATTGGCTATGGAGTCGGCGAACCCGATTTCAATACGCCCGCGCACATTTGTGAAGCGGGATGCAAAGCCATCAACGCCGGCGATACGAAATACTCGGCCAAGCGCGGCGCGGAACTCAAGAAGAGCATCTGCGAAAAACTGAAGCGCGAAAACAATCTCGACTACAAGCCCGAAGATGTCGTCGTCAGTAACGGCGCGAAGCAAAGCTTGTATAATCTCCTTCAAGTGCTGATCGAACCGGGCGACGAAGTGATCATTCCCGCGCCTTATTGGGTTAGCTACCTCGAACAGGTCCGGCTCGCGGGCGGGACGCCGGTCATTCTCAACACGGATGAAAAAACGGCGTTCAAGATCACGGCGGCGCAGTTGGAAAAAGCGATCACGCCGAAGACGCGCTTGTTCATGCACAACAGTCCGTCGAACCCGACCGGCACGGTCTATACGCCTATCGAAATCTGTGCGATTGGTGCGGTGCTTCAAAAGGCCGGGATTTTGGCACTGTCAGATGAAATTTACGAGCACTTGATTTATGGCGATATTCTGCCGCTTTCGTTGGCCGCTGTTCCGGGATTGAAGGATCAAGTCATTACGGTCAATGGATGTTCGAAGTCGTTCTCGATGACGGGTTGGCGCATTGGTTGGGCGGTGGGACCGAGTGAGATCATGAAGGCCGTGGCGAAATTCCAGAGCCATGCGACGAGCGATCCGGCAGCGTTCAGCCAGGCGGGTGCGGCAGAAGCGTACGGCAAATTCGAGCAGTCCAACGCGGCCATTGCGGCGATGAAAGCACAGTTCGATGCGCGGCGTAAATTGATGTACACACGCTTGAGCGGCTTGAAGGGCATCACTTGTTTGGAGCCTCAAGGCGCGTTCTACTGCTTCCCGAATGTGACCGGTGTTTTCGGTCGGACGTTTAATGGTGTGACGGTTAAAACGCCGATGGATTTCTGTGCCGTCGCGTTGGAACAAGCCGGCGTCGCGCTCGTCCCGGGCGAAGCGTTTGGATCGAACAGCCATGTGCGGTTGAGTTATGCAACGAGCAACGAATTGATTGAAAAAGGATTGAGCCGACTGGAAACGCTATTGAATTCGTAGCATTTCCAGTCCCCCTCTCCCTCAAGAGGAGAGGGGGGAACGTCAAAAGGAGAATCGAATGCATACCGTGCCGATGACCAAGGACGGCCTCGACAAACTGAAGGCGGATCTTTTCACACACGAAGATCGTCGCCCGAAAGTGTTGTTGCAGATCAAGGAAGCGCGCGAGAAGGGCGATTTGTCTGAGAACGCCGAGTACCACGCGGCGCGCGAAGACTTGTCGCTGCTCGAAAGCCAGATCAATCTGCTGAAAGATAAAATCTCGCGCGCGACGATTGTGGACATGTCGAAGGGTGACCACGACACGATCGTCTTCGGTGCGACGGTGAAATTGAAGTGCCTCGCCGACAAGGAAGTCGAAGAGTACACGCTCGTTGGTGAAGGCGAGAGCGATCCGTTCAGCAACCGCATCCTCACGACCAGCCCGATGGGTCAGGCGTTGCTGACCAAGAAAGTTGGCGACAAAGTTGACGTCCCGGCACCGAAGGGTTTGATTACGTTCGAAGTGCTGAAGATTGAATTTAAATAAATCGTTTGACAGGAAAGGTCAAATGGTTACAATAACGGCTCGAAAAAAGCGCGCGAGTTCGTTTTCTTGGTATTTTGGATGCAAAGATCGTCATTTTTGAACGATAGGCGCTACCCATATTTTGGTAGCGCCTATTTTTTTGATTCGGAAGACCTCGCCGCTGGTGGGCGCGAACCGAATGCATGAGACTGCGAAACGCACGCAAACTTGAGTATGAAGAAAAACACGTCCAAACCTTCCGACCGGCATCCCGCGGCTGCGCCCAGCGAGAGCATCGAGACGTTGCGCCATGGCATCGACGATCTCGACGTTAAAATCGTTTCACTGATCAACGAACGCGCGGCGAAGGCGATGAAAATCGGCGCACTGAAAGCGAAGGACGGCGTCAAGCCCTACAGTTCCTCGCGTGAATTGCAAGTCTATAAGAAGGTGGCGTCGCACAATTCTGGTCCGCTGAAAGACGATGCGTTCAAAGCGATTTACCGCGAGATCATGTCCGCGACCATCGCTCTCGAACGGCCCACGCGCGTCGCGTTCTTCGGTCAGCACGGCACGTTCACGCATCTCGCCGCCCGCACCAAATTCGGTTCGTCGGTCGATTACATTCCGACGAAAGACATGCGCGAAGTCTTCACGTGCGTCTCACGCGGCGAAGCCGATTACGGCTTGGTCCCGATTGAAAATTCGACTGAAGGCGGCGTCAATCAGACCATCGACATGTTCGCCGATACGAAGCTCAAAATCGCCAGCGAAATCTATTTGCCGATCCACCATCATTTGCTTTGCAAAGGCAAGATGGAAGAGATCAAATTGATCTACAGCCACCCTCAGCCGTTCGCGCAGTGCCGAAATTGGTTGCAGGGGCATTTGGCGGGGATCGAAAAACGCGAAGTCGGTTCGACGGCGGAAGCGGCTGAACGCGCGAGCAAAGATCCCTCGGTTGCTGCCATCGCCGGATTGCTGGCGTCTGAAATTTACAGCGTCCCGATTGTTGCTGAACACATCGAAGATTCACCTTACAACATCACTCGCTTTTTCGTGATCGCTGAACGCATGGCCGAACGCACGGGCAAAGACAAGACCAGCGTCGTCATTTCGATCAAAGACGAGCCGGGTGCGTTGCGCCGGATTTTGAAAGCGTTTGACGATAACAAGATCAACATCACGCGCATCGAATCGCGTCCAAGCAAACGCCGAGCGTGGGAGTATAATTTTTATCTCGACATCGAAGGCCACGTCGCTGATGAACCGATCATGCGAACGTTGCGTGAATTGGAATCGAATGTCCGGCACTTGGAAGTGCTGGGCAGCTATCCGATGTCCGAACGTTTGCCGTCGGCAACATCGATCGCGAAGGCAGTGGTCGTGTCCTAAAGTTTTGCACGATGTGATTGTGTTGCAGTGAGTTTGAGTATCAGAAATAAGTCTATCGAACAGGAGTCAACACCGTGGCGCGACGTTCCTTTGTAGCCGGCAACTGGAAGATGAACAAGACGCCGTCCGAATCGCGGACGCTTGCGCAGGAATTGCGCACACGTTTGGCGGGGTATGACACGTGCGAGATCGCCATCTTCCCAACGTATTTGAGCGTGGCGGTGGTGTCTGAAGTGCTGAAGGGCAGCAACATTGCCGTCGGTACGCAGAACATGCACTGGGAAAAGTTCGGTGCATTCACTGGCGCGATTTCTCCGAAGATGCTGATTGACGCCGGTGTCCAGGACGTGATCGTGGGACACAGCGAACGCCGCCAGTACTTTGGTGACAACGATGAGAAGGTCAACAAGCGCATTTTCGCCGCGCTCGAAAACAACATCAAGGTCATCATGTGCGTCGGCGAAACGAAAGATCAGCGCCTCGCGAACGTGACGGAAGAAGTGATCCGCACACAAGTGCTCGGCGCGTTGGTGAACGTTACGCCGGACCAGATGACCGGAATTACGATTGCGTACGAACCGGTGTGGGCGATCGGCACAGGATTGACGGCGACGCCTCAGCAGGCGCAGGACGTTCACGCATTTATCCGCGGTTTGATCCGCGACCGATTTAATGCCAGCGTTGCCGATGCACTTCGGATACAATACGGCGGTTCTGTGAAGGCGGACAACGCAGCCAGTTTATTGTCCCAGCCTGACATCGACGGAGCGTTGGTGGGTGGAGCTAGTTTGGTCGCGGCGGATTTCGAAGCGATTGTGAAAGCAGCAAAGTAAAATTCTGTGCCGCAGGCGGGATGCCGGGCATACGCGTTGGACATAAAAATTTAGTGGAGATGGTGACATAATGGGCATTGGTATTCTGACCGGTATTTTGGTTCTCGTGGCTGTGTTCATGATCTTCTTGATCATGTTGCAGGAAGGCAAAGGCGGCGGCTTGACCGCGCTCGGCGGCACGAAAGCGGCGGGCATTGAAGGCGTGACGAATCCGATTCGCCGCGCGACCGGCTACATGGCCGGCTTGTTCTTCATCCTCGCGATTGTTCTGGCGATCATCAACCGCCCGCAGAAGACCAACGACTTCTTCGAAGCTGAAGCTCGGCCAGCTGCACTGACGACAACCCCGGCACCAGCTCAAATGGGACCGGCGACTCCGATGGCGAATCCGGCACCCACTGCCGTTGTCCCGCCCACGGTCGTCGTGACGCCGACTGCTCCGGCCACGTCAACGGCAGCTGCGACATCAACGGCACCTGCAACGTCGACAGCTCCGACAACAAGCACCAAGCCGGCTGATACAAAAAAGTAGGACGTTAAATAGTCACGTGAAGTCGCGGCACACTGACGGGCTAAAAGCCCGTCCTACGGGGTGATCGTGGAATGGGCTTTTAGCCCGTTCACATGTCTGCCCCGAACGCCGTAATAAACCAGCGAGAACACATGTCACAGACTGCTCAATCGAAATCCAAGATTCCTCCCGTGCGTTCCATGACCGGATATGGTCGCGCCGTGGCGGAAGACGGGCGGAAAGTGACGGCGGAAATCCGCGCGGTCAACGGGCGGTTTTTCAAGCTCAACGTGAAATTGCCGGGCCGCTACGGCGCGCTCGAAGACCGCATCAAATCGCTGATCAATGACCTCGGCGTCAAGCGCGGCAGCATCGACGTGAATTTGTTTTTTGAAGACGGCAGCGAAGAAGGCGGCAGCGAATTGAACGAACGCGCGCTCGCAGCCTACGCCAAACAGGCCAAGAAGATCGCCAAGAAATTGAAGCTTAAAGGTGGCGTGTCACTTCAGTCGCTGATGAATTTGCCGAGCGTGATCAAGCGCATCGACGCAAAAGAAGACCTCGAGCAAGTCTGGACACTCAGCCGCTCCGCGTTGGATGAGGCCTTGTCGCAGTTCAATGTGATGCGCGAAAAAGAAGGCGCGATGATGGCCGCGGATATCCGCGCGCAACTCGCCGGCCTTGCCGCGCACCGCGATGCGATTCGCGAAGTTGCGCCTGAAGCGTTGAAGGCAACGGTTCAGCGCTTCAAAGATCGCATTCAAAAGTTGCTTGCCGACGCTGCCGTCAACGCGCCGTTGAACAACGACGTGATCGAACGCGAAACGATTCTCGCGACGGATCGCACCGATGTCAGCGAAGAATTGGCGCGTTTGGAAAGCCATTTTCAGCAGATGGAATCGACGCTGGTCGAAGGCGGTGAGACCGGCAAGAAGCTCGATTTTTTAACGCAGGAATTGTTCCGCGAAACGAACACCATCGGCTCCAAAGCCAACGACGACCGCATCACGTACCGCGTCGTGGACATGAAGGGTTTGATCGAGAAGATTCGCGAGCAGGTGCAGAATTTGGAGTAGTCGGATCGTAGGAGGCAGGCGCATGGATTCAGGCATTTTCTTTTTGGTTGCGGGCCCCGCAGGCGTCGGCAAGACGAGCTTGTTGAAGCGGCTTGTCGCGGAAGAAAAGAATCTCGTGAAGGCAGTTTCGGTGACCACGCGCGCGCCCCGAGCCGATGAAGTAGATGGAATTGCGTACCATTTTTGGGACGAACAGCGGTTTGAAGACGCCGCTGCGAATGGCGAGTTTTTGGAACACGCGGTGGTTCACGGTCAGCGCTACGGAACGCTCGCGCAATTCGTGCTGGACCAGATGAATGCCGGGATTGATGTCGTGAAGGACATTGACGTCCAGGGCGTCGAACAGATTGGAAAGCACCCGTTGTTTGGCGGGCGCTACGTCAGTATTTTCATCATGCCGCCGTCGCGCGACACGCTGGTTGAGCGCATGAAGGAACGCGGCAGTGAGACCGACGAAACGCTGGCGGTGCGCTTGCGGACGGCGGACGACGAGCTGGCGATGGCGAGAGAATTTGAGTACATCGTGACCAACGATGAGTTTGAACATGCAATGGCCGATTTGAAGGCCATCCGACGAGCTGAGCATTGCCTGTCATCACGGCAGTCGTAGTGAGTAACACAAAGAGGAGCGGACATGGAACCGAAAGAACTAGAAGGTCTGTTGAATAAAGTTGGCGGCAAATTCAAGCTGGTGACGCTGTATCAGAAGCGCATGCGCGAATTGCAGCGCGGCATGCCCCGCTTGACGATCATTGACAGCCAGAATCTTTGGGACATCGTCACCAAAGAAATCATGGAAACCAAAGTCGATTTGGTGATGGGCGACGAAGCCGAAACGATGCGCAAGGAATTGGCGCTGAAGGAAACGGAAGAAGCTGAAAAGGCCGAGAAGGCTGACAAGGCCGAACGCGCTGAAAAGGCCGGCAAGGATAAAGCCGAGAAGGCCAAATTGGCGGAAGCAGAAGTGAAGTAACGGACTGTTTTTGGGGTGGCCATGCGTCTTGCCCAAAAGAAAATCATCCTGGGTGTGACCGGCGGGATCGCAGTGTACAAAGCCTGCGATCTCGCGTCACGTCTGGTGAAAGAAGGAGCGCACGTCACCGCAGTCCTCACCCGTGGCGCACGCCGATTCGTCACGCCGTACACGTTCGAAGCCCTCACCGGTCGCCCCTGTCTTACCACGAATTTCAAACGCCTGACTCCCAACGCAACCGCGTATCCGCACATCGATTTTGCCACGAGTGCAGATGCTGTCATCATCGCTCCGGCGACTGCGAGCACGATGGCGAAACTCGCGCACGGCATGTCGAGCGATCTGCTCAGCGCGTTGATGCTCAGTGTTCGCTGCCCGATTTTCACGTGCCCGGCGATGAACGTGTTGATGTGGGAACATCCCGCGACGCAGGCGAATGTTTCGACGCTCAAATCATATGGTCACACGATCCTCGGGCCTGAATGCGGGACGCTCGCATGCGGCATGACCGGAGCGGGGCGGATGATTGAACCGGCGCAGATTGTGGAAGCGGTGTGTGCGAAATTGAAGTCGGCCTGAAAGGCCCCTACATATCAGGCCGGGAAAAACGGAGCGCCCATCGTGTTCAAACGTCCGTTTCAATTTCATCTCTCGACGGCGTTGATCGTGATGATCGTTTGTGGGACACTTGTTGGACTGAATATTCGGCCATCAATAACACTCAAAACCGCACACGGTTGGCAGGCTGAATATTACGTGCTTGGCTGGCCATTTGAATATTACAGTCGAGAAAGTTCAAAGTCCCTGTCGCTACCATCGAGCGGTGGGTGTTGTGTAGTTAATGACACACGATCTGTACCGATTCTCTTAAATGTGTTGTGCTGCTCATTATGTTTGATTGTATTGGTCCCGTTATTGAGTCGATTGTTCGCTTCATTCTCTCGGCATGCAATCCCCACGACATGTGATACGCGATTATGACCATCCTCATCACCGCCGGCCCCACCATCGAAGACATCGACCCCGTCCGCTTCATCTCGAATCGCGCGTCGGGCACGCTCGGCTTTGCTATCGCTCGCGCTGCTGCGAAGGCCGGACATTATGTGATTTTAATTCACGGACCCGTCGCGTCAGATGTGTTGAAGACCGCTCCGAAAAACGCGACGCTCGTCGCGGTTCGATCGGCGGCACAGATGCTCGACGCTGTTTTCGCTCATGTCGCGCAAACTGATGTCGTGATCATGAATGCCGCGGTTGCGGATTTCACCGTCGCGAAAACGTCGGCGACGAAGCTCAAGAAATCATCGTCTACGTTCGAATTGAAATTGAAACCGACGGTCGATATTTTGAAGAAGCTCGGCCTCTACAAAAAGAAGAATGGCGCTCCTATTCTGATCGGCTTTGCGCTCGAAACCGGTGAAGGCAAGACGACTGAATTGCGCCGCACCTCTGCGCTCGATTTCGCCCGGGCAAAACTTGCCTCGAAAAATCTCGACGCCATCGTCCTGAATTCGCCTCAAACCATCGGCGCGAAGGACGGCGATTTTGTATTGATCGAACGCGGCAAGTCAGAGCCAATTGATTTGCACGGCGACAAAGAAAAGCTTGCACAAACGTTGGTTCGGTGGATCGCGTCGGCGCGATAATTTAATGTGTCTTTTGCAACAATTCCGGTGTTAATACATCTTAGGTATTTGACCCTCGCACGAGTTGCTTTACGATTGTTGAGACTTGATGAATCGCGCGGCTAAAAAATCCGCTGCCTGATCCCGGAGAAAGAACCGATGCTTTCGACTGGAACCACCGCCCAAAACAGTTTAATTGACAATGCCGACGAATCATGGGACCGCTTGCGCTCGCGCGTGGACGGTGTGCGCTCCAAGCAGCGCATGAAATATCTCGGCACCGGTGTGCTTGCCGCGCTGGCCATTTTCGTCGCCGCGTTCCTGGGATTCAGCGCCGCCGATATTCTCTTCAAACTCTCGGTGGGCACGCGCGTTTTCGCGCTCGCCTCAACGGTGATCGCTGTTGCGTTCGCCATCTTCCAATGGATTTATCGCCCGTGGAAAGTGCTCGGCAACACGGTCCAATCCGCGCGCGAAGTTGAAGGCGCGTTCCCGGAACTTGAGCAGCAACTTTCGACCGCGTTGGAGTTCGGTGCCGATAAAGAAAAAGCAGCGCGTTTCGCCAGTCCTCAATTGGTTGCCGCGTTGGTCAATCAAGCGGGTGAACGATCTGAGCCGCTCGATTTTTCGCGCACGATTCGCTGGAAGCAACTCGCGTGGGCGTTCGCAATCGCGTTCGCGCTCGCACTTTTTATGGGTGTTTACGCAGCGAAAAGCGCGCGTCTTTTTTCAATCACGTGGGCGCGCTTCATGAAGCCGACCGCTGACATCGCTGCGCCGACGCTGACTGAAATCACGCGCGTCGAACCCGGTGATGCGAAATTTGCAATGGAATCCAGCGTCCCAATCGTAGTCGCTCTTGAAGGTAAAATGCCCGACACCGCGACGCTTTCGGTTTTGATCGGCGACGAAAAAGATAATCATTGGGAAGACCGCCCGCTCGACCGAGGCGAAGACGGCCTCTATCGCGCGACCGTGCGACGCTTGCTCGACAGCGCGCGTTACAAGATTCACGCCGGTGACGCCGACTCGCGCGAGTTCAAAATCAAAGTCTTCAAGACGCCAGAAATCAGCGAGTTCGCGCTGCGCATCGAGCACCCGGCGTACACCGGCAAAGGCACCGAATTGTTGCCGCCCGGGACTGGTGATGTCCGCGCGTTGCGAGGCAGCAAGATTCACGTCGATGTGAAATCCAACGTCGATCTCGGTCGCGCATCCGTCGCGTTCAAATCCAAGCGATCAGAGGAATCCGGTCAGTGGACCACGACCGAACCACGTAAAGCGTCGATCGTTTTTGATGTCGATAAAGATGACGAATACCAGATCAAAATCGCCGATACCGACGGCAATCCCGGCACCGGTTCGCTCTTCCAAATCAAAGCGTTGCGCGACCGTTATCCGCGCGTGACCATCAAGAAGCCCGAGAAGGATTTGATGGTCCACAAGGAGCAGTCCGTTGACATCGAAATCAGTGCGGACGACGACATCGGCGTGAAAGAAATCGGTATTTTTCACAGCATCGAAATCGACGAAAAGCAGATCATGGTTCGCCGTATGGATCCTCAACCTCTTCGTGCCGACGGCAAGCTCACGTGGGAATTGGGCACGATGAATTTGAAGGGCGGCGAAGTCATCGCGTATTACGCTTATGCGATTGATAACGACACCGTCTCATCCGGCGGCCCGAAGATGACGAAGAGCGATATCCATTTTCTCACCGTCTATGACGAAGAAAAATACGACGAAGAAAAGGACCCCAAGAAGAAGAAGGACAAGCCGCCGGGAACGCCGCCGGAAATCAAACAGCTCGATAAATTGATCGATGCTCAGAAGAAGATTTTGAAGGACACGTTCGCTCAAGCGCGCGCGAAAGAAAGTTTGCGCGATAAGGAAGCTGCTGAACGCGCGAAAGCCATTGAGAGCGAAAAAGCATCTGCGACAAAGACCGGCGACGGCCAGAAACAGTTGCGCGGACGTGTTGCTGATTTGATTGAAGAAGTTAAAAAGGAACTCGCGAAATCCGGTGAAGCGCCTGATGGTTTGCCCGGTGGCGAACAGGCCGGACCGAAGCAACCGCCAGCGATGGGCGAGAAAGAATTGAAGCATCTCGACCAGGCGATGGACAAGATGAAGCTCGCAGAAGGCGAGTTGGCGAAGCCTGACGCACCCACCGCCGTGAAGCCTGAAACGGAAGCGTTGCGTCATCTCAGCGAGACGCGCCGTTTGTTGCTTTCTGATAAGGAAGGCGATCCACGTTTCAAGATGGCGATGAACAAAAATTCGAAGAAGAAACAGAAGAAGGACCAGGATCAACAGCAGCAGGATCAGCAGAAGGCCAAGGAGCAATTGGCCGAAATGCCGAAGATGCTCGAACGCGAAAAGGAACTCGAACGCGAGCTCGAAGAACTCAATAAGCAGAAGCAGAAGCCGCCCCAGGGTGACCCGCAATCGCCTGAACAAAAACAGCAGAAAGACGAACAGGACAAGCTGCAACGCCAGGCTCAGGAGGATGCTCAAAAGCTCGCGAAAGAAGCGGAAGCGCGCGCGAATGAACTCGAAAAGCTCGCTGATCGCAATCAGGATTTGAAGCCTGCCGCCGAGAAGATGAAGGATGCGGCGGACAAGTTGGATCAGGCCAGCAAGGACCTCAAAGAGGGCAAGCCGAAGTCCGCAGAAAACGCGTTGGAGAAAGATCAGAAGGCGCAACAAGACAGCCGCGAAGCTCAGCGCAATCTGCGCAACGCTTTGGAAAAGCAAGTCCGCCAGGAAATGGCGAACGCTGAAAAAGACGCGAAAGAACTCGCGCAACGTCAGCAGTCATTGGCCGAGCAAATGCAGCAAGTTCAGAACGAACCGAAGCAAGGTGAAAAGCCGTCCGAACAAAAACAAGACGGTCAGAAACAAGATGGACAAAAGCCGTCCGAGCAAAAGCAAGATGGACAGAAACAGGACGGTCAGAAACAAGACGGCCAGAAACAGGATGGGCAGAAACAGGACGGACAGAAGCAGGATGGACAGAAACAAGATGGGCAGAAACAGGACGGGCAAAAACAAGACGGCCAAAAGCAAGATGGGCAACAACAAGGCGGGAAGCCTCAGGATTCGAAGCCGGGCGAGAGTTCGTCTCAATCTGCGAGTGCTGAGCAGAAGATGCGCGGCATGGCGAATGCACAGCGCGATATTCAAAGTGACTTGAAGGAACTCAACGACCGCGTCAAGAATTTGGCGGACAAAGCGAACCAGGAAAATCTCGGCGGAGCCAAGCAGGTCGATCAGGCGCAGAAAGAATCCGGCGACAATTCAGCTGCGAGCCAAGGTGCTGAAAAAGCAAAGCAGGCGATGAGTGCTGGGAAAAAAGAAGAGGCTGCTCGCGAAGCTGCAAACGCCGCGAAGGCGATGCAGAAACTGGCTGAGACTCTTCAGGACGCCAAGCAGAAGACTGAAGCTGGAGATATGAAGCAGCTCGCCAGCGCGATGAAGAAACTTCAAGCCGCTGCGAAAGAGCAAGCTGACATTGGCAAGGACCTCGCCGACAAGCGCGATCCGAATCAACTTTCTGCACGCCAAGAGAAGGTGGGCGAACAGGCGAAGGACGTCGCCGAAGCGGCGTCACACCTCGAAACGCTGCGCCACAGTGGCATGCAGGATTCTGCGAAACATAAGCTCGAAAACGCCGCGAAGGAAGCAGGCGAAGCGGCCAAGCAGATCAAGGATCAAAACGCTGCTGCTGCCAAAGCGTCCGCAGATCAGACTGAAAAGTCGTTGAATCAAGCGCTCGCTGATTTGGAACGTGCCGCTGGAAAAACGATGGAAGACAAAGCGCGTGAAGCACAAAAGTTGGCCAAGACTGCACGCGAAAATCAGGAGAAAGCGAACGACGGAATCAAGGATGTTTCGGACACAAAGCCCGGCGACAAGCTAGCGCCGAGTGACGCCGCGAAACGTGATGACGCAGCCGTGCGCGAAGAGCAAGCTGCTCGCGATGCGAAGCGTTTGGATTTAGCGCTCGATGGTCTTAAGGAGCTCGCTAAAGACGCCAACCCCGCCGCCGCTGAAGCTGCGAATGAGACGCGCGAGACGACGCAGAAAGCTGAACTGCCGAAAGCGATGGAGAACCTCGCCAACGACATGAAGCGCTTCGGGACCGATAAGAAGCCCCAGGACCCAACCAGTGCGAAGACGCCTGCCGACGCCTCTAAGAAGGGTGAGGAGATTGCGAAGACACTGAAGCAAGTGGATAAGCAGCTCGACGAATACGTCGCCGAGGCGCGTAACTCAGTTGAAGAGCGTTTGAAGGCGATGGAAGAATCCGCGAAGAAAGCCGCCGAGTCTGCGAAAGCACTCGCTGACAAAGCCGATCCCAGCGCGGCGAAGAAAGACGCGCCGAGCGATTCGAAAAATCCGGACGCGACCAAAACGTCTGACACGGCCAAGATGGGTGATCCGAAACCGGACGCGAATGCTGAATCGAAGAAGCCGACGGACGACAAGTCTGAAGCGAACGCGAACGATTCGAAGAATCCGTCGAAGTCCACGAAGCCCGATCCGAACAAACTCGGAGAGCCGACCAAGAATTCCGATCAGGCCAAAGCGAATGATCGCACCAAGCCTGATCCGAACGGTAAGCCCGACGAGAAGAATCCGGACGCGTCCAAAAACGACGACGGCACCAAGCCGTCTGATCAGGAAACGGCGAAGCAGACGGAAGCGTTAAAGCAGATGTTGAAAAAGCTCCAGCCGAAGATCGAGCGGCTTGAAGCTAATTCGCCTGAAGGCAAGAAAATGAAAGACGCGATGGCCGCCTTGGAACAGGGCGAGGAGAAGAATGAAAACGCGTCCGAAAAGCCGAACGGTCCGCCGAAACCCGGCAAGAAGAATATGGGTGGAGCCGCGTTCAAGAATGTCAGCAAGCAGCTCGAAGAAATCGCGCAAGGCATCATGGAGCGCCGGGAACGATTGCTCCGCGCGCGCGACATTCGTCCGGACGAAGATGAAGACGCGCCGAAGGAATATCGCTCGTTGGTGGACAAATACTATCGCGCGCTCTCCGAAGACGTCGAAGTGGACCGTAAGTAACGGAGCCTTGTTGCCTGTTTAAATGTGTGCTGGACAGAACGGAGCTGAGCTCCGTTCTACTCTAAAAGGGTAGCCCTGACTTGTCGGGGTGTGGATTGAATCGGATCTGAATGAACTCATTTTCCCTTTTGTTTGGAACGCCTTGGCCGTGGTGGACAGTGGTGCTCGCCGGGGCCGGGGCCGGATACGCAACATGGCGTGGGTACTCGCGGCGGGCCGCCGAAATCAAGCCTGCGCAGTTGGGACTGCTTAAATTTCTGCGCCTCACCGGATGGGGGCTGTTGATCATCTGTCTGCTCCAACCGATTCAGCGTCAGGACATCTCCGAACAAAAAAGCAGCCGCTTGACCGTCCTGATCGACGACAGCGAAAGCATGTCGTTCAGCGATTCTCGCAAAGGCCCCACGCGCATGGACCGTGTCAAGTCTGCGCTCGTCGGTGAATCTGCTGTTACGAACGCTGCGAAATCATCCACAGTTGTTCCACCGAATCCGGATTCGTTGCTGCCCACACTGACTAAAAGTTTCACGCTGCAACTTGAAGCGTTCGGACCGTCAACGCGTCAATTGCCCCAGGAATGTGCGGTGGATGTCCGGGCGTTAAACACCGAATTGAAGTCCCAGGGCGAAAGCACCGATGTGGCGCGCGCGCTCACCGAATCGCTTTCGCGGCTTAAAGGTCCGGACGTGAGTGGACTCGTGTTGATCAGTGATGGAGCGGACACGGGGCGCGGTGAACTTGAACGCACCGCTGCGCAATTCAAGCGCCTCGGCATTCCAATTTACACGGTTGGTGTCGGCGCGCTCGATCAGCAGGATTTGTCGATTCTTCAAGTGCGCTGCCGCCGTACTGTCAGCAAAGACACGCTCGCGCGCGTAGAAGTTGATGTGCGCGGCGCGGGACTTCCGAACGGAAAGCATAAAGTCTCGATTACCCGCAATGGGAAGAATGTTGGTCAGACTCAAGAGATCGAATTGAAGAACGAACTCGCGACTGCGGTCTTCGAATTCCTTCCTGACTCGCAAGGCTTTCTTGAATACGAAGCAACGGTCGAGCCGTTCCCGGGCGAACTCGTCACCGCAAACAACACGATGGCGTTCGGACTTGTTGCGTATTCGCGCAAGCTCAAAGTCCTGTACATGGAAGGCAGCATGTACATCCATAAGATTTACAACAGTCAGTCAGACATTCTGTCGAGCCATCCGATGCAGCGCTGGTGGGAGCATCAGTTTTTGGAGCGTGCGATTACTGAAGATCTCGATGTCGAAATGGATTTCCTCGCGAAGAAGCGCGATTGGACTTCGAACGGTGATACGGAACTCGACATCAAGACCGTTAAAGAAGGTGCGTTTCCGAAGACGAAAAAAGAGCTTTATCAATACGACGTGATCATCAGCTCCGATATTCCGTACGATTATTTTTCGGAAGAGCAGATTCAAATGCAGGTTGATTTCGTCGGCAAGCATGGTGGCGGTTTTGCGATGATCGGTGGTTACGATGCGTTCGGCGAAGGCAAGTATGCGAAGACCTCCATTGATCGCATGTTACCCGTTGAAATGAATGCGAGTGACGATCATATGGACGGCGAGAATTTTAATTGGAAGATCGATGATGATGCGTGGCACGCCGGGCCGAACGGTACGCCGCACCCGTTGCTGCTTGTTGACAAAGACGAAGAGAAATCAAAAGCTGCGTGGGATCGCCTCCCGAAGTTTCACGGGTTTTCACGCACGACTCGTTTGAAGCCGGCTGCGACGCGTTTGGCAGTCGTTGCAGACGAAGAAAAATATGGCACGATTTACGGCCCGGCGATTCTGCTCGCGGTCCAGCAATACGGCAACGGGCGCTCGATGGCGTTCACGTCTGACACGACGGGAAGCTGGGGCACTGAGTGGGAAGACTCGTGGGGTCCGCAAAATGAGAACGGTCTCGACGAGCGCAACCGCTACTACAAAACGTTCTGGAAAAATTCGATTCGCTGGCTCGCTCATTATCGAATGCAGGCACCGAATCAACTCGTGCGTATCGAGACTGATCGTCTTGTTTACGGACGTGGTGAAGTGCCGGAAGTTCGCGTTAAGGTGTTGAATGAAGACATCGAAGCGACGCATGAAGCGAAGGTCACGTTGACCATCACGGGGCCGGATGGAAAGACGCGGCAGGTGACTGTATTTCCGAAATACGAAGAGCCTGGAATTTACGAGCGGAAACTGGAGTTGAGCGGGGTGGGGCGTTACGAAATTGAAGCGGTTGCGACGCTTGGAAAAGAAGAGCTCGGTCGTGATAAAGCGATTTTTCAAGTGCGACCGGCGACCGCTGAAATGCGCCAGACGGGTCAGAACGTCGCGCTGCTGAAAATGCTGGCCGAGCAAAGTGGCGGGACGTATTTTCCGATTGAGAAGTTCGCTGACCTGCCGAAGAGTTTACGTGATGCGACGCATACGATCATCAAGCATCGTGATGTGGACTTGTGGGACCGCCCGTGGATTTTTGCGCTCATTATTGGACTGCTTTGCAGCGAATGGTTGTTACGCAAACGGAATGGATTGCCATGATCATTGCGACGATGAACAACGCGCTCAAGACGATTGGCACTGCGACTGCGTTGCTGGTGTGTGCGTTGTCTTGCCACGATTTCAGCGCACGAGCTGCCACGGTTGAACCGCCCGCCGATCCGGGCTACGAAGTTTCAGTGATCGCGTCTGATGTGATTGCTGAAGTGGAAATCGTCGCTGGTGGTGCCTTCCGCGCGGTGGGTCTCGTTAAGAAAAAGCTCAAAGGCGACGCGCCAATTATCATTGAATTGGAAGGTTTCAACAGCTTCAATTGGGACACGGTCCATCACGGCCTGACGGCGGGCGCTCGCTACTATATGTTTTTATCAAAGACGGAACGCCCAGATGTTTTCGTTCCGTTGACGCCGGCGGCTCCGCGCTTCATCGCTACGGCTGATGGTGTGATGACCGCGTTTGGTGATCCGCCGGTTCGATTTCCGGTTAAAGCCGCCGCGCTCGAACAAGGCTTGATACTGTTGATTGAAAAAAGTAAGACGGGAACGACTCCGGATGGTGCGGATAAATATGTGCGCGGATTGTGGGAGCAGGGCGAAATCGAAGCTCGGTATTTGGCTGTCGAAATGGGCGGGGCTCTGCGTGACGAACGGGTGTTGCCGATCTTGTTGGAAGCGGCAAAAGATAAGTTGCTGAAATTGCGATTGCGTTCGATTGAAGCGCTCGGAAAAGTGGGGACGCCGAATGCGCTCGGAGCGTTGCGTTCCTTATTGAGGGACGAGAAGAAGCCGGTGGCGCGAGAGGCGGCGCGCGTGTTGGCGCTGTTACGCGATGTGGATTCGCTTCCAGATTTATTGGATTGGGTCCGCAAAAATGCGACCGCCGCGCCCAAGACCGCGGGCACGTCAGCGTCTGATTCAGATCAGCTTAAAGCCGAAGCCGTTGGGCTTGATGCCATTGCGCTTGCTCGGATCGGCGGGACGTTTGGTGATGGCGCGAAAATCAGCCGAGCGTTGATCGACATCGCGCGCGGGCCGAACGCGAGGCTTGCGGTTGAAGCACTAGAGACAAGTCTCGCTGTGGTTCCCAGCGACAGTGTGGGGCCGGTCATTGAGTTGATTCAGGATCGCTTATTTGAACATCGCGAACGAGCGTTTTTGATGTTGCGCCGTTTGGCGTTGAAACCGGTCAAAGATGTGGATGAATTCCAGACGTGGTGGAAAAGTTCCGGGTCGAAAGTGAGTGAAGACCGGCGGCGTGAAGTCGCTGAGACTGCGGCGAAAGATTTGGCGCGGGCTGAAAGCTACGATGATCGGCGACGCGCGTCGGACTTGCTACGCAACATGCCGGGTGGAATTGGCGTGGTGACGTGTGCGCCGATTTTGGCGAATCCGAAGGCGTCGAATTATTTCGGAGAAGACGATCTCGCGGCGTGGAATACGGCGCTGGCGGTTCCGTTTTTGATTGAGCGGCTCGGACGCGATAGTACGACGACGCGGAAGAATGCGTTGGAATCGTTGCTGATTGTGTGTTCGAAAAATCCACGCATTGCGACGCTGTGTTGGCCGCTGATCCGCGCCCAATTGGCCGAGCGTGATTCAGGGATTCGGCGCATTGGTGAGACGGCGGTGAGTGCGTTTGCGAAGTCCGATGGTGTGGATGCGCTGCTCGACGGGTTGGTTGCTCGTGGCATTTATGAGCCGCAGGAGTGCTCGAAGATTTTGTATACACTCTCCGGACGGACGATGGGATTTTCTATAAATGAACCGCAGCCGGACCAGTTGCTTGCGCGGAAACATTTGCGAGGATGGTGGGACGGTGCGCGGGCAAATTTTCGTGCCGTATCGGTGTCGACTCCGGTGAATCCATTTGCGATTTTACCTGGCGATGTGGGAAAGCTTCGAGTGCACCAATCGCTCGATGACGCGACTCGTGCGACGAAGCTTGAGGTTCAGTCCATCGCTGAGGATAGTGACATTTCGGAAGCGGCGTTCGGACAGTTGATGGTTGAGCGCGGGCCGGACGACGCGTTTTGGAAGAAGTTGAGCGCTCAAAACAGATCGCGGGATCGTGCGCGCGGATTGCTGGGATCGGCGGGATCATCGGCACTGGTGGCGGATTTGTCCAAGCGCATTGCCGGCAAAACGGATTCAGAAACACCGCTTACGCGCGCGTTGATTTTGTTGTCGCTGGGAGCGTCGGGCGAGTCGAAAGGTGCTGGGCCTAAAGCGGTCGTGGCGTGGCTCAAGAACGGCGACGTGCCGGTGTTTCATCCGCTGAAACGGCTCGCGGTGTTGAGCCTCGGACTGGCGAATAATGAACCTGAGAGTCTAGCTTATTTGACGGGCCTTGTTGATGCGGCGTTGAAGGCGGATGCTCCGGATTTTGATCTGCTCAAGCCGGACGAACAGGACGGTCCGTTTGCTTTGCTGCGTTCGGCATTGACTGCGTTGTGCGCACGTTCGGATAGCAACGCGGCGTTGTTGCGATTGTTGAACGAATCGAGTGAGACTCGGGTGCGTGAAGTGGCGGCGCGCGCTTTGGCGTTACGCCGGGATCGCAGCGCGATGGTCGGGATCGTCAAGTCGCTCGAAAAAGCGGACCGCTATACGTGGATGGACATCATGCATACGCTGGAGCCGTTGATGACTGCGGACGATGGTGCGATGCTGTGCGAGATGCTGGACAGCGCGAAGAGTACGACGCGGTCGGGGGCGGCGTGGGTGTTGACGCGGCGGTTAGAATTGGGCAACGATCCGCAGACGCGCGCGAAACTGATCATGGCGTTGACGGACGATGTGAATTTGGTGCGTTACTATTCGGCGGAAGCGCTGGGGCGGCGCAAGGCTCGCTCGGCTCTGGATGGATTGGTCAAATTGCTCGATGACAGTGACGACGACGTGAAGGCTGCGGCGGCGCAGGCGCTGGGAGAATTGGGCGACAAAGATGCGTGTGTGTTGGCGAGCAAGGCGGCTCAGTTGCAGTACCGAATTGATATGCGCTGGTGGAAAGCGTTGGCGATTTCCGGGACGACGAAATGGGCCGCGGAGATTTTGAAGCTCGCGAATTCGAATATGTATGCTGAACAACGCGCGGGGTTGGAGGCGCTATCGGTGACGGATTCGGAGGGCGCGCGCGAGCGCTTGTTGAAAGCGTTTCGAAGTGACGACGAGCAATTTCAAACGGTCGCGGGCGATCTGCTGTTGGAGCGCGGCGATGCTGCGATGGCGTTGATTAAAGACGATGTGGCGTCGAAGAACAAAGCTACGCGAGCGAGAGCGGTGCATTTTTTAGCGCGATTGAATTCAGCGGCTGGGAAGGCTGCGTTGAATGAGGCGTTGAAGAATGAGGATGATGCTGGGATCAAGGCGTTGATTGAGTGGGGAATTGCGCGCGGAAAGTAACGGGAAATTAGACGCGCAAATTCAATGCGAGCGACACAGCGGCAGGAGAGCCGCCGCTCCTATGAGGACTACTTCTTTTCGGCGGTTTTGACTTCTTTGGGTTCGACTGTGATCTTGATGATGTTGCTTGGATAGACGACGCGGATGTTTTTCTTTTCGGCTGGGACTTGGGCGTCGCCACCGACGTTGAAGCTCCAGACGCCGTCTTTCATTTTGTCGGTTTTGACCGTCAGCTTTCCTTCGGTTTTGTCCTTCTCAATTGTAGTCAACGGAATTTCCATGCCGGGTGGGAGTTGGAAACCGGCGCCGGTGAGTTGGATGGGGCTGGGCATGTCGTCGCGGCGTTTGACGGTCAGAGTCAGCGTGAACGGTTCGCCTTGTTTGACTTTGATTTCGTTCGGAGTCGCGGTGAGCATGAATGGCACTTTTTCGCGGACGGCCATGACGAGACTGCGGCTCATGCGGGCGAGGGCGGGGGTGTTGACGGTGTCCCAGACGATTGCTCCGCCGCGCGCTTTGCGGATTAATTCTGTATCAATGTCTTTGCCGTCTTTGTCTTTGGTTTTGACAGTGGATTTTCCGACGACTTCGAAATCGGCTTCGCCCATTGGAGCGTCGGGGGCGGCGGTGACGATGAGTGTGCCCCACTTGACATCTTTGCCGATGGTGATGGGTTCGGACGTGATGCCCGGGGGCAGGTCTTTCGCTTCGACGGTGATCGGGTCGTTGTGGCCGTTCATGCGGAAGACGAGGATGTCGAGGCGCTCGCGACCACCTTGGTAGATTTCATGCGCGTCGAGATGAATTTCGTGGATCGGGGAGCAGACCAGGCGGAAATCAGGTGTCGGATCTTTTTCGATTTCCAT
This sequence comes from Planctomycetota bacterium, assembly GCA_037129555.1. Classification (GTDB taxonomy): domain Bacteria; phylum Planctomycetota; class SZUA-567; order H5-PLA8; family H5-PLA8; genus JANXLS01. The sequence continues at coordinate 20,259 of JBAXUS010000059.1, forward strand.
ACGGTAGACGTACTGCGGGCCGCCTTGATTTTGGCGGTAGAGGTGTTCCAAACGCAGGGTGATGTCGCCATCAACGGCGACGGTGTGGATGTAGTTGATGTCGATGTTTTGAGTTGAAAAACGGAGTTGGCCGATGTTGTCGCCGTTGTCCTGACCGGCTCCAGCAGCATCGCCTTTTTCATTGAGGACTTCGAGATCGGGATCGGCGGGCGAGCCGATGCGCGTGGAGTAAACGGTGATCTGATACTTCTCGCCCTTCTTGGCTTTGAAGGCAAAAAAGCAGGCGTCGCCTTTGAAGAACTGGCCATTGACCGCACAGGGAATGTCGAGGCGCTGCGCTTTTTCCTTGGAGGAATTCGGTTTGATTTCAGCGATTTGCGGCAGCGTTGAGAACGAGAGCAGCTTCGGATTCGATATGCCTTCAGGAGATTTGACGCGCAGTTCCATGCCGCTGAGGACTGTCGCCCACGGGCGGACGAGCGCGCCATAATGAAGGCCGGTGGCCATGTCCGGATCGTTAGGAACTGTGATTTGTTGAGTGACTTTTTGAAGTGGGCGGCCATGAATTGTGAGGTCCGTTTTTTCGCCGCCGGGGAGGTTGCGTCCGTAAAACGTGATCGCGGCGGTCGTGCCGGGAGCGGCGGCGGAGGGCATGATGTAGTCGATGTAAGGCAGCGTTGAAATCTTTAGACGGTAGAAATAACCGGTCCCGCCGTTGTAGGTGAAGTCGGTGATTTTGACGGAGTAGTCGCCGTCGGCTGGGACGTCAAAGTCGAACATCGGATCGCGTTTTTCGGAACTGAAATCTTCGTCCTGGCTTGCGGCCATTTGCTTGCCAGCGGAATTATACAGCCACATCACGCCGTCCATTTTCGAATCGATGCGCCAGGCTTGACATTCGATGATAACGCGCTGGCCCTGCTTGGCGGAGAAGACGTACCAATCGACGTCCTCAGAGGCGTTGATGCGGCCGTTGATGGTGGTGTTGAGTTCGACGCGGGTGGCGTCTTTGCGTTCGTTGTTCGGTTCGATTTCGTTGATCTCGGCGACGTCGCTGACGGAGAAGGTGCGCGGGTTGCTGATACCGAGTTTGCCGACGAAGCGGACATCGTAATCGCCGGGCGGGACGTCGGGCTTGGCGGTGATTTTGAATTTCGCTGGGACGGCTTTGACTTCAGGCGTGTCTTTGGTTTTCGGTGCCGCTTTGATGTCTGGAATAAAGACGGACGTGATGCCTTTGTGGCTGAAGTAGAGCGATTTGGGAACGTCGAGGTTGTCGCCGACGAATTCCAATTCAACGGTCGCGCCCTGCTTGATGCCGCAGGGAAAAACGCCGTGAAGATGTGGGACGGGAAGTTGCGCGTCGGCGGAGTGAGACTGAAAACACGTGGCGATCACGACGAGAGAAAGCGCCAATTCGGTGAGTCGGTTCATTGAAGCAAATCCAGAGTCATTTTCTCTCAAAACGGTTACATGATTTCCGGAATCGGTGTGCCGTAGTTGAGAATCGCAACGGGACGGTCCGCTTCGTTGATGTAGTTCTTTTCGCGGTTGATGCCGAGTTTGTCGTACATTGTGGCGAGTACGTCCTGGGGCGAGACGGGGCGTTCTTTGGGAAATTCGGCGCGTGCGTCGCTGGTGCCGAGGACCACGCCTTTTTTCAGTCCGCCGCCGGCCATGACGGTGGTGAAAACATTGGACCAATGATCGCGTCCGGCACCGCTGTTGATGCGCGGCGTGCGACCGAATTCGCCCCAGACGAGGACCATCGTGTTGTCGAGACGACCGCGGCGGCTCAAGTCTTCGATGAGGCCCGCGTAGGCCGTGTCGAAGGTCGGGAGCTTCTTTTTGAGTTCTTCGAAATTGTTTGCGTGGGTGTCCCAGCCGCCGATGTCAACGGTGACGAAGCGGACGCCGGATTCGACCAGGCGGCGGCCCATCAACATGCTCTGGCCCCACGTGTGGCGACCGTAGAGGTCGCGTGTTTCGTCGGATTCTTTTTCGAGGTCGAACGCGTCCTGCACTTTCGGTGAGGTCATCAAGTCGAAGGCTTGTTGCGAGAATTTGTCCATGCCGGCGACGAGGCCGGACGAATCGGCGTCGCGGCGCATCGTGTCGAATTTTTTCATCAAGTCGCGTCGGCTGGCCATGCGATCCAGCGTGACACCGCCGGACATGTTCAAGTTGCGGACTTTGAAGCCTTTTTGGTTGGGATCGCCAGCGGTTTCGAAGGCGTTGTATTGGACGCCCAAATACGCGGCGGCGGCGCTGCGCGGGGCGCGCGGGACGGCGACGTAACCGGGGAAGCCGGCTTGCTTGGGCCCGAGTTCGCGACTGACGATACTGCCGTAGCTGGGCGCTTCTTGAGCGGGGATGTCGTTGGTCGGCTTGTAGCCGGTGAGCAGCATGTGGGACGCGGATTCGTGGCCTGAATCGGGGTGCGTGGTCGAGCGGATGATCGCGAGTTTGTCGACGATCTTGGCGATGCGGGGCATATATTCGCAGACTTGATAGCCGGGCATGCAGGTCTTGATCGGGTTGAAGGTGCCTCGGAATTCGGACGGTGCGTTGGGCTTCATGTCCCACATGTCGAGGTGGCTGGGGCCGCCACCTTGCCATAGCAGAATGACGCTGAGGTCTTTGTTGATGGCTTTGATTTCAGCTTCAGCGGCGGCGGCTTGTTGTTGCAAATAGCTTCCGAGCGTCAGGCCTCCAAAGGCCAGTGCGCCGGCGTTGAGAAAGCCGCGTCGCGTTACGCCGTCGCAGCACCCGTATTGACCGTTGTTGATGTTGAGGAACATGGGGCGATACTCCATTTTTTCGTTGCACAGACTAATGATTAAACAAAAATTCTTTCGAATTCAACAACATCCAGGTGAAATCTTCGAGCGCGGCTTTGCGATCTTTGGCTGCGTCAATCAGGCTTACGGCTTCTTTTAATTCAGCTTCGTTCGGTCGGCGTGAAAAGGTGCGGAGGTACAGCGCTTCGACGGCCTCGGAGTTGGATTTCTTGTCTTTGATCAAGGATGAAACAAAGCCTTTGTCGTCGGCAATCTTGCCTTGGATTTCGGGTGAGTTCATGAGATGGAGCGTCTGCGAAAGATTCGGCGCGTAGCTGCGTTCGCATTCGCAGGCGGTCTCGCGTTCGGAGCGTCCGAATGTGGCGAGGAAGTAGCTGTTGACGGCTTGGTCGGGTAGGTCGATCGCGCGGGTGCCGTTGGGGAATCCGAAATAGTGCTCGGGCATTCCTGTCGCGAAACAGACGGCGTCAAAGAGCGCTTCGGCGGGTAGGCGGTGCGGCTTGTAGCGCGCGTAATTTTGCCGGTCCGTGGCATTGTTCGGTGTCGGGTTGGAACTGAGACTATACGCCTGAGATTTCAGGATCGTCTTCATCAGGTGCTTGAGGTCGAATTTATGATCGACGAATTCTTTGGCGAGGGCGTCGAGCAACGCCGGATTGCTGGGCGGATTTGTGGCGCGCATGTCGTCTACGGCATCGACCAAACCGATGCCCATGAAGCGCGCCCAGATGCGGTTTGCGAGCGCTTTGGAGAAATACGGATTCTCCGGCGTGGTCATCCAGTCAACCAGTTTGATGCGTGGATCTTCGCCGCGAACGTATTCATACTGCGGACCGTTGAGGCCTTTGGGCTTCATCATTTTTCCGGTGCGCGGCTGGTACGTTTCGCCGGTTTTGCTGACGAAAACGGCACTGTCCGCCGGGACGTCGCCCTGCTTTTTTCCGACGCGTTGGAAGAACGCTGCGAAGCCCCAGTAATCGTCCTGCGAGAGTTTTTCGTAGGGATGATTGTGGCAGTTGGCGCAGGAGACGCGTGTGCCCATGAAGAGCTGCGCGGTGTCGTTGACCATGTGGGTTTGGTTGCGCACGTGGCGGTACCAATTGACGGGCGGATTGTCGCCGACTTCGCCTTGCGCGGTCAGGATGTCGCGGACAAATTGGTCGTAGGGTTTGTTCGCTGCGAATGAATTGCGGATCCACTCAGCGAATGCGTAGGTGCCTCGTTTCTGTTCATCGCCAGCGCGTTTGTTGCGCAACAAGTCGCCCCAAATGTTGGCCCAATATGCGGCGTATTCTTCGCGCTCGAGAATGCGGTCGATCAGGTAGTCGCGTTTGCTTGGGGACGAATCGGCGACGAAGGTTCGGATTTCGTCGGGCGTTGGCAGCGTTGCGATTGTATCCAAAAATGCGCGGCGGATGAACTCTTCGTCCGAGCATAAAGGACTAGGAGCGATGCCCAGCTTCTTCCATTTTTGCATGATCAACTCGTCAACGAAATTCTTGGGTTTGAAGTGCGCGTATTCGGTGTCAGCGAGGCCGCGGCTGTAGGGAATGCAGATGCGCGCGACATCGACGTAGCCCATGTAGCGGACCATGATCGTGCCTTCGCCGGTGACGCCTAATGAATTCACCAAGCCGTCGTGGTTGACTGTGAGCGTATCGGGCTGCTGGCTCTTGTATTCGGCGCGGTGCGTGACGTCTTCGATGGCTCCGTCGGTGTAGTGAGCGACGACGCGGAGTTGCTGCTGCTTCGTGCCGACGAGGAGCGTTTCTTTGGGATAGACATCAACGCGGTCGACGCGGGCGTCGTCGTCTTTGCCTTTGGGCATGCCTTGCTCGATCCAGCGCAGAACGAGTTTATAGTTTCGTGATTCGGTATCGAAGCGGTGACCGCCACCGTGCGCGAGGGAACCGACGGCTTTTGTGAGCAACAGCGATTGCGCAGGTGCGGCGGGGAAGACGCGACGGCCTCGGCCTTCGCGGACGATGGCGTCGTAATCTTTAGCGGAATCAAACGCGAGCAAGGAGAGCGCGAAGCCGTTTTGTCCGCCACTTTTGCCATGACAGCCACCGGCGTTGCAACCGGCTTTGGTCAAAATGGGTTGGATCTCGTTGACGAAATGGACTTGGCGGACGATGCCGAAATTGGCGACTTTGACACTCACCGAACCGTGAACTTGTTTGCCCTGCGCGGGATCATTAACGGAGATGTCAATCGCGGCGGAACCGTCGCCTTTGGGCATTATGCGACCGAATTGAATGGACGCAATACGTGACGTGGCTTCCGTGGCGTTGTAAGTGGCGGTTTGGGTGACGTCGCGACGCGTTCCGTCGCTCATTTTGACGGTGACGATCAGTTGGACACTTTGGTCGGCGTTCGGGAGCGTGATATCAGCGGGGTCAACTTCGACTGCGACGATGCTGGCATCTTGCGCCACGAGCATGGCAGGAGCGGTGAGCCCTGTGATTAACGCGAATAGGAATCGCGCACAATGCGTTTTGAGAGTCCGAATTTGCATGACACGCCCGGTTTTTAGGTCTGAATCTAAACACAAAAACACCAAATCAAGAACTAAGAGACATGTACACGGCACGGCGACGAACGTCATCGATTTCTTTGGATTTTGAAAAGTTTTTTTCGCAGCGAATGAGAGGGGTGCAGGTGCGAACTGGTGTTTGTCTTTCCGCATTCAGGCGAGTCGCATCGGACCCGCCTGAAGGCGGAACTATGAACGTGTGAAATCACTTACATCATGGTGTCTTGCCATGCGTTGCCGACGTCAGGATTGGGCACAGGCATGACTTCTTCTGATGGCGGCGGCGCGAAGAACTGCCAGTCCGGGCCGAATTGTTCGAGGAAGTAGAGGGTGTAGGAGCGCATGAAAACTGAAAGGGGGAGAAGTAAAACGGTAAAAATATAAGGGATGCAGGAGATGCAGCACAGACACATCTTCACCATAAAGGATATCATGCCGATGCCAATTCCCAGCACGATCAGGAACAGGAAGTAGAGCGCAATTGTGCCTTTGTGAGGCATGAAGGTGTCGCGAGCGACGTGCGCGGCGGCGAGAAAATTTATGCGGCGTTTGTACATTGTTGGGACGATCAAATCCGAGACAATGAAGTCAATAGCGTAATTGACGAGAATAAACATGAGCATGGCAATGCCAAAAATAACGAGTGCCGTGATCACCATCCCGCCGAATTGGTTGTTTTGGATATCGACCCATGCCAGCAATCCACACACGGCGAGTACGAGAATGAAGAGTAAAAACGAGACGAGTGCCCATATAATTTTGAATTTAAAAAGTGAAAACGCTTCGGATTCGAACTCATGCCACGGACGTTTTACGTCGCCTGTATTTTTAACGATGCCGTCAATAAACATGAATTGCCCGCGACTGCCGAGCCACTGCAGAATGAGGGTCAAACCGATGATGAAGATTGCACCGCCAATGACGCAAACGGCGAGAAACATCATGTTGGCCTGAATCCATTGCTGAGCTTGCGTGATCACACCATTGGGCCCTGTGAAATTGGGATTATTAAAAGGACTCCCGCTGCCACCACCCCCGCCGGAATTAAAAAAGGTTGGATTGAAATTTCCACCGCCGCCGGAAGCCAGTTGCGCCAGAAATGCGCAGAATCCCAGCCCGAACCATTTCGATGCGTCAAAAGGTTCGAACAGCATCGCCCGTGTTTTTTTGATGGCGAGATCAAGTGGGTCGGTGACTGAGATGGACATTCTGAAGTCTCCGGAGCAAAGGGCTGCTTGAACGAGTGGAAAATATAATGATACGATACTGGAAATGCTGGAAGAATAAATAGAAAAACAGAATCGACCGACGATGAGGGTGTGGCTGGAGTACACTTGACCGATGTTGAACATCGGTTGCCACTTAATGACGAGAGCGGCTCTTGGGTCGATGAGTAAACGGCACGTTATTAATAGAGAAAAGGCGCTTCGGTATGAACCTCATCTTCGAACAAATTCGTGTGGGTGGCGACCGTAATTTTGGGTATCTGCTTGGCGACCGAGCTGCGAAACAAGCGGTGCTGTTTGATCCGTCGTATTCGCCCGAGATCGTTGTCCAACGCGCTTTTGATCAAGGGTTGACGGTCACGCACATCATCAACACGCACGGCGATCACGACCACATTAATGGGAACGCGAAAGCGGCTGAATTGACGCGCGCACCGATTGCGGCCCACCCAGATGGGCGTGGATTTCCGGATGTGATGTTGAAGGACGGCAGCGAATTGAACGTGGGTTCGTTGGTACTTCAATTCATCTACACGCCAGGGCATCTCGATGATCACCTGGTTGTCTACGAAAAAACTCACGCACTGTTGTTCAGCGGCGATTTGATCTTCGTCGGAAAAGTGGGTGGAACGCCCACGGAAGAAGATGCTCGCGTAGAATGGGAGAGCATTCAACGCGTCTTACAGATTATTCCCGACCACGCCACGGTCTGGCCCGGTCACGATTACGGCGTCCGTCCGGTCTCAACGATCGCACTGGAGAAAGCGAGCAACCCGTTTCTGCGTTGCGAAAACGTCGAGGCGTTCTTGCGGTTGAAACGCGAGTGGCCCGAGTACAAGAAGTCGCTGGGATTGAAATAGCGCATACTATTTCTACGACACCGAAAGCGCTGCCGTGACCATCGCTTGCGCTTCTTCTTGAATGCGTTTGAGATGGTCCGCGCCTTTGAAACTTTCGGCGTAGATTTTGTAAATGTCTTCGGTCCCGGACGGACGGGCAGCGAACCAACCCGTTTCGGTGGCGACTTTCAAGCCTCCGATAGCAGCTCCATTTCCTGGCGCGTTGGTCAAGATCGCGGTGATTTTTTCGCCGGCCAATTCCGTCGATTTGACCTGCTGAGGCGAGAGCTTTTTCAGCTTCGCTTTTTGAGCGGAATTAGCTTTGGCTTCAACGCGGTCATAAACGGGTGCGCCAAATTCGCGCGTGAGTTCCGTGTAAATCTCGCCGGGATCGCGGCCCATTTTGGCTGTGATTTCAGCGGAGAGCAACGCCGGGGCGAGGCCGTCTTTGTCGGTCGTCCAGACGCTTCCATCCTTCCGGACGAACGAGGCTCCAGCGCTTTCTTCTCCGACGAATCCCAGCGAGCCGTCGATCAATCCATCCACGAACCACTTAAAGCCGACGGGCACTTCGTAGACTTTGCGACCCACTTTGGCCGCGACGCGATCAATCATTCCACTGCTGACCAGTGTCTTGCCAATCATCGCGTTCGCATTCCACTGTGGACGGTGTTGGAACAAATAATAAATGCAGACGGAGAGGAAATGGTTTGGCGGAAGCAGGCCGGAACTTTTCGTCACGATGCCATGGCGGTCGTGATCGGTGTCGCACCCGAAGGCGATGTCGAAACGGTCCTTCAATCCAATGAGGCTTTGCATCGCGTGCGGTGAGGACGGGTCCATGCGGATTTTGCCGTCCCAATCGACGGTCATGAAGCGGAAGGTCGAATCCACTTCGTCATTGACGACCGTGAGATCAAGCTTGTAGCGTTCAGCGATACGGCCCCAATAATGAACGCCTGCCCCGCCGAGCGGATCGACGCCCATGCGGATTTTTGAACTGCGAATCAGGTCGAGATCGACGACGTTTTGGAGATCCTCGACGTACGAATTCAGATAGTCGTGCTTGTGCGTTGTCGGTGCCGCGAGAGCTTGCGCGAGGGTGATACGCTTGACATCGGCAAGGCCGTTTTTCAAAAACTCGTTCGCTTTGTTTTCGATCCAGGTTGTCGCCGTCGTGTCGGCCGGGCCCCCGTTGGGCGGGTTGTATTTGAAGCCGCCGTCTTGGGGCGGATTGTGTGACGGCGTGATGACGATGCCGTCGGCGAGGCCGGTCGTGCGCCCCTTATTATAGGTAAGAATCGCGTGCGAAATGGCCGGGGTGGGGGCGTAATCGTCGCCTTCAGCGATCATGGTCGTGACGCCGTTTGCCGCAAGCACTTCCATCGCGCTGCTGAGCGCCGGGACGGAGAGCGCGTGGGTATCCATGCCAAGAAAGAGCGGGCCGTCAATGTTCTGCTGCGCGCGGTAGATGCAAATCGCCTGGCTGATCGCGAGGATGTGAGCTTCGTTGAACGAGCGGTCAAATGCGGAGCCTCGATGCCCAGAGGTGCCGAAAGCGACGCGTTGTTCAGGCACGGAGGCGTCGGGCTTTTCGGCGTAATACGCGGTGATGAGTTTGGGGATGTTGACCAGCATGGAATGAGGCGCGGTTTTTCCGGCAAGTGGGCTGACGGACATGGAAATCTCCTAAGCGCTGTGTGGACGATTGAAGTGTAAATCAGTTTAACAGAATGGTTGAGAGAAACAATACTGAGGCTCCGGAAAAGTTTCTGAGTGAATGTGTCGATGGTGCGCAAGAACTTACCAGAGGTGCCGGCAAATGAGCGTTAACGGACCACGAGTCCAATTAAACAATCCGGCAAGTTCCGCCACCTATTCCCCCACCAATCCTCGCACCGCTCCCACACATGCACACGTGCACGGCGTAAGCCCCAATCCGACCACTACCTGTTGTGTCCACCGCACCACAAACAATCCGAACCAGCCCCAAACATCACTCGTTTTACAATAATCACATTGTGCGTAAATTCATCAGCGCAAAGTGCCTCACTTGACCGGTTGTCGCAATCAGCCCAACCTATTCAATATATCCAACGCCGTTTCCACATAATCACATCACGCATATCGAATTTATTCAATCATCCCATGTTCTACTCCCAACCCGTCCACCTCACCGCTCAATTCTCCTATCGAATATTCAACGAAAATCACCACTCCAATGTCAACCAATTTTCCAAATCCTTCTTCGCCCACTTGAACGCTTCGGCTGGATCGGGCTGAATGTCGCAATAGAATCCCGCGAGGTGGTGAAAGTAATGAGCGTATCCAGACGCTGCGGGTTGGGTGTAGCTTTCCAGGGTTTTGAATGAAGTGGACAGATCATAGTCATTTTTATGAGTGTCTGTCCACTTCATTCCGAGCACTGGTTCTGCATCCGCAATCATTTTGTCGAACGCCCTGAGATTACGCCAAAGTCGCTGTTTTTGTCGAGCAGGAAGACCACCGCCGCGCGATCTTCGTAGGCCACGCCGCTCAAATTGTAGGAGACTTGAATGAAGCGGTCGGCTGTTTGTCCGGGAGTGAGGTCTTTGGCCGGCGTGTTGGTGATGCCCTCCGTGTCGAAGCCTTTGTTGGACAACAAACTACTCAGGACTGTGGCGGTGAAGGTGGCTGTTTCTCCGCCCGCAGCGATGCCATCTTTTGGGATCCTGGAATACTTGATGGACATTTTTTGGAAGAATGAATTGTTCGAGGCATGAAGCGATCCGGTCTCGGGCGTCACTTTGCCCTTGCCGTCTACTATTGCGTCGACAATGACGTTGCCCACGCCAAAGGAAAACTCGTTGCTCTCCCGCGTGTCGAACCCTTTCGGAAGAACGAACGTGCCGACGTATTTCACCGTGTCGCTCCTGGTTCCGTTGAAGTAAAATGTTCCCTTCATGTCTTTGGTTGGAATCCGCGTGCTGGGCGGCCGGTCGAGGAGCCGTGGCTGGCCTCGAAGGGTCAGGCTGGGTAGCCCTGTTTCAAGCCGGTCGATGTTGATCATCTTGCGTCCGGTTGCGACCGGGAGCCTCGACACCTTTTCCACGACGCTGACCTCCGCCACGAAGATGCCCTTCTGACTAAATTTGTGCGTGGGCGAGAATCCGACGACGATGGACTTGCGCCCCTGGACGTCGTCAAAGGCGGTGCTGGCTTCCAGTTCGTTCGCGCCTGGGGTGATCGTAATTTGCAGCGTGATCACGCCGCCGTCGCTGCGGGCGATGGTGATGACGAGATCGTTGACCGGGTTGACCACGATCCCGTCGACTCCCGCACTCGTGGAGACGTTCTGCGTACCGTCCGCGCCGGAATTGGGCTGAGCCAGCACGGTGATCGTGAACGCTTTTTCAACGAATCCGCCCAGATTGTCGGTCGAGCGGATCCGGATCGAGTATGTCGGTTTCACGTCGAAATCGAAGACGGCCGCCGTCAACAGCGCGTTGTTGGAAAGTGAGAACGAAGCGTTGTCGGCATCCCCATCGCCCGTGGCGAAAGTGTAGGTGAATGCCTTGAAGAGGCCGCTGGGGTCGCTGGTGCTGAAGAAACCCACTTGCGAGCCTGCGGGCTGCTGCTCCATGACCATTGCCGGGCTCAAGAAAGTCTCAGCGAATTCGAGGCTGTTGACCACAACCAGACTATGGTAGTGGCCGGCGGCAACGGCCGTCGCGCCGTTGATGTTTTGAACCAGAGCGGGCGTTGTCACATTTTCAGCGGAGGCGTTGGGGGAGAAAACGAAGCGTGCGCATTCGCCGTGCTGGTTACTGCCCCAAGCCAATACAGCCCCGTTGGTTTTGATCGCCAAACTGTGCTCGGCGCCAGCGGCAATGGTGGCCACGTTGCTAAGTCCGAAAATCGTGAACGGGGCGAGGCTGGGTGTCAGCTTCCCATTTCCCAATTGCCCCCGCTCGTTTTCCCCCCAGGCCTTGACTTTTCCACTGGCAAGAAGCGCGAGGGTGAACCTGTCTCCTGATGCAATCTTGACCGCGCCGCTCAAGCCTTTGACTTGCACCGGCACCAGGCTGTCCTTGGTTTTTCCCGTGCCGAGCGAGCCGTTAATATTCGCGCCCCAGGAAACAGCCGTGCCATCACTTCTCAACGCGAAACTGCAGTACTGTCCGGCGGTGATCGCAGTGGCGTTGATGAGTTTCACGACCTGAACGGGCACATCGCTGGAGTCGGTCGTACCGTTGCCCAATTGACCCAACAGATTGTCGCCCCACGCCCAGACCGTGCCGTCGTTTCTCAATGCGAGATCGTGTGTAAATCCGCTGGCGATGGCCGTAATGTTGGAAAGGTCGCGGACTCGGACGCCAGCCCAAGTTCGCGCGGTCGTGCCGTTTTCAAAATGCCGGGGCGTACCGTCGGCAATACTCCAGACGGTGCCATCATCTTTTACTGCGAGACGATGCGTAATCGCGACGACACTGGACAGGTTCGCGACTTGCATGGGAACGCGGCTGAACGGCGCGCTTCCGGGCTGATCTCCCCAAATCCATACCGTTCCGTCGCTCTTCAATGCGAGACTGCGATCGCCGCCGGCCGCAACGGCCGTGATGCCGGAAATCGAGGCGGTTTGAACAGGGATGATGCTCTCTGTCCCCGTCGTGCCGTTGCCCAACTGACCGAACTGATTGCTTCCCCAAGCGAACGCGGTGCCGTTATTTTTTACCGCGACACTGTGGTTATTGCCGACCGAAACGGCGGTGATGCCGGTAAGATCGTTGACAGGAATGGGAGTGGTCTGGTCAAGGAAGAAGCTTATGCCAGCAATGACGCCGTTACCCAGTTGACCGACAGAATTGCTGCCCCATGAAACGACAGTTCCGTCGTTTTTTACCGCCAGGCTATGGCTGAATCCGGTGGCGACGCCGATGGCTCCGCTGAGACCGCTGACCTGCACCGGAACGTTGCTGGCAATTTTGGAGCCGATACCCAATTGACCACTGAAGTTTGATCCCCATGCGAAAACGGTGCCGTCGTTCTTTAACGCGAGGCAATGGTAGCCGCCGTCCGAAATGGCGGTGATCCCGGAGATGCTGGTCAGAGGGGCGGGTATACTACTATCGGTTTCCGTGCCGTTTCCCAGCGCCCCATTGGAATTTCTCCCCCACGAGTAGACCGTTCCGTCGTTCGTGAGTGCAAGGCTGAAGAACGGGTGTGCCGAAACGGCGGATACTCCCGTGAGGACGCTGACTTGGATTGGAACATCGCTGCCAGTGATTGTGCCATTGCCCAACTCACCATTCGAATTTCCTCCCCATGCGAAAACAGTGCCGTCTTTATTTGAAGCGAGGCTATGAGAATAGCCTGCCGAAATGGCAGCGATGTTGGATAAAGTGGAGATTTGAACGGGAACAAGAGAACTGAATTCCGAGCCGATACCAAGCTGGCCAAAACGATTGTCTCCCCAAGCCCAAACCGTGCCATCATTCTTCAATGCAAGGCTGTGGGTACTGCCGGCAGAAATCGCTAGAACATCGGAGAGGTTGGCGACTTGGATTGGAACGCTGCTGTTGAGGGTTGTGCCATTACCCAACTGGCCAAAGTCGTTTTTGCCCCATGCGTAGATCGTGCCGTTGCTCCGCAGGATGAGATTGAAGGAGGAACCGGCCGATATTTTTACGGCATTGCTGATGAGACTCGGCAGCGGAATAGACGGGTTGGAACCGTCCCCCAACTGGCCCATCGCGTTGTCGCCAAAGGCCAACACTGTTCGCTGCACGGCCTGGCCAGCTTGACACGACAAGGCTAGTGCCATCCATGTAAAAACAGAAATCACCTGACAGGCGCAAGTCCGAGTGACACTAGACACGGGAACCTCCTATTGACTCGCGCACAGCCAAAGCGGCTATCTAAACTAATTAAGGAGTGGA
>JBAXUS010000590.1:0-1107 GCA_037129555.1 Planctomycetota bacterium
TGTCGATCAAATGGCTTGGATGTGAGCGCAATTCGCCGTGCGCTGAAATGCCGCTTGGCCAATGCGCGATCAGCGGCGACGCAATCCCGCCTTCGTGCACCCAATGTTTGTATTCTCGGAACGGCGTGTTGCTCACGTTCGCCCAGCTTTGGCCATATGACATGAACGTGTCGTCCGGTCCCGGCATAATCGCAGTGCCACCTAGCACAGGCCGTCCGTCGCGCGTCTGTTTCGGACGTGTGCCCATCGCGATTTCGCCGGGCTTCATCGGTGGGAAAGTCGCTTTGCCCGGGCGTGTTTCTTTGCCCGTCCGGCCCATCGCCTCGGCGCAGGCACCGTTGTCCTGCATATAAAAAATCAGCGTGTTTTCAAACTGTCCGTTCTTCCGCAGCGATGCGACAATCCGCCCGATGCCCTGGTCCATTCGGTCAAGCTGCGCCGCGTACACTTCCATGCAACGCGCTTCCCATTCTTTGTTTTCCACCTTGTCCCAATTCCCGACCGTTTCGTTGTTCGTCCATTTCGGATCGAGCAACCCGAGCTGCTTCATTTTCTCAAATCGGTTTTTCCGAATCGGATCGTAACCCGCATCGTATTTCCCTTTGTACTTCGCGATGTCCTCTTCGAGCGCGTGCAGCGGCCAGTGCGCGGCGGTGAATGCGACGTACATAAAAAACGGCGCGTCGGCGTGCTCGCGTTTGTGTTCGTCGATGTAGCGAATCGAATTGTCCGTGATGGCGTCCGTATAATAGTAGCGCTCGGATTTGTATTCGGGATCGGTCAGCGGTGTGATCGCAGTCGCGTCGCGCGTCAGCATCGCGGGATCGTAGTAATTTCCACCGCCCATGATCGTGCCATAAAATCGGTCGAACCCGCGCGCAATGGGCCACGAGTCTTTCGGACTGTCCGGCTTCGCGTGCGCTGTGACGTGCCACTTGCCGGTCATGTAGGTCCGGTAGCCCGCAGGTTTCAATGCCTCCGCAATCGTGACACAATCCTTATTCAACGTTCCACGAAAACCATCGAGGTCATGGCGGCTATCAGTCATGTGACCCATGCCGGCTTGATGCGAATACAATCCCGTCAACAGCGCCGCACGCGTCGGAC
>JBAXUS010000591.1:0-1090 GCA_037129555.1 Planctomycetota bacterium
GCGCGTGGCTGAAAAACCACCCTTCCGGGAAAATCTTCTGCATGTCCGCACCTTCACCCGCGCGGAGCCGACGCTCAATGTTGGTGAGCTGTGCGATGGCATCTTCCGCGATTTCGCCACGCGCCGAAGCGCCCCGTGGCGCGGCGTATGCACGTACATTAAGCCACAGCAGGAAGCAGAGAATTCCCAAGACGAAGATGAGAATTGTGAACCGTAAACAGCGCCGCAGCATCAATAGCCTTTCATCGCGTGAAGGGTGCTAATATCCAGTAACTCATTCCACTAATCGGATCGGATTTAACCAGCCACTAAAACGCGGCTGGGAAGCGTTTCTAATCTAGCCACGAATCGAAGGACGGCAAGCACACGGAATTCCAGTGCAGTATGAACAGCCGATGGCTAATGATGATGCTGAAGCCGGGCGCATTATCGCGCCCGGCACACTGCCAGTATCAATACCAATTCCTACCATGCTAGCGTGGAGTGATTTCGCCGGCAGCTTGAACAATTTTGCGACGGTATGAACGATGCTGCCTTACGTCGGAAAGAAGCCTTGTTGGACGCGGGCGATTTCGCGCATTTCTTTTCCTTTCTAAAAGAGCGGGAATGGCATTGAGCTGCTGGAGGTTGCAAAATTTTTTTAGGACAAAACTGAAGCGCGTCAGATAACGGTAACCGCATTCAATTATCAAACCGCAAATCGCTTCATCGATGGCGCAATCACGATTAACTCTGAATCGCTACGGATATATTTGAGAAAACTCGCAAATAGTTATGAGATTTTTGACGCCAACGCAGCCAGAAACTCGCTAGTATGAGCAGGAGACCCAATATATGGCAGAAGAGACCCTCTTTGAAGCAGCGCTGGCCGTGCCCGAGGCGGAGCGCGGCGTGTTTCTGGACCGCGAGTGCGGCGCGGACGCGCAACTGCGCGGACGCGTGCAGGCACTTCTGTCGGCGCATCATGCGCCGGGCGGCGTTTTGGATCACCCGGCGGCTGGGGAACTTCCCCCCTCTCCATCCGACGTGACGACTTTCACGCAACCGAACATGAAACCCGACGTCGTGATTGGCGGGCGCTATACACTGC
>JBAXUS010000592.1:0-1078 GCA_037129555.1 Planctomycetota bacterium
GGACACGAAGCGGTCGCGAGCATCGCTGAAACGCATCCAAGCGTGACGCGCTGGAAGCCCGGACAACGCGTCGCGATCAATCCGCTCGTGAGTTGCCTGAAGTGTCCGGCGTGTCTGGCCGGCAAACAAAATCTCTGTGCGAATTGGTGGCTGATTGGCATGGACCGCGTGCACGGCACGTTCGCCGAATTCACAGCGGTGCCGGAGTCGCAGATTTTTTCGATCTCAGATTCGCTGACTGACAACGAAGCCGTCTTCGTCGAACCGCTCGCGAACGTCGTCCATTTTTTCCGAACATCCATGACCGAGATTCCCGAGACGCTTGCGATTTTTGGCGCGGGACCGATTGGCTCCCTGGCTCTTGCGCTCGCGAAATTGCGCGGCATTCCAAAGGTCTGTGTGATCGACCGGATCGACGCACGTCTAGACGTCTCGCGGCAACTCAAAGCCGATTGTGTGATCAACAGCGCGAAAGTTGACGCCGTCAAAGCCGTGCGCGAATTCACAAAAGGTGGAGCGGAATTTGTGATCGACGCGGTCGGTGTGGACGCGACGCGCCGGGCCGGAGTGAACGCCTGCGCGCGCGGCGGGCGGCTGCTTTTCATCGGCATGGCCGAAAACGACAGCGGTCTTCCGTGGATTGAAATGATCCGCAACGAGCAAAGTATTTTCACAACGTTCTGCTATGCCGCGCGCGATTTCCAAACAGCGCTCAGCCTGCTTGAATCGCGCAAACTCGATTTGACCCCGTGGACCGAAACGCGCTCGCTTGATGACGGACAAGCGGGCTTCATGAAGATGACTCACCACCCGGGCGGAACGCTCAAACTGATTTTCAAACCCTAAAGCATGACGTGACTAATAGAGGAGAGTATTCCGTGAGTGGTGACGTCGAAGCGAAAAACATGAAGCCGTCGAACACGCGTTATTGGGTGGTCGTGTTTGCGGTGGTGCTGGCGGTGATTCAATACATCGACCGCGTGTGCATCAGTAAATCGAAGGGCGCGATTCAAGCTGATTTGCAATTGGACGACATCGCGATGGGCAAAGTGCTGGGTGCCTTCGCGCTGGCATACGC
>JBAXUS010000593.1:0-1068 GCA_037129555.1 Planctomycetota bacterium
CATCGACCGCCACCCCTTTCGCCCGGCGCTTCACCACGCGCCTCGCCGCCACGCTCGGCATTGTTCTCGCAGCGTCGTGGGGACCGCTGTCGCATGTTTTCCAATTCGTTGAAGTCAGTGATTCTAGTTCCACGCGATCCGTCCGCATCGTTCTCGCTCGCGATTGCGTTTTCAATCATGCTCCTCGCAAAGCGAAGCCAGCAACCGCGCCCGTTCCCGAGTCTGAAAACAAATCCACTGAGCGCGTCTTAAACGCCGCGCCTGATTTGCTCGAATCCGTTCATCCGATTCATTTCGATTTAAGCAGCGTCCCCGCACTTGTCCGCGTTTCGGCGTGGTCTGGTGCCTCACGTGTATATGTTCAATTCGATCACGGTGCGGCTCCTGAGTCATCCGACTCCATTGCCCATGCCGCACGCGGCCCACCTATCGGTTAGGTAATCAGGCGGGTGGCTCAGTCTACCTGCTGATTTGAAATTCAATAGGGCGTCTCGCGTTCGCACTGGTAGGAGTACCTACCAGTGGCACCCATTGATCAAACTTGTTCGAATGTGCTCGATGTCGCGAGCATTTAAATCACACATATCAAATGCCGTTAAACACCGCAACCCTTACTAGGAGTTCGTAGAAAAATGCCCGCACAATCCGCCTTGCTGATTCCGCAGGCCCTGGGGCTCATCGCCCTCGTGCTTGCCGCTTTCGGCATCCTGTCTTACAAAACGTACGATTACCTTGAACTCGGCCAGACTTGGGCCGGACTCGCCTGCCTCGGTGGCGTGGTCGTCACGTTCATTATGCTCTTGAAGGTTCTCCAGCGCTTCTTCCAACGCAACACCGGTCGTCTCGTCTTCGCACTGTGGGTCATTGCCATGCTGGGCGCCTACTTCGGCTTCCTCGTGAATGCGCCCGTCAAAGAACGTGACGCCAAGAACAACATGGTGCTGAAGACGCGCCAGGTTGAGAACGCTGACAAGTCATTCACCGTCGTCTACGAACGCGAAAATCAGTACCCGATGGGTATCGATCTCGCGGGCGGCACCGAATTGATCTACATCCTCAAGTACGACC
>JBAXUS010000594.1:0-1063 GCA_037129555.1 Planctomycetota bacterium
GATTCAATCACGCTGGCTTCAAAACAACGTCCGCCGCCGAGTCCGACACGGTCGATCAATTTTCCGTAAGCTCGCGAGAGACGTTGATCGAGATGCCAAGCCGCGTCCTGACTTTTCGACCCTGAATCAAACGACCCAATATCTTTCACTGTGTGCGCAGGCTGAGCGAGCGGATGAAACGAAACCAGCGGCTTTTGCACAGACGACCCAGCGCGCCACTCTTTCAAAAGCGGAGCCAGCCGAGCATGAAATTCAGACGCGCCCGGAGCATTCAAATCAGTCGTGATCAGCAGCGACGAAACCGCTGGCGACGATGCGTAACGCGCCAAACAATAACGCATCCAGCGAGCACAAAAATCGAAGCCTTCTTCCGTGCGAAAAATATCGCCAGGTCCCGCGAGTTTTGATCGCAACGGATGACTCGCCCAATTAAAAACGCCTTGGCGCTCAAGTGACGCGCCGTCAAATAAAATCAAGGGCCGCGTTTCGCCCTCGTTCGCCGCCGCGTTCAACAGCGCGTCCATGCTCCGCGCAAGCGCTGAATCCGGACGCCGCGCCCCGGCATAACCACCCCACGTCTCATCCCAAAACGGCACCGGTCGCCAGACTTTTTTCGACGCCGCGTCGCTCGGCGCAGCAGTCGCTGGCAAGTTATACAATCCCAACATCCGCGACGCTTCAAACGGCACCCACGCACCGCCCGGATTGAGCGCCCAATACGACGCGCTGCCCGTCCAATTCGCGACCAATAAAGGAGCCGACGCTTCAAGCGGCGTCTCCCAACGCAAACGCGCAAGCGGCTGCGGCGGGCGTGGCGCTTCCATCGTTCGCGAATTCGCGGAGGGACCTGAGATCGCAGGTTCTTTAAGAGTGCTTGCCGATTCCGCTGACAGCACAGAGCACGGCATCGACCACGTGTTTTTGCCGCTCACAATCTCAAACGAGCCCGACGCAGGCCACGCCGTAAGATGCGCGCGCCATACCGGCGAACCGACTGCGGCTAAGCGCATCGCCGCACCGTCGTAGGTTTCAATCGCATCCTGATCAAGAAACGCAAGCGCTC
>JBAXUS010000595.1:0-1045 GCA_037129555.1 Planctomycetota bacterium
CATTGATGGACGAGTTCCTTTTTCAGTGTCGCGAAGAAGCTTTCCATGGGAGCATTATCCCAGCAGTTTCCTTTGCGGCTCATGGAACAAGTGACCCCGTGCTGTTTGAGAACGCGCTGGTAATGATCGCTGGCGTACTGCACGCCTCGATCGGAATGTGCGATCAGACCCTCTCCGGGAAGTTCCCGGTTAACGGCCATCTCCAGCGCGTCCGTCACGAGTCGACTGTCAATTCGCTCCGACATCGACCAGCCCACGATCTTCCGGGAATACAGATCCTCAACCGCCGCCAGATACAGCCACCCTTGGAAGGTGGGGATGTAGGTGATGTCGGTCACCCATGTAATATTCATTCCGGCCGGCGCGAAATCGCGGCTGACGATGTTATCCGCAATCGGCAGCTTGTGGCTTGAATCCGTGGTTGACACGCGAAACTTCTTCACGGTGGAAGCACGAATTCCCGCTTGTTTCATCAGTTTGGCCACCGTCTTTCGATTGCAGGGACAGCCCGTGGCAATGAGCTCCTGGTGGACCCGAGGAGCCCCATACGAATGATGATGTTTTTGCTGATGCAGTTCGCGGATCTGTGTGGTCAACTCTTCTCGCCGCTGAGCTGCTTCACTCGGGGGCCGCTTCCGCCATGCGTAATAACCACTGGCTGAGACATCCAGGACTCTGCACACGATTCGGACGGGCCAAACCTTTCGATGAGACTCGATAAACTGGCACCTCATCGCGACTCCTTCGCGAAGAAGACCGTCGCTTTTTTTAAAATATCCCGCTCCATGCGAAGTTGTTCGTTCTCGCGACGCAACTTTGCCAGTTCTGCCTCCTGGGCCGTCAGCTGGCCTGAACCGGGAAAGGCTTGTTCTCCTTCATTCGCAAACTGCGACTTCCACCGATAAAGCAGATTCGGACTGATTCCCAGGCGACGGGCCGCCTCCGCAACAGAAAGCTGCTGCTTCTGAATCAAATTCAAGGCTTCACGCTTGTACTCGGCACTAAACTGACGACGTTCTTTCGACATGCGATGGACTCCTCAAGG
>JBAXUS010000596.1:0-1030 GCA_037129555.1 Planctomycetota bacterium
CCGCGTTACCCAGTTTCCGTGCGTCTCCGCCCAGTTCCTTGTACTTCTGAAAATCACGCTGGAGATGCGCCCAACAGATTTGGCGCTGATCGACGAGCCGGATCAGCGCGTCGAGCGGATTGCAGCGCGTGCTCGAAAGCGGACCACGAGTCACAGCAACGCGAATTGGCGCTGGTCATCGGCCGCCTTCAGGAATTCACGACGAAAGTTCAGGGTGGGCTGGCGACCTGCGATTGGCCGACGCGCCGCGAAATCATCCGCGCGCTGGTCAAGCGAGTGGAAGTGGACAAAGAGTCAGTCCGCGTACCGCGCCTTGAAAAGACGGAGCCAGCGCAGCAAAATCACTTGGGAAACATTCGGCAAACTGGTCAACGCGATGCTGCCCAAAGCCCGAATCCTGCACCCATACCTGGATGTGCGATTCGACGCCAGACACTCAATGTAAGAGCCGTGTGCGGTAACTCCGCACGCACGGATCTGTGCGGGGGGCGGTCCGAAAGGGCCGTCCCTACCGCGAACGAAGTATCGAACTCAATCGGCGTCATAGTCCTTCAATTCGCGTTGAGCCCACGCACAGATTTTTGGGGCACAAAAGCGGTCTGCCGGAAGTTGGTTTCCCTTCCGGCCAAGAGCCCAAAGCTTGCCGCGCGATAAATCGAGTTCAAAGACACTGGAGTGCGTTTCGGTATCGTCGCAGGCTGTGTTTTCTTCCCAGCTGACTTTTACAATGACACGGCGCGACGCGGTCCCGGCCTGTTTTAAATACAGGCTGTAGATCACGCCGAAATCGCAAGCTTCAGAGATGAGCCGATCTTTGATCATGAGGGATTATAGTATAGAGGAAGAGCGAATCGGCAGGCGAAGAATTACGATTTGCGCTTCTTTCGTTTGATAAATTTGCGCAGCATTTTAGTCAGGGACTGTTTGTCGATGGACCTGTTCGCGACACCGAGGGTGCTGGCTTCGAGTTCGTCATTCGATGCTTTGATCGCCATGTCAATGCTGCGCCATAAGAATCGAAAGATAACTT
>JBAXUS010000597.1:0-1024 GCA_037129555.1 Planctomycetota bacterium
CGTCCAACGCGCCGATCCACTTCGTATTTCCGGAATCTCAAACGGATCCAAACGGCAACACAAGACCTACGGAGTATGCGCGCGATGTCACGAAGTGTCCCGTGTGCAAGACGTGGAAATTCCCGCAAGAGATGGGCCGTAAGAAATGGTGCTGCAAGGGTGGCAACCTCATAGACGTAATCACTCCGTGGACACAACCAACAGACGCTTTCCGACAACTATGCCTGAACACGTCTAAATTGGCAAGCGAGTTCCGATTCCACTGCCGCCAATATAACAACGAAGTCAGTTTTGCATCATACGGCATCAACTACGGGAAGGAAGTGGATCTTCCTAAGCCGAGCTTCGTCAAGATTAGTGGACACATATATTCACGGTTGCTCAACGCAGAGGACGACGGCACACTCAAATACTACGTGCACGACGCGTCGTACATACGCAACAAGAAACTCCCGTCGGACACACTTCGTATTGTGCGGGATTGCATCGCCGCCAAAAACAACCTCGCGCAAGAGCTTCGACGCTTTTCGCAACTGCCGAACATGGAAGAGATGATTGTGTGTATCGAGACGAACCCAAGCAGCGTCGGAGCGCCGGACGTCGCGGCATTGCACGTGAGACCAAAGGGCGACACCACAACACATCCGCGACGGTTAGTCATCTACCCGACGAGAAAGTCCTTTCGCGACGCACATCCAGATCTCGATGACACGCGAGGAGAAAACGGACTGTTTGTGCCGAGCTCACACGCCATGTACGAGCCACTCCTGTACCCGTTGTTTGCTACCGGCGGAACATCGAATCCCGGTTATGGAGCGCAGTTTTTCGATCGTACGATGACCGCGGGAAAGGTGACGCTACAAAACTACACGAGGTACCGAGCTTTGTCGATCGAGCGAGTGCAAGACACAGACGGGAGCTTCACGCGCGACGCATACGGAAGCAACATCGAAGACCCACGGTGGTTCGCGAAGACGAAAGGCGGTCTAATGTGGCCAATGAGCCGGGTCGACTGCATGGGCCG
>JBAXUS010000598.1:0-1021 GCA_037129555.1 Planctomycetota bacterium
ATTGGGCGGCAAATTACGTTCGCCTCCTCGGCATCTCCGACACCAACGGCGAATTCACGAAACTCATGCGCCTCTATATGGTGCTGCACTGCGACCATGAAAATGGCAACGTCAGCGCGATGGCGACGTACACGGTCAACTCCGCGCTGTCGGACATGTACTACTCATATTCCGCTGGCATGAACGGCCTCGCCGGACCGCTCCACGGTTTGGCGAATCAGGAAGGCCTCAACTGGATTCTTGAAGCGACAACGAAGTTTGGCGGCGCTCCGACCCACGACCAGATGCGCGCGCATGCGGCCGAAACACTCAACGCCGGAAAAGTCATTCCGGGCTACGGTCACGGCGTTCTGCGCGTCACCGATCCCCGCTTCGAATGCTTCTACGAATTCGGCAAAAAGCATTGCCCGAACGATCCGGTTTTCAAGACCGTCATCACCGTCTTCGAAACGGTTCCCGACGTATTGATGAACATCAAGAAAATCAAAAACCCGTGGCCCAACGTGGACGCCGTCTCCGGCTCGCTGCTGTACCATTACGGATTAACGGAATCGATTTTCTACACAGTACTCTTCGGTGTTTCACGCGCGCTGGGTGTCTGTGCGCAGAACGTCTGGGCCCGCGCGCTCGGAATGCCGCTCGTCCGACCGAAGTCCGTAACGAGCGAATGGCTCGACGCCGCAGTCAAGGCGAAGGCGTAACGTCATCTAATAAAAAGGGTGCCACGGAGCAGGACTCTGCTCCGTGCCAACGCGCCCGGAAAAGCGTTTAGTCCAACTCGTGCAAACTCCCGACCGCCCCCGCAATTCGATCCAGACGCTCCTTGAGTCACGCGGGCTGTCACCCCTCAAAATCTTCGGCCAGAATTTCATGGTCGATGCCAACTTCGCCGCCGCGATTGCGCGCGACGCCAAACTCGACGACAAAACACTCGCCATTGAAGCCGGTCCCGGCACAGGTTTGCTCACGCGAGCGATGCTCGACAGCCATCCCGGCGCGCGCGTACTCGCGATTGAAATTG
>JBAXUS010000599.1:0-1006 GCA_037129555.1 Planctomycetota bacterium
CCGTTAAATCCGATAGCATTCGCAAAGTCGCCATTGTCGGCGAGATTCCGTTTGCTGGGATTGAAGTGGTGAAAGCGGTTTTGGGCGCGGGATTGGTGGCGCGGGTGCTGTGCCCGAATTCAGCGGTGGAAGCGAAGCTTCGCGACCTGCCGCTCCAGGACCGACTTGAATTGGTCGATGGCGATCTTGGCAACACGACAGCGGTGTCATCCGCGCTAGCCGATGTGTACGGCGTCTGTTTTGTTTCGCCGATTGGATTGGCGGGCCGGCTCTATCGCGCGGCGGAGCATCTCGATGATGTTCGCAATGTCATTCAAGCGTCTGAAGCGCACGCGCTTCGACGCGTGGTGTATCACTCAGCGGTCGGAGCGACGAAAGAATCGGCGGCGCGCGCCATGCAAGACACAGCTGCAGCTGAGGAGTTGCTGATGCATTCGCGGTGCGAACATTTTTTAATGCGCACGGGGCCGTTGATTGGACGCGGCGACGGATTCATGTCTGAGATCATCGGCAGCGCGCGCAAGCCGGGATTATTTATGGTCGTGCAAGGTTACGGCGGGACATTGGTTCAGCCACTGGCGGTCGCGGATTTTGCGCATTGCATGGCCCGCGTCTTCACGCCCCAGGGTAGTTCTCTGAGCAACGGAGCGTTCAATTTGGTGGGGCCGGAAGTGGTGTCACTACTTGAATTGACGGACTCTGCGCTGCAGGAACTCAAGCGCAGCAAGATGAAATTTCACACGCCGCTGTTTGTGTTGAAAATTGCCGCGACGTTGAGCCGTGATTCGAAATACAAGGAGCGCGTCGCGATGCTGTTCCACGACGTGCTGGAAGAACACAACGATGCGTTGACGATGATTGGTAGTGACGCGAAATTGACGACACCCGCGGAAGCTCAGCGCGTGCTGTTGGCAAGCTGAAAGTAGGACGGGCTGCAAACCCGTCCTGCGGGAAAGCGTGAATGCGTTCAGTTACGCGCAACAGGCGGCGGGGCGTTGGGCTTCAT
>JBAXUS010000006.1:0-73233 GCA_037129555.1 Planctomycetota bacterium
TAATTGCAAATTTGATACATCGCACCACCAGCTGAAGCTGGTGGCAAGCAAAAGCAAAGGCAGTTTTTGGCTGTCATAATAGGACTACGAACTCTTATTTATCCTCTCCCTCAACTTTACAAACCTGCCTCAATTTCGTAAAACGCTCACATGGAAACTACTCAGAAGACGTCGGAGTCGTCCGAAAACTCGTCGCAGGACAGCGGACACTCCATGATCGGGTCCGCGTTTGTGGTTGGATTGATGACGCTCATCAGCCGCCTCACAGGCTTGTGGCGCTTTCGCGTCATGGGGCAATTCTTCGGCGCGTCGCAAGTCGCGGATGCGTTTAATTTCGCGTTCATTTTTCCGAACCTCACCCGCAGGCTTTTTGGCGAGGGGCTGCTGACGAGTGTCTTCGTGCCGGTCTTTTCGGATCGGTTGGCTAAAGGGCAGAAAGACGCAGCGAATCGTACGGCTTCGATTCTGCTCATTCGATTATTTTATTGGCTCAGCATCGCCTGTGTTGCATGTGTCGCGGTGTCGATGGGGATTCGAATAGCGCTCGGATCGACGTTGGGATTCACGCCGGACCAACTCTTGAAATTCAAACTCTTCGAAGCACTGCTGCCGTATTGCGTGCTCATTAATGTGGCCGCCGTGCTGATGGCGATTCTGAATTCTCTCGACCATTTCTGGATGCCAGCACTTGCGCCCGTGTTGTTGAATGTGCTGATCATCGCGGCATGTTATTTTGGATTGCCGATGTTCGGAACGGTTCCGGAGAATCAGATTTGGGCCGTCGCGATTGCGGTGCTAATTGGTGGCGCGTTGCAATTATTCGTCCAACTTCCGCCCGCGTTGTCGCTGGGATTTAAATTCACAGCCACGAACGACGCGAACGATCCGGGCTATCGCGAAGTCATGGCCAATTTCAAGCCCGTCGTGTTGATGGTCGGGGTGTTTCAAGCGAACGTGATGCTGGATAATCTGATTGCTCAATGGTTCATTAAAGGTGACGGCCCGGTGACGTACATGAACATGGGTACGAGCGTGTATCAAATGGCGTGGGCGATGATCGCGCTGGCGATTGGCGTTGCGGCGTTGCCCTTGTTGTCGCGGCATTGGGCGCAGGACAAAAAATCCGACTTCGAAACCACACTCACGACTGCGTTGCGATATGCCGTCTTCGCGTCGATTCCGTGCACCGTTGGAGCCCTGTTATTGTCCGACGACATCGTCCGTTTTTTGTATGGCACTGGCAAATTCCTTGCGCGCGACGGTGAGCCTGTTCACCGCACGAGCGGCGTTGTTTTTTATTCGTGTCTGGGACTCGTTTTTTATAGCGTGAATTCGATTCTCGTCCGCGCATTGTACGCGATGAAGGACATGCAGACGCCGACGCGGACGCTGTTTCATTCGGTGTTGTTGAACCTCGGATTGAATCTGTTCTTCGTGATCGCGGCACCGAAGATTGCGCTGGCGTTGCATGATACGGCTGAAGGCTGGGTCAAACTGTCACCGGACGACGGCCCGGCATCGCCGTTTAATGCCATGGTGCGGCTCTTCAAGATGGATGCGTACATGGCCGTTGGAGCCTTCGGAAATCTGCGCGAGAGCGGCATTATTCTGGCCAGCACGATCAGCACGGCGTGGCAGACGTGGGCGCTTTCGAAAGTGGTGCGCCAACGGTTGGGGCAATCAAGCGACTCGGCTTTTTCGAAAGACTTTACGATCAAAATCATCGGGACGACGCTCGCGTCGATGGTGCTGGGATTGGCGGTCTATCGGTATTACATGGCCAAGGACAAGGACGGCGAAACGCTCTTTGCGTTCGCATTCGGCGTCGCGGCGTTTTTGCTGCCGATGATCTTCATCGGACAGGATTTCTGTGCGAAGCGCTTTAACGCGATTCGAACGAAATTGGGGCTCGGAGAAAACGACCCGATTCCGAACGACTCGATCCCGAATTCGTTGCAGCTTCAATACGCACTTTTCACGTCGCTGGCCGCAGCGGCTGTGATGGGGATCATGGTTTGGGCCGTCCGCGACAGCGTCCCGCCAGCCGGTCGCAGCGCGATCCAAATCGCCCAACGCGCGCTCGCTCCGGTCGTCGCCGGCGTGATCGTCTATTGCATTGCGTCGAGTTCGCTAGTGTCGCGGGAATATGATGAACTGACGACGATGATACGGCTAAAATTCAGCAAAGAAAAGTAAGTACCGACGGAAAATACGCACAATGTGATTGTATGGGAGCGACAGTAGGCTCTTTTCGACATCGTTTATGATGAACTGGCCCTTCATATGCCTATTAGTTCTATGAAGTTCCGGATGTGGCGGGAATTGCGACATAATTTCTCTAAATTGTTGCAAAAAACGCCGGGGTGCGGGATATTTCATCATACGAGCAGGCATTGCGTCTGCGGTTGTTGGGGGACTGAAACTATGAAAACGTCACGCCTACCATTAATAGCGTCGATCCTCGGATGGACTGGGGTTCTCGTCGTGATCGTGATGCTGTCGAGCAACTCGTCGTCGCACAATGTCGTCAACGCTGAGCCTGACGTAAAAGGCACACCGACGTTCCAGATCAAAAACCCCATCGATAAATTCGTTCTCGCCAGACTCCAAAGTGAAAAGATTGATCCGTCTTTGTTGTGCAGCGACGAAGAATTCTTGCGCCGTGTTTATTTGGATATTTGCGGCTCGGTGCCTCCGCTTGCAGACGTCAAAGCCTACATGCTCGACCGCACTGGTGACCGCCGTATGAAACTCGTGGACCGATTGTTGAAGAGTGACCGGTACGCGGCGCATTGGTCGGTGATGTGGAGCGACTTGCTGCGCGAGCACACGCAGTCTCGTCCGCAGGAAGGAACTGAACGCGGGTCCTATCGCGAATGGATGCAGGAGTCGCTCACTAAAAACGTACCGTACGATGTCTTTGTCAAAACGATGATCGAAGCGGTCGGTGATGCTGAAGAAGATGGCTCGGTTAATTTTTATCTGCGAGATGCTGGCAACGGCATGCAGGTGGACAAAGCCGAAATTGTAAACAACGTCGCCACTGTTTTCATGGGAACGCGCATGGCGTGTGCGCAGTGCCATGACCACCCGTTCGACAAATGGACGCAGACTGATTTTCATTCATTGATGGCGTTCTTCGGTCGCACCAACGTGACGATTGATCCGTGGGCAACGCTAGTCAAGATCGAAAACAGCCGCCGACTTCCCACTGCTGCGAAGCCCATTTTGGAACCGCTCTTTAAGGAAGCGAAGGAGAAAGTCGCGGCTGAAAAAGCGAAGTTCAAAAAGGGCGTGGAACTCGCGGATGCGTCCGCTGGCGGCATGATGGGCATGGGCATGGGCGTGATGGACAGTGTGCGCATGTTCCAAAAAGGTGGCAAGGTGATGCAGGACCTTCAGGCCAAACTGACGCCCGCCGAGATGTTGGTCATGACTCAATTGCTGTTACAAGGCGGAGTGCGTCGCGTTTCCGAAAACGGTTTTGGCGAATACCGAATGCCGGTTGAAGGCGACGACAAAGTTAAGAACGGCAAAGGCGCAGGTGAAATCATGGAAGCGAAATTCCCGTGGGACCCGACAAAGGTCGCTGTCGGCAAGGGGTCGCGCCGTGTCGCATTGGCTGAATACGTGACCAGCAACCGCCAGTTCGCGAAAGTTCAAGTCAACCGTATTTGGGCGCACATGATGGGCCATGGCATCGTCGATCCGATCGATGATTTCCGCGACAAGAATAAGCCGTCGAACCCAGAATTGCTGGAGTTCCTCACCGATGAATTCATCACGTCGAAATACGACAACAAGCACATGATCGAATTGATCGCGATGTCGAGCACCTACCAGCGCTCGTCGATGCCGAACGCGAGCAACCGCAGCGACACGGCGCTCTTTTCCCACGCGACGATCCGCCGCCTGACTGCGGAACAGACCTTCGATTCGCTGCTGGTTTCGACCGGCAAAGTCAATGGCATGACCGAAGCATCCGCGTACGGAATGGGCATGGGCAAGGAAGCGATTGGCAACCGTGTAATGGAAGCGCTTTCGGGCCAGAAAAACAAGACGATTCAGTGGGCCGAAGACCTGCCGACGCCCGCGCAACCTGCATCGTTCATGGCTGCGTTCAATCAACCGGACCGTAATTCGACTGTCAGCAAACGCGACGAATCCGGCTCGATTACTCAAGCGCTCGAAATGATGAACGGCGAACGTGTCGATGGAGCCATTAAGGGTTCGCCCCTTATTAAGCAGATTCTGGATTCGAAATTAAATGGTCCGCAAGCTGCACAAGAATTGTTTCTTGCAGTATTGACGCGCAATCCCACGTCACGAGAGATGTCAGTTGTCGGTAGCCAGTTGCGCAGTGCGTCACCGACAAAGGAATGGCTTGAAGACATGTATTGGGCCCTGTTGAACACACGCGAATTTACGTACGTAAAATAGATTAAATAAAGCGCCGCTCACATCAGTCAGCGGTGCTGTTTCAGAGACGATTTGGAATACATTATCAAAAGGAGTCCAGCCATGAATCGACCAGCAGCAACGGGAGTAAGCAGAGGCGTAGTGGATTGCGATGGCAAGTCGGGATTAAGTCGCCGCAGCATGATGAAGTCCGGCGCCATGGGCTTCCTCGGCATGAATTTGGTGGACATGTTGCGCTCGACGGTGCTCTCCGCCCCTAATGACATGGCCAAGTGCGACTCTGTGATTTTGCTGTGGCTCGCAGGTGGCCCCAGCCACATCGACACGTGGGATCCGAAGCCTGGCCAGGCGTCGGGTGGTCCCGGCAAGCCGATCCACACCAGCGCGACGGGCATTCAACTCAGCGAGCACATGCCGAATATCGCGCGCAACATGAAGCACTGCGCGTTGATCCGCTCGATGACCAGCAAAGAAGGCGCACACGACCGCGCGACATATGAAATGCACACCGGCTACAAGCCGTTGGCCAGCATCGGCCACCCGAGCCTCGGCTCACTGGTCGTGCAACAGAAGGGCAAGAAGAATCCTGAAATTCCGGCGTATGTGTCAGTCGGCAACGCGTCGTTCGGAGCCGGATTCCTCGGCAGCCAGTACGCTCCGTTTTACATTGGGGACATCAACAACCCCGATCGCAACCTCGTCTTCCCGAAAGGCGTGGACGACGCGCGCTTCAAACGCCGCGTCGATATGCTGAAGGAAGTGGACAAAGAATTCAGCCACCAGGACCGCGACAACACGGTCAAGGAATACGCGAACTACTACCGCGACGCGATCAAGATGATGTACTCGAATTCGGTGGACGCGTTCAATCTGAAGGGCGAACACGGCGAGAAACCGGAAACGATCAAGGCGTACGGCGACAACAATTTTGGCCGCTCGGTGCTTATGGCGCGCCGCTTGGTCGAACGCGGAGTGCGCTTCGTCGAATGTTCGTTGGGCGGATGGGACACGCATCAGAAAGTGTTCGACAACGTCGAAAAGAATCTGAACACGCTCGACCCGGCGCTGGGTAATTTGATCGAAGACTTGAACGCGCGCGGATTGTTGAAGCGAACGATGGTGATCTGCACCGGCGAATTCGGTCGAACACCGAAGATCAACGGCAATGATGGTCGCGATCATTATCCGCGCTGCTTCTCCACGTTCCTCGCAGGCGGCGGCATCAAGCCCGGATTCGTGTACGGCAAGAGCGACGCTACGGGTGCCGAACCGAAAGACAATCCGGCCACGATTGGCGATTTGCATGCAACGATTTTCGACGCGCTCGGAGTCGATTCCACGAAGGAAAATCAGACGCCGCAAGGCCGTCCGATTCGTGTCGTCGACAAAGGCAAGTCGATCAAGGATTTGATTGCGTAACGAGAGGTTTAAAAATTAGAGTTTAAGGTTTAAAGTTAATGCGGCCCGGGGAGGAATCTTCGGGCCGCTGTGTCTTTAGAATATTTGGATGTCGATTTCATCGGAATCATCATGACTGTTGGTAATGATGAAATATTCGCCATAGAGCACGGCATTACGTGCGCATACGAGCGTCCATCATTCCTCGCGCTGGGATATTTCAACATTCATGTCGGTGGAGTTCGATTCGGAGTAAACGAACCAGACGCAACTGCAATGGCGAATTCGGTTGAAGAAGTCAGCGAACGGATACAACGTCGTGGAACCCATACGGCGCCCTTTATCGCTGAGGATGCGTCTGCGGCGCAAATAGCCGACTCCATAAATCATGTAATCTACGCACCCGACCAGGAACACAGAATCTTCTTTGGGCTGTCTCACCGCAAATTCCTCGATGCTATTTACAGACAGCATTTGATATGGGCTCCGGACGGAGATGAGGCATTTGATGATGGAAGCACCGTGATCCACATTGACGTTGACGACCGTGTCAGATTGGTCGCTTTTCGAACGATTGGCTATGACCATGATCCCAAAACACTACGGGAACTTTGGATTAGCAGTGATTCGTTTTACAAGGTACTATCCAATTGGCGCGACGCTTTTCAGCGCGATTACAATGAATATCCAAAACACCCAAACGGCTTTTTTCATCCGTCGACTTTTAAAATAAAGACCGATGTATGATGATGGTACAACGCGTTTCAAAAGAGGGAGTTCCGATGAGTGAAATTGTTTTTAGAATCTCCAAGGATGAGGTAGACGGTGGATATACCGCAAGTGCCGTCGGTCCAAATTTTGGTATCCATACACAAGCGGATACCCTTCCCGAATTAGAATTCATGATTGCTGACGCATTACGCTGTCATACTGGTGACGAGAGTTTTGTGGCCGCGGTGCGAGTTGGACTTGCTGAACTGGATCGCGGTGACGAAGTTCCAATTGAGCAAATCGAAAATGAATTAACCACGTGGAAGTTAAAGTAATTCAACTATCAGTCAATTTGAAAAGCTCAGAGCCACCCATGCGCATGTTCGCACTCCTTATTGCCCTTATCTTCTTCACCACCGCCCACAGTGCCGACGACCTCCCGCCAACGTTGATGACGATTCGCGGAAAGCTGATCATGAGCGAGGACTTTGACAAGCCGTTGCCGCCGCCTGAAGGCAGCACGGCGCACTTCGCCAGCGGCTTCAAAGGCTGGCGCTTTAATGTCGTCAAGCGCGGTGGACATTGGGATGTGGTCGACGGAACGTTCAAAGGATCAGAACTCTCCGAGGCAAAACATCCCGCCACAGCGTCGTTCGGATTTGATTTCAAGAACGTCGTGATCCAATGCGACATCTGCTTGCATGATGTGACGCTGGCCGCGAAGGATTTTGATGGTGGCCGCAAGACTCGTTACTTCAACGTCCGAACATGCGACGCGAAAGATTATGTGTGCAGCATTGTGCTGAACCCCGCCGGAATGAAGATTCAGAAAGACGACAACGATCATGCGGGGCCGGACAAGCCCGTGCCGCTCGGAAAATACGACATGCCGCTGAAGCTTGGCGAGTGGTACACAGTGGTCTTCGAAATACTCGGCGACGAAATGGTCGGCACGTTGAATGGCCTCAGTCTTACGGGAACGCATCCGCTGATTGGCACGGATAAGCACAGCGTGATGTTCGTGTCAGGCGTGGACGGGAGTGTGCGTCATCTGAAGATTTGGGACGCGCAACCGAATCCGGAATGGGAGAAGAACAAGGCGTTGCTGTTGGCGGCTCAGAAGTCGGGGGAGAAGAAATAATCCACTCGCCCCCTACGACATCACCTTCAACAACAGCGGCAGCAATTGTTTCTTGCGGCTCAGGACGCCCGGAAGGTCGAACGTGCTGTCGTCGAGACGCGTGTAGTTGATCCGATCAAGGATGCGTTTTTCGCCGCCGCACAGCATCATCGATGTTTCGCGGACGACGTTGGTCACGAGCAGCCCGAAGAAGTCGAGTTTTTCCTCCTCGATCAGCGCGTTGATTTCGCGCTGCAATTCGCTGCGGTTCTTGAAGAAGTTTTCGAAGCCGACTTCTTCAACCTGCGCCACCGCGAATGTGTATTTCTCGGTCGCGTAATCTTTCTTGTCCGCCGTGATGACCTTGCGCGCGGGCAAATTCGCGATGCTCGAACCCACGCTCAAAATTTCAGTCGCCAGCGCTTTCGGGTCCTGTAAGCAGAGACTCTTCAGCCAGTCGATCGCCGCTTTGTCCCGGGACGTGCTCGTGGGTGAGCGCAGATTCAGTGTGTCAGTGATGATTCCACCCATCAAAATCCCAGCCATCGGCCCGGTCGGCGCACAACCGAAGCGCCGGAATTGTTCGCTCACAAGGGTGCAGGATGAACCGACGACTTCGTTGATGAAGGTGATCGGCGTCTGCGTTTGCTGGGAGCCCAAGCGGTGGTGGTCGAGGATTTCGATGATCGGCACTTCGCCCGCACCATCAACAGCCTGTGACAATTCGTTGTGATCGACGAGGATCAATTGGAGCGGCAAGTCGCGATCCGCGTAATCTTTTGACAGTGTTCCGACAAGCAAGCCGTCTTCGTCTAAAACCGGAAACGTCTCCTCGCTTTCAGCGGCGATGGAGTCCTTGATATCGGTGAGCTTTTCGTCTTCCAAAAAAGTCGCGACATCTTCTTCCATTGTCGATTCGGCAGGGGCGCTGAATTTTAATCGACGCACCGTCGTCGCTGAATCGTACGGCGTTTGCAGAATACACGTGCCGTTCGTTTTCGCTTCGTCAACAAGGTCCGCATCAACTTCGAAATTCCCAGTAACGATCATCAATCGCAGGCGCAGATCGACCGCCATTTTATGAATTTCGTGGCGGTCTCCGACAACCAGCGCGATACGCATCCGGTCGCGTTTGGACATGCGCTCGCGCAACGTCGCTTCACTCATGGCTCCGACGTAAACTTCCAGCGGTTCGATGGTATCAACGCGGTAACACGACAACGATTTTGCGCGCAACACTTCCTGGACATGCGTGATCGAAGTATGAATTTCGCGCCCCATCAACCCGCCGCCGGAGCCTTCGAAACCACCTTCTGCAGCTTGTAATACTAGTCTGTCCGCAAGGTCAAAAAGGCTGACCATCCCAAGATATTTTCGTTTCAGATTGACGACTGGAACGCGGTGGCGATGGGTGCGCTGCAAAATGCCCATGGCTTCGAGCAGCGTGTGTCCTTGATAGACGATCGGCGGATTCGCCTCCATCACATCTCGGACGCGCGGGTGAACGTCACTGATGACCGGCGGCAGTGGGATGTTGAATTTTCGGAAGAGGAATTCGGTGCGCGCGCTGGGAAAACCAGCGCAACCGGGCGACACATTGGTGACGCCCATCATGTTTTTCAACTGCGCATAACCTGCGGCAGCGGCGATGCTGTCGGTGTCGGGATTTTTATGGCCGATCACAATCACGCGCGGACTGCGCTCGACCGTAGTCGTGAGCTCGGGGACTTCAACCGCAGGCATGACCGCCGACTCATACCGCTTCAATCGTTCGGAAACTCGTTTTCCCACTCTCGTCAACTCCCTCTGCATTTCACGTCCGGCATGGCTCACTTCCGCAGCATCTTCACTATTTCATAACTCAACTTTTGGGCGAGTCCACCTAAAGTTTGAATGTGCATCAATTCTGAGAATCTCGTGCTTTTTCTGTGCATGGGATTCAGCACAAAATAGCAAAGGCACCAAGATGCAATGAAGTCAACCTTCCTTTGCGCCTTCGTGCCTTTGTCTTTATACCTCGTGCTCGAAATCCGTGTTTAACGATCCATCAAAATAATCGCTCTACCGGTGGGATCGACAGCAGCGATGCGGGAGATGCTCGTCGCTCCTGCTGAAAAAACGATGCCGGTCAGTGTCAGTCCGTAATTGCCGGCGACATTTTGTCCGGCGGTGTTTTCGAGGCGGTGCGCTTTGGTCTGCCAACAATTGAGCGCGGGATTGAACTGAAGCATCAAACTGCGGCGATTCTGTTCCGGGCCACCGACAACAAAGCGTCCATCAACGCTGACTCGCGCATCGACAGTCAACGCCAGTCCTTCCTGCGTCTCGTTAATCTTGATGCTGAGCATGTTGTTTTCTTTGACCTCCAACGAACTGCTCGCGAAGTCGCGGCAGTTTAATTGTGAAATCATACGGCGCGGACACATCGGATCTTTTTGGGCCGCGAGAACGCCGCTGTATTTGAGCTCGCGCGAATTCTTTCCCGGCAATTCTTCCAGGCCGACTGCCAACGCGCGTGACGGATCATTACGATCCACGATGACATAAAGCGACCACGATCCGGCCTGTTCCTTATGCGGGCAGAACAGGAACGCGGGCATCTTCACCAAGTCCTGGCGCGGCGCACGCATTTCAGCCGATGTCGGGCGCTCCTGATACTGCGCGGCGAATGCTCCCGCCATCGGGGCCAAAAACAAAGCGATACTCAGCGCGACTATTTTCCGCATGGTTCTCGTATTCCTTTTTATCGTTTAGAACGTAACCTTCACCCGCATCCACCCGACACTGTTCGGGCAGCGCGTTCTGCAAACAGCCTTAAGATGGGTTATTCAATCGGCTGATAATCGGAGCAACTTAAACACCATAAGATTATCGGACTCCCCCCAGCCGTACTCGATGCGCGACCGTGTATCCAACACCCTTCCCACTCACCCTTATCCACTCCTCTCCATTCGCCGTTTTCGCGACGATTCGCGCACATTCGCGTTATTCGATGTTAAAATGCCGTTCGCCATTCGCCGTATCTCCGCGCCCCTTTGCGTCTTTGCGTGAACGCCCTTTCCCGCTATGATCTCCCGCTTCGATGAGTAAGAAAATGGGAGAGTGCGCAACATGGCTTCAGTGAAATACACGCCGTCTGAAATTGAACCGAAGTGGCAGGCGTATTGGGCGGAAAAAAAGACATTTAAAACCGGTAATCCCGGCGACGCGGGCTTCGACACATCCAAACCAAAATACTACGTCCTCGACATGTTCCCCTACCCAAGCGGCGCGGGGCTTCACGTCGGCCATCCTGAAGGCTATACCGCCACCGATATTCTCGCGCGATACAAGCGCATGAATGGCCACAACGTGTTGCATCCAATGGGCTGGGACGCGTTTGGTTTGCCCGCCGAACAATACGCGATGCAGACCGGCACGCATCCCGCCGTCACGACGCAGAAAAACATCGACAACTTCCGCTCAACGCTGCAACGCCTCGGCTTCTCATACGATTGGGATCGCGAAGTCGACACGACCGATCCGAACTATTTCAAATGGACGCAGTGGATCTTTTTGAAAATATTCAACAGCATCTTCGACCCGCGCATCAATGGAGCGCGTGATGTCGCCGAAATCATCGCTGAATTGAAAGCAAATCTGATCGGCTTGAAAGACGAAAAGACGCTGATGTTTTTCATGACCGGCGAGCAGTGTCAGGAAGCCGGGTTGGGCAAACAGTGGAACGAATTGACGCCGGACGCGCAATGGACACTGCTCTCAAATTACCGTCTCGCCTACGTCGATGAAGCGCCCGTCTGGTGGTGCGATGGGTTGGGCACGGTGTTGGCCAACGAAGAAGTCATCGACGGCCGCAGCGAACGCGGCGATTACCCATGCGTGAAAAAGCCGCTGCGCCAATGGAAGATGCGCATCACTGCGTACGCCGAACGCTTGATCGACGATCTCGATGCCGTCGATTGGCCGGAGTCCATCAAGCTGCAGCAGCGCAATTGGATCGGTCGCTCAGAAGGCGCGGAAGTCGATTTCGAACTCGCGTCCAATCCCGGCACAAAGCTCCGCGTCTTCACGACGCGCCCGGACACGTTGTACGGCGCGACGTACATGGTCGTCTCGCCCGAACATCCGCTAGTAAAAGAATTAACTTCGCCCGAACAACAAGCCGCCGTCGAAAAATACGTCGTAGAAGCCAGCGGCAAAAGCGATCTGGATCGCGGCACGGCGAAAGAAAAGACCGGCGTCTTCAGCGGTTCGTACGCCTTTAATCCGGTCTACGAAGACCATAACGATCCGCGCGCAAAGATTCCGATCTGGATCGCCGATTATGTGTTGATGGGCTACGGCACCGGCGCCATCATGGCCGTCCCGGCACACGATGAACGCGACGCAGAATTCGCGGTGAAGTTCGGATTGCCGATCGTCAGCGTCGTGATGCCGCCTGAAAAGTGGCTCGCTGATAATTCAAAGACCCCTTCGAAAGATGTCGAAGTCAATCGCAAGCAATTCGCTGCCGATCCGACCTCGTTCAAGACATTCTTCGTCGAAGACGGCATCGCCTTCAACTCGCCCGCAATCGACGGCCTGCACACGCCCGACGCGAAGAAGAAAATCATCGAGTGGCTCGAAGCGAAAAAGATCGGCGTGAAGAAAGTCACGTACCGTCTGCGCGACTGGCTCTTCAGCCGCCAGCGCTATTGGGGCGAACCGTTCCCGATTTGTTGGGACGAGCAGGGCAACGCACGCCCGTTGACCGAAGATTCACTGCCGTTGACGCCGCCGGAGATGATCGACTTCAAACCCAGCGGCACATCTGAACCGCCGTTGAGCAAAGCGACGGAATGGGTGAATGGCCGCGCTGAAATTCTCTCCGACGGCTCCGTCCGCATGTTGCCGCTGAATTTCACAACCGGAATTCCAGTGCGCCGCGAGACGAACACGATGCCGCAATGGGCCGGTTCGTGCTGGTATTATCTGCGCTACATGGACAACAAAAACAGCCACGGGATCTTCGGCAAACCAGTCGAAGATTATTGGATGAATGTGGACTTGTACGTCGGCGGCGCGGAACACGCGGTGCTGCATTTGTTGTACAGCCGCTTCTGGCACAAAGTCCTGTTTGATCGCGGCATCGTCAAAGACAAAGAGCCGTTCAAGAAGCTTTTCAATCAGGGATTGATCACCGCGTTTTCGTATCTCGACGAGACCGGTCGCAAAATTCCGAGCGACGAAGTCGAAGAAAAAAGCGACGGCGTGTGGGTCCTCAAAGCGACCGGCGCACCGTTGAAACAAATCACGGCGAAGATGTCCAAGACGCTCAAGAACGTCGTCAATCCCAACGACGTGATCGACGAATTTGGTTCGGACACGTTGCGCTTGTACGAAATGTTCATGGGTCCGTTGGATGGCAGTAAGCCATGGAGCCCGCGCGACGTTCCGGGCATGTACCGCTTCTTGCGCGACTGCTGGAGACTGATCATCGAAGACGATGAACGCGAACCGAAGGCCGGCAATTTGCGTATGAATCTACTGCCGTCCGCGAGCGAATTAATCGGCGCAGGTGCTCCGGGTGACGAACTCGAACGCGACTTGCACAAGACCATCAAAGGCGTGACGCAAGACATCGAACGCATGGCGTTCAACACCGCGATCAGCAAATTGATGGTCTTCAAAAATCGCGCGTCTGAAGATGTGACACAATTGACCCGCGCACAGGCCAAGCGGTTCCTATTGTTGCTGTCACCGTTCGCGCCGCACATCGCCGAAGAATTGTGGTCACGCATGCGCCACGGCCAATCCATCTCGCTCGAAGTATGGCCGAAATTCGACGACGCGTTGACGAAAGACGCGACGAAAGAACTCGCGATCCAAGTAAACGGCAAGATCAAAGGCCGCGTCATCGTCGATGCAGACGCAACAGACGACGTGGTGAAAGCGCAAGCAACCGAAGCCGTCAAAGCCGACCTCGCCGGAAAGACGGTCGTGAAAATGGTCGTCGTGCCAGGGCGTTTGGTAAACATCGTTGTGAAGTAACAGCCATTGCCGTTCAGCCCCAAAGGGGCAGCATAATGTAGCCCAGGGCGTAAGCCCTGGGAGCACTTGCATGAAAATTGAAAGCCCTGAAAGGGCGACATAAAACGTCGCGACCGTCGGGGCCATGATCGGAGTCACACACATGCGGATCGTGATCGTTGTGGCGCTGGTGTTGCTAACGCTCGGCTTCGGAGCGGGCGCGTATCTGTATTATTTCGACACGTACCATTTCGCAATCGTCCAGCCCGGCGTGTTGTACCGCGATGGGTTTCAAGGCATGCGCCGCTTTGAAAACGCGTACCGTCAGCGTCCCTTTAAAACGGTCGTGAATTTTCAATCCGATGCGGACCTGATTCAATACCAGGACGATGTCAATCAAGCGCGAGCGTTCTGCACGGCGCGAGGCATCAAATGGATTCACATCCCGATGAAACAGAAGACCGCGCCCACGCAGGAGCAAATGGACACGTTCGTGGCCATCGTCAAAGCCCCCGCCAACCAACCCGTTTTTTCGCACGACAGCCAAGGCGTGATCCGCGAGGGCATGATGGTCGCCGTCTGGCAAAAGGTTGGGATGGGATACGATTACGACACCTGCATGGCCAACGTTAGACTCTTCCACCATCAGCCTTATCCGGAACTAATGGATTTCATCAAGAAGCTGTACAATAAAAATTGAGGTGATTTGCGTTGGACTGAATTGACCGCACCGCACTCTTAAAGGAGCAGGACATGATGAAGCGAAAATGTGCAGCACTGTTGACACTGATCTTCGCCACCAGTTTCGGATGCTGGGCCGAGGAAGCCAAGCCAAACGAAAAACCGCTGGCCGATGTGAAGAAGGAAATTCAAGACGGCAAAGCGGTGATTGTCGATGTTCGCGAACTGGACGAATGGAACGAAGGCCACGTCAAAGACGCGAAACTCGTTTCGTTGTCCGGCGTGAAATCTGACACAGCGGACCTTTCCGCGCTACCGAAAGACAAGACGATTTATTGCTACTGCCGCGCGGGAAAACGAGCGCTGGCGACAGCGGCGTTGTTGTCCGCGAAGGGCTATCACGCGACGGCGCTCAAAGAAGGCTTCTCTGATCTGTCCAAGAATGGATTCGAAACGAGCAAGTAAACGGAGGTGTCCGTGAACGCGTTGATCGCCTCGCTGGCCGGACCGTTGCGCGTGTGTGTCGTCTGCGCGTTTTTACTCGCGACCGCGTGTTCCGCTCGGGCCGGAGAAAGCGAGTCGCCCGGGCACGTCATCCTGTCCGATGGTTCTCTGATTCACTGCATGATCGGCCACGCGGTGCCGTGGACGATTAAGTCGGTAGGTGGTATTCAGACGTTGAAATTGAGCGCTGTCGATTCAATCCAAATTGGCGAACGCGTGGATCCAAACGTTGAAAACGACGCGCTGGTCGCAGTCGGCGATTTGCAAAACGCAGCGTACGACGTGCGCGAAAAAGCCGAGTCAAAATTACGTTCACTCGGTCGCGGCGCGGCCAAGCCGTTAAAGCAGGCCGCCTCGTCAGCAGATGTCGAAGTCAGCAAACGCGCCCGGGCGCTGCTCGCTGAAATGGGTGCGGTCGAAGATTCCGGAATCGCTCAAGACCGCGTGAAATTGCGCGACGGAACGACCGTGACGGGCGACGTGGATTGGGTCGAACTGTCAGTCCGCTCTCGTTTCGGAAGGCTGCGCATACCCATCGAAGCGCTTGAGCGCATCGTCTTTTCAAACGATCCCACAGCGGCTCAAGAAGGGGACTCCTTCCCCGCGCTTTCATCCCCAGAAATCGCGGTGCCGCTGCCGGTGGCTGGGCATGTTGAGAACGCGTCGGCCCGAGCGTGGGACCCAAACGAAGAAGCGGCAACCGATCCTGCGGCGTTGAACGGCTGGCTGCTGGAAGCGCAACGCAACGCACTGACCATGGACAAAATCACCGATCCGAACGATCCGAAGGCGAGCGTCCCAACCAAAGCGGGCGACAAGCTCGACGATGTCTACTCCGAGCGTGGCGTGCTTCTGCATGCGACGGACGCGGGTGGAACGGTCGAGGCATCCGGCGACGCGATCCAGGGATTCAGTGCCGGGCGCAGTTTGATCACCAAGAAATCCGATCTCGAATTTCGCTTCGTTCTGCCCAAGACCAAAGGTGCGGTCAACGCCGGAGTGCTGCATGTCGGCGCGGTGGTTCGGACAGAAGGTCCGGGGTCCATGGGCATCGCGGCGTACGATGCGGCAGGACGACTGCTCGCTCAAATCATGAACTCGGCTCCGGCAAATGCTCCGCCCGGAGCGGCAGGGCGTGATCAATTTTTGGGGATCACATCCAAGACGCCGATTGCGCGAGTCCGTATCTTTCGCGGCCCGGAATTGAAAGCCAAAGGTGGCAATGTTCAATTGGATGACATCATTTTCGACCGCATCGCCGCAGCAGGAATGCGCGCGGATCAATGCGGCGTCGTGCTGGTCAGCGGCGATCGTTTAGTGGGAAAAGCAGTCGAAGCGCCTGCGGAAAGCATTGCAATCCGCGCTGAGTTTTTAGGCGACAAAGCAGAGCCGTTGACGATCAAATTGTCCGCCGTTGCCTTCTATGAACCGGCTCGCGGCGTTCCAGTCGATCCTGTTGCGAAGTCGGATGAACAGCCGAAGCCCCGACGCTTTTCGCTTGCTCACGGCGTGTTGCTCCAAAGCGGCGAAACGTTCCGCGCGCATCTATTCGCGCTGGATGAAAAGATTGCCGTGTTCGGATTGGCGCGCGGAGCGATGTTGAAACTCCCGCGCGAAACGCTCCGAAAAATTGAACTCATCCCGGAGCCGACACCGCCCGGCGAAGCGCCTTCTCCAACGGTCGTTGGAAAAGACGAGAAGCCCGGCGTTGCATCGAAAACGAAACCGCAATTCAATAACCCCGCCGCGCCTCTGCCTAAAGAAGAGAAGAAAGACCCGGACAAAAATCCGGCACAAGGCGTGGCGTTTCAGGAAGCGGAGATTGTCAGCGTCGATCCGGACGCGCACGAATTGACGATCAAAGACGATCTCGGGCCGATGACGGTGGGACTCGCAACCATCAAGGCGCTAATCTTTCCGCCAAATCCGAACGCAAACGCTCAAGCGAAAAAACGCGGATGGATTCTGACGCTGCGCGAAGGGAGCCGGTTCGAGGCGGATGTGTTGAAGATTACGCCGACGGATATTTCGGCGGAGATGGCCGGCGGGTTGGTGGTACTGCCGGTCGAAGCCGTCGAGTTGGTGGGGCGAAAGTAGAAGTGCACGGGCTAAAAGCCCGTGCTACTAAACGTTACTTTGGGAACGTGAATGGGGTGCATTCGCGTTCGATGATGCGACGGAATTCGGCGACGAGTTTGAGTGTGATCGGACCGGGTTTTCCGCCGCCAGCGGGAGTGTCGCCGACGCGAACGAGTGGCGAGATTTCGCGCATTGATCCCGTCAAAAATGCTTCATCCGCGACGCCGGGATCCCAGGGGCTGAGGCAGGCGTACACGACCGGGATGCCAAGATTATGCGCGGCTTCGATGGCCGTAAGTTGCGCGATGCCAGGAAGCGCACCGCTGAGTTTCGGATCGGGGATCGTCAGTTTGCCATCGCGGATCAGTGAGATGTTCGACGCTGAACCTTCGCACAACAATCCGGCGTTATTGAGCAACAATGCTTCACTCGCCCCGGCGAGATCGGCCTCGCGCTTGGCCAGAATTTGCTCGATGTAATTCAATGTTTTCAACATCGCCGTCGCGGCTGATTCTTGCCGTCGCAGCGTCGCGACGACAGCGGAGACGCCTTGAAGAAGAATGCTCTCGGGCGGGCGGATGTGGCGCGATACGGTAATCACGACGCTGAGCGCGAACGGGCCTTTGATCGACGGCCCGCGCGGACCACTGCC
The DNA here is from genome assembly GCA_037129555.1 of Planctomycetota bacterium. Classification (GTDB taxonomy): domain Bacteria; phylum Planctomycetota; class SZUA-567; order H5-PLA8; family H5-PLA8; genus JANXLS01. The sequence goes on from JBAXUS010000006.1 coordinate 17,574, forward strand.
GCGCGTAACGGTCATGCGCACGTTGGCTTCAGGGAAAGCTGCCGCCTTGATCGCAGTTGTAAGCCAGACTTTCAGCGTCGGGATGTCGGGAAGCGGATCGAAGTGCAGCGTCTTCGCACCGGCAAGTAACCGGTCGAAATGCGCGTCGGCTCGGAAGAGTTGCTGGCCATAGGCGTGCAGCGTTTCGAAGAGACCATCGCCGTAGAGAAATCCTCGGTCGGTGACGGGAACCACAGCTTCGGCTTCGGGAACGATTTTTCCGTTGAGCGAGTACAGCGTGTCGGGAATTGGGTTTGAACTCATGATGCTTTCATCGTCGGCAAAAAAACGAAAGAGTCAAGCAAATCCGGGGTCGGCTTGAATTGCCCGCACGATTCTTGTAAACATGCCATGCAATCTGAATTTCAGGGACCGCACAGCAGCACCATTTTTTCACACGTTTGCGCTTTCATCGGAACGCCACATCATGCCGCTTTACATTGTCGCCACGCCACTCGGAAATCTTTCGGACATGTCGCCTCGCGCAATCGCCACGATCAAAGCGTGTCCGGTGATCGCAGCTGAGGACACCCGTTCAGCGCGACGCTTGATGACAGCATTCGAAATCCCGGCCGACGGCAAACAAATTCTCTCCTACGGCGAGCACAACGAAGTGGGCATGGCTCCGCGATTGGCGGAGATGTTGACGCGCGGAATTGACGTTGCTGTCGTGAGCGAAGGTGGAACGCCGCTGGTCAGCGATCCGGGCTACCGATTGTTACGCGCAGCGATTGATGCTGGAGTGACGGTGATTCCAATCCCCGGTGGATGCGCCGCGGTCGCAGCGCTTTCTGCGAGCGGGCTGGCAGTGCACGGATTTATTTTTCGAGGATTTCTACCCAAGAAACCAGGCGCGCGGCGGCGTATTCTGGAGTCACTCAAGGACCGTGAAGAGACGTTGATATTTTACGAATCACCGCAACGCGTTCCTAAAGTACTGCCCGAATTCGTCGAGATTTTCGGCGCAGACCGCCCCGCATGTTTGGCCCGCGAACTGACAAAAATCCACGAAACATTTGTACGGATGCCACTGAGCGAATTGGCTGCCTTTGTAGAGAAGCAACCGCCGCGCGGAGAGTGTACATTGCTGGTGTCGGGTGTCGTGCGGAACAAACACGACGATGACGACGGGAGTGAGGAGTAGTCGAAAGCGGTGGGATTAATCAGCGCTTACCCCTCACCCCGCGAGCCGAACAGCAGGCTCGTCGGCCCTCTCCCTCAAGGGGAGAGGGGGAACGGCGACGGCTCGCTTCGCTCGCGTTGAGCGGGTTAGGCGAGCGGAATGTCGTAGTACTCCAGCGCCCATTCCTGCATGTAGCGGACGTGTGCCGGGACGATTTTGTAGACGATCAGCGCCGGGTTGTCGATGCTGCCGAGGTACTGGCGCATGAGCGGATTGGCGTCCCAGATCGATTGCAGAATCGTGCGATCAGTGACGATCTCAGCGCGCCCAGACAAGCGGACCTGATTGTGCTTCTCGTCCATGTAACAGAGCTCAACGTTCGGATTCGCAGCGATCTCGCCGGTCTTGTGATACATCTTTAAATTCGCAACGTAGATCGTAAAGCCATCGGTTCGCACGGGAGAAACTGGCCGCGCGCGCGGGTAATTGCCGTCGATGGTGGCGAACACCGGAAAGCGGTCGGCTTGGATGACACCGTGCGCGAGGGCCGGGAGTGTGCTGGGATCGATGGGTTGGGGCGTGGGTTTGGACATGTGAGAAATCCTCGCGAAATAAATGTTAAAAAATGGCGTTCGTCAATAAGTGGTTTGTTCTGAAATACATGCTCATCCCAGCATCGCGCCGCCATCCATGACAATCGTCTGCCCCGTTATATACCCCGCGTTCGTGGAACAAAGATACGCTGCGAGCGAGGCGATTTCGTCACTGGTTCCGTAGCGTGCGAGCGGGATGGAATTCATCAAGGTGGCCTTGCGGTCGGCGTCTTGATTCTGGGTCATATGCGTTTCGACGAATCCGGGGGCAATGACGTTGACGGTGGTTTTCCAGCGCGCGGCTTCGAGCGCGAAGGATTTGCACAGACCGTTCAACGCGCCTTTCGCGGCGGCGTAAGCGGCTCCGTTGCCGAGGCCGATTTGGCCGGCGAGGCTGCCGATGTAAACGATGCGCCCTCGTTCGGATTTACGCAGATGTCGGGCCATCGCTTTGGTCAGCGCGAGCGCAGAATAGGCGTGGACTTCGAAGAGCGCGTCCCAGTCCTCGGGCTTGGTGAACGCGATGGGTTTTTCGATGATAAGGCCCGCCGCGTGAATCAAGATCGTCGGCGGGCCGAACAATTCGGCGATCTCGTCGACCAATTTTTCAGCAGCTCCGGGCGTTCCGAGATTGGCTTGCATCGCGACGGCTCGGACGCCATGACGCGCTGTGAGTTCGGTGACGAGTTCCTGGGCCGGTGCGGGCGAGGCGTTGAAATGCGCAACGATGTCGCAAGGTTCGGACGCGGCGGCGAGCGCGACAGCGCAGGCTCGACCGATGCCACCGGATGCTCCGGTGATCAGCGCGACGGGGCGGGATGAGGATGTTGGATTCATGGTGGAATACTAATACAGCGTGGCGCGGTGCAACGTTCAATATGCGAAATTCTTTACCCAGGCTCGGATTCGGTTACGATTCAATCAGGCAACGAGGCACACGACCGCATGATTCTTCAAGAACCTCCTCCGAATAATTTCGATCTCAAATTCACGTTGTTCCGCGTGCCGGTCCGGGTGCATCCTGGATTCTGGTTGATTTGTGTGTTGATGAATCTCGACAACCGGATCAACCCTATTGCGTTGGCGCTGAGCATTGGAGTGGTGTTTGTATCGATCCTTGTTCACGAGTTCGGCCACGCGTTGTCGTCACGGTTTTTCGGCGAGCGACATAATCGGGTCATTCTGTACACGATGGGCGGGCTGTGTGTTCACGAGGGAATGGTCGCAAGACAAGGCAAACGTATCTGGACAATTTTGTGGGGGCCGCTTGCTGGATTTTTGCTGGGAGGAATGGTGTTCGGCGTGGGTGTGGGACTGGTGGCTTCTGGAATAGTAATGCCCAAGATGGCGCTGGGAATTTTGTTTCAGGCTGTATTCATTAATGTCGTGTGGGGTGTGGTGAATTTGATTCCAGTGTTTCCATTGGACGGCGGGCAGATCGTGCAGGAAGTAGTGCGCTGGAAATTTCCCCGCAAGGGCGACGAATTTGTCTGCACGGTATCCATATGGGTGGGCGCGAGCGTTGCATTGATACTTCTCGCGGCGCATTTCGCGTCGCTTCTCACAGGGCTATTCGGGCCGTTATTGTTCGGATTGCTGGCGTATCAGAATTACTCGCTGAGGAAACAGATCCGCGCGATGGGTGCGTATTACGGGCGCGAAGAGGATGAGCCGCGCCAGCCGTGGGAGCGCGATGCGGATTGGTGGAAGAAGAATTGAAGCGGTTCGAAAATGGAGATTGTGAATGCCTGACTTTATGCGCGTCGAGTACGAAGGTCGGTTGGCTCGGTTGGTGTTGCGCCGGGAGAAGGGGCTGAACGTTCTGTCGTCATCGGTGCTGACTGAATTGAAAAACGTATGGCGCGAGGTCGAGCAATCGGGCGCGCGCGTCTGCATCGTTCGCGGTGAGGGTAAGGCGTTTTTAATCGGAGCGGACATCAGGGAAATGATCGCGATGGATGCGGACGGCGCGCGGGCGTTTTCAGCGCTGGGGCAGGAGGTGTTTGACCGGATTGAGCGTTCGGATGTCGTCAGCATCGCGGCGATTCATGGTGCGTGTTTGGGCGGCGGGTGCGAGCTGGCTCTGGCGTGTGATCTGCGCGTGGGCTCGGATGGAATGAGCATCGGGCATCCGGAAGTGAATCTGGGGCTTGTGCCAGGATTTGGCGGGACGCAACGGCTGCCGCGCGTCGTTGGCACCGGCGTGGCGTTGCGGATGATTTTGAGCGGCCAACCGATGAAAGCTGACGAGGCGTTGCGGTGTGGATTGATTACGGATTCGGGAAGCGCGGAGGATTTATGTATTCGCGCGGAGACGTTGGCGACGATGATTTTGTCGCGCGGACCGAACGCGTTGCGGCTGGCGAAACGGTTGACGCGGTCGGCGTTTTGTTTAGAGCAAGCGGCGGGATTGAAGGCTGAGCGCTACGCGTTTGGAAGCGTGTTTGAAAGCGGCGACGCGCAAGAAGGCTTAACGGCGTTTATCGAAAAACGCGCTCCGACGTTTTAATCTGCGGTGCCGATGTCGTCTTTCGCAGCGGCGGCTTCACGTTCGTTGCGGCGCTGGATCAAGACCTTGCGCCGGTACATGAGGGCGAGGCGGATGGTGATCCAGACGGTCGCGATGCAAATGGCGTAGATGTATTTTGGTTCTAATTCTGGCATGACATAGAATACGCAGATGACGCGGATTGTGTGCACTAAATCTGCCGAAAAAATCGGCAGCGTGTCGTAGGCTTTTCGAACAATGCCGCGTTACTTCGAGCGGGACGTGGAGTTGTGATGAACGTTCGGCGGCTGGACGTCGTCGTCGTACGACTGCATTTCAGGGGCAGAATGAGGCGGCTGCGACATGGATGAATTGGTTTCGTCGTCGTAATAGTCGTCGCGTGGTAACCCATCATACAACCCAGCAGAAACACCGACAACGCCGGGTAGATTCGACGACGATGTCGAGCTTTCGAACTTCCGTTCCTTGAAAATCCACGAGTCTTGAATCGGGATATATTGATCGGCGGCTTTGACCAGTTCGCCGGCGGTCGAGCGCTCGAAGCTGACGACTTCGACGCGACAGCCGTTCATCTTCAGGCATTCGACAAGCGGCACGTAGTCGCCATCTCCGGTGACGAGTGTGACGCAGTCGAGTTTCGGAGCTAAAGAGATGGCGTCAATAGTCAGACCGATTTCCCACGAGCCTTTTGCAGTCGTGCTGGCGCGACCGTCCGGGTCGGGACGGATTTTCAATTCTTTAATTTTCAATTCATAGCCGAAGCGGTTCAACGCTTCGTGAAAGCCCGATTGGTTCACATCCGGCTTTTGGACGATGTAAGCGATGGCGCGGATCAAGTGGCGGCTACCGGTGATTTCCCGCAGGAGCTTGCCGTAATCTACTTTGCTTTGATGCAGGAGTTTCGCGGAATAAAACATGTTTTGGACGTCGACGAAAATTCCGAGGCGTTGCGGAAACATGCGGGCGGTCAGAGCGGGTTGGGCGACAGCAGATTGATTGGTACCATTCATTATCAGTTAAACTTCCTTTCGACATTCACGTTAAAATAAAGTGGCATCCAAGTCGTCAATACGGACTGAAAAAATTCCCTACTTCCACACACACAGCGTCACGTCTAAAGCTTCACCATTATCGAACTATGACGCCATGGCTTCGATAAATCTTTTTGCTTCTGTTCCAGGCGAATCACTGCCTAGAATGGCCTGCGAAACAGCCACTCGTTTCACGCCTGCCTTTTGGAGCGCGGTAAGGCGTTCGAGTGTAATGCCTCCGATTGCGAAAACGGGTACGGGTAGATGCAGAGACGCGACTTCTTCCGCAAGCTTCAAACCACCTACCAGCGGGTTCTTTTTTGACGACGTGTCAAACATAGCGCCGATGCCAATGCAATCCGCCTTCTCGACGTCCACTGCAAAGATAGCCTGATCGGCGGAATGGGTCGACCGACCGATCAACAAGCGGCGTCCAGACAATTGCCGCGCTGCCGATGGCGGCACATCCGTCTGTCCTAAATGCACACCGTGAACTCCGGAAAGTAACGCCAAATCAACACGGTCATTGCTAAAAAGAATTGCGCCAGAATCGTTACACATGGATTTCAACGAATTAAGTTGGGGCAACAGTTCGACATCTGGCTGATTTTTTTCACGCAATTGAATCACTTTGATGCCCGCTTCCAAAACGATTCGTGCCGTTTCTGTAAGACTTTTATGTTTGCAATATGCTGCGGTTAAAATCACGTAAACTTTTGCATCGACCAGCACTTGCATTGAAGCGCTGGCGCAGAGCAGCCATTGTTCGGCTTCGTAGGCACCGTACCGTAATTTCGAGCAGCGTTCGGCCTGTTGTGCGTGTTCGCCGCGCAGGTATTCTTCGAGTATTCGCAGCGCTTCCTGAGCGCGTTTCAATCCTCGACGAGCGACATCCAATGGCGTTTCGGATTCGACGCGGCGCAAGACATCCTTCCAGTTTTCAGGCTGAAACGGGTCTGACGTGACGTTCCGCGAGTCAATCAGCGCGCGTTCGAGGCCGGGGATGGACAGCAGCGTTGATGTCAACGCCTGGCGCAATACCCGCAGCCGTTCTGCGTGGTTCGTATCACCTAAAATAAAGCGAATAAAATCCTCTGCCGTGCGCAGCCCTTCACGAGCGCGGTTGGCGTTGGCATCTAGAATTCGCGGAAGTTGCGCGTCCATAAGTGTGTTAAATTCGATTCCCGTATGCCAATGATGTTCGTCCTAAATTTACCAATTTTTAACGCATTGTCTAGTCAAAACTTGCACTGTCTTTTGAAAGTACAGAACATTCTAATGTTAAATATTTGTAATTCAAGGAGCGATATTATTATTTAGTGGGAACTTAGACTTGAAAATTACCATAGGATATTTTAGGCAATATGCCGTATGATGACTGGCACTCAAATTAGTATTGCATGCTAAATCATGTGTCACAATATGTAATAAATAAATAAAATTTGAGACAGTTGCGACTTGAACGCTATCGCACCGTTTCGAGCCAACGACCGAACGTGAAGACCGCTCCACCGATGCCGAGCAGAATAATTTCGCGCGCCATGCTGGGATTGCCATCGATGCCCATACCCGCCAGCAAGGCGGCGGCGACGATGGTCATGCCGATGACTTCCAAGGCTCGTCCCGCGTAATAATAAAATGACATGGTCCCGTCGCTTCCGTGAGTTCTTGATCGCGCAAATCGTTTCCTGATCAGTATACTAAAAGGGAACGTGTGCGTCCACTTTTTCCCGACAGGTTTTGCAGCCCACTGATTATGTTGACCGAAATTCCCAACGCCCGATTTCTGCCGTGCATGGACAGCTTCCTCGGTTCCTGGGCTGGAGTCCTGCGCGCGTTGGACGACGAGCGCCCCATGGAAGACCTATGGGGCCTTTCCGGATTGGGTCTGCGCATGCAGATTCACCGCGCACTGTTGCCTGTGGGGTTGCTCGGTCGCAAGTGGGATGAAACGTGTTCGGCGATCGCGAATCGCACAGGGTACGCCGTCGCCGCCGGGTTGCGCGATTTGTTTTATACGCCGGATGATGTGCGGCAGATTCGCCTGGCGTGGATACGGACCATCGGCAAGGCGTTGGACGACGGCCGCCCGGCGATTTCGTTCGGCATGCACGGCCCGGCCTTCGGCATCATCTATGGGTACGACGAGCAAACAGAAGACTATGCCGTCAGCACATTTTTGGACGGCCAGATCGACGCGCCGGTCAACGGATTGGATTTGGGCTCCGAAGATCCGCCGCTTATTTTCGTGTTGATTCCGACCGGGCCGCTGGCGGATTTCGATGTCCATGCCGCCGCGCGCGAAGCAATCAAGGGCGCGATTGACCAGCATTTGGGGCAGGAGTTTGACGCCAAAGGTGTGCGCGTCGAAACGCCGATGGACCTCGTAGACGGCACCGCTGCTTACAACGCGTGGTCAGCGGCGATTGAAACAGGCCGCGTCGCGCAACACTGGAGTTTGGGATATTACGCAGGGTATTACGCAGAGGCTCGGTCGGCGGCTTCAGTTTGGTTGAGCAAGTTGACAAATGCGCCGGAATGGTCGAAAGCTGTCCCGGAGTTGAATCGCGCGGCGCAGCATCTCGAACACGAAGCGGATTGTTTCGGCACGTTGTCCGGATTGTTCCCGATGCAGAATCCAGAGACGTTTCAAAAGCTCGGATTGCGCGCGGACGCGTCGGCGTGTTTGCGACTGGCGCGAGCAGAACACATTGCCGCGATGGAAGCGTTGATTGAAGCGCTGGCAAAATAGCGGGAACCGGTTTGCGTGTAAAATCGCACCAGAGTTTGAGTGACGCGGTGGGATGGCTGTCGGGAATAGAATTATGGCGAAGTCAAAATTCTTTGCGGCAGGTGCGTTGATGATCGCGTTTCTGCTGGCCAGCATCGTCTGGTTTACGGTCATTCAGCCCAACGCCGTCGATGGCGGCTTGAAAGGCTCGGATCATTTTTCGGAAGGTGGCAAAACCGGTCAAGGGAACGGCTCTGGCTTTGTTCCGAACGACCTACCTGTGGTGCGCGGCTTTGTGGGTGATCTGGAGCGGAAAGGCAATCAACTTGGACGCGGGCCGCTGCAACCTTTCGTCGTCGGCGAGTCGTTGAAACTCGAAGCCGACGCCGTGAACGCAGTTGAATATCGTTGGACGCTGAACGGTGAAGTGCTCAAGGAAAAAGACCAGGAATGGTCGCTTCATGCTGAGCGTTTTTACGACGTGGTCAAACCCGGAAAACATGAATTTACAGTGCAGGTGCGCGGGACGGATAAGGCGCGGGTGTCGCAAGAGAAGAAGACCGAATTGAATATTCTGCCGCTGAAAATCATGCGCGTGGTCAAGTCGATTATTCATCAGGATGACGAGCATTTTGTAACCGGTGACACGCTGAATTTGGAAGTCGAAATGGCGTCGTCGATGCACACCGATTTGGATTTTTATAAATACCGGTATGTCGTCAACGACGCACCGATTAAGCATCCTGAAGATGGCCTTGAATGGACGAGCAACGATTCGTTGAGCTACGTGTTCACGTCACCCGGTCAATACGCGTTCAAAGTGGACGTGCGGCGGACGGATCAAGCCGAAAAAGAAGACTCCGCCGAACTGCCCGACACCATCGTGTCGGCGGACGCAGTACTGTTGAGTTTCGATGCCAGCCCGGCCCACGAAAAAGGCGCGGCAGTCGGATCGCCCGTGTATTTCAGTTCGTTTCCGACTAGTCGCTTTGGGAAATCAGAATGCCGCATCGGCGTCAAACTCATCAACGCGGCAGACTATCGTTGGTTACCCGAAGAGAACGGAACACTCTGGGGCGAAGCGTCCCGGACATGGTTGCCTTTAGAACCCGGCACATATCTGGTGCGCTGTGAAATCCGGGAATTGGGCAAGACCGTAGCGGACGATTCGCGCGAAATGATCTACACAATTACCGACGGCAATTTTTAGAAAGTCGATTGATAATAGTCGGCGTCCAGTTGAAACTTTTGAGCGTATCTCTGGGGGTGTTTAGTTTCAGTTTGTACAACAAGAGCCGCGCGCGCAAGCAAGCGGCAAAATCCCAGGCGCTCAATTTAACCCAGGCCGCCTACTTGCGTGCGCGGCTCTTGAATCGTGACCGAACTGAACTTAAACACACCCGTCGCCGGGGACCGTTCACGTTGTGAGACGAGGGAGGAGAGTCGAACCCATGAAACGCATCACACACTCCGTACGCGCGGGTCTGCTTGCAATCCTCTTCGCGGCGCTGGGTTTCTCCTATGCGCTGGCCACAAGTCATGGCGGCACCATCGCCACGGGCAGCATTGCGGCTCCGAACATTGGCTCGACTATTCCAGTGGATTTCACGAATCCGTTTCTTAAATCACTTCCAACGTCCGGCGTCAGGCAGTTGGGTAACGCAAATCAAATCCGTGATCTGGGCGACGCTGTCGCAGGCAGTGTGCTGTCGCGTCTGGTTCGCGCCAAAGGCGGCATCGCGCCGTACGTTTTTTCGACGACGATTCCGGCAGCCTCACAATTTCAAGACGCATCGCTTCAATTATTCGGCAACGGAATTGTGTCGACGATTGGCTCATCGAGCAGCACCCCGCCCCAGGGCGCGAGCCTGTTCACGTTCCCTGTAACAGTCGTTGATTCCACGACGGTAGGGACGAATGTGAATACGAAAACGGAGACATTCGCTTTGAATTTTGTGCGCACCGAACAATTCCGTTTTGCAAACGATAACATCGCCAGCGGAGTGCAGTTCCAGCCGTACAGCGCTCAGATGCAAACGATCAACGGCAGGCAAGGCGTGACGTATTTTGCGACCGGACTTCCCGCAGGATTGTCGATGTCTTCGGACGGGACGGTCTACGGCATTCCCATCATTCCCGGGACGTTTACGTTTATCGCCAACGCGCGCGATGCAGCCAACAAACAAGCCGCGGACCGCTCCGGTGTCGGGACGCATCAATCCGTTTCCATCACGATTGAAAATGGCCGGACTTTCAATGGCATTTTGGCCGCATCCAACATCGTCGTAAGTGCGAATAGCGGCGCAGGCAAAGACGGTCTTAGTTATAAAGGAGTCATCAATTTAGGTGCGGCGGCGCTCCCTTCATTGAACGGAAAGCCGTTTAGCATTCATATCGGATCATACTCAAGTCCCAGCGTGAATTTCAACGCCACAGGCATGGCCGCTTCGCCCAAGAGTGGCGACCCGGACATTCGCGCCTCGATCAAATCCAGCGGCATGATCTCGGTGGGCATCGGACATGAAACCATCAATTTAGGGCCGATCACGGGAAAGCAGTACACCCTGCCGGTCGAAATTCGAGTAGGCGATGCGGTGATCGGATCGGAATGTCTGACGTTCGATGTTCACGTGAGCGGCACCGGCGTTTCGCTTTTTTATAATGGAAGTGTAAGCGGCGACTACGGCGGAGCAGGACAGTTATTACGGGTCCAAGGATCGGACGACAAAGGTGGAATGGGCGATGATTGGCTGATCACGTTCCTGGCGCGTATTCCTCAGGCGTTGGCTGTAAACACATCGACGACAGTGGATCTGTCGATCAATTCAAAGCCCATCGATTCGATCAATCTCTTGACCTCCAGTGGCTTATTATACGGCGGCACGCCAGTGGTCCGCTGGTTCGGTATCAACATGGCCACGGGCCGAGGCACGTATCAAACGATCACGATTCCGTCGGGAGTCACAGGCATTCCCGCAGCCGGAAAAAGTGGAAATATCCCGACGAATTTCACCACCGGCATGACGTTTAGAAACGGAATGACGCCGACATCCAGTATCCTCAGTTCGTTGTCGATAGTTCCCAAAGGCTCGATGTGGACCAGCCAGTAAATGAGTGACGATGGACGGATTCGAACGGAGTGCTGAATGAGCAAGCAGTTTGCAGCGATGGTGGCGAAGATTGAAGACAATCTCGCCAGTGTGATCAAAGGCAAAAAAGAGAGCATGCGTCTGCTGCTGATTTCTATGCTGGCGGGCGGTCACACGCTGTTGGAAGACGTTCCCGGCACAGGCAAAACGACGCTGGCGAAATCAATGGCCCGTTCGATTGACGGCATTTTTCGCCGCGTTCAATTCACGCCCGATCTGCTCCCGGCCGACATCACCGGCAGCATGATTTACAATCCGAACGATGGCGGCTTTCATTTCCGCGAAGGCCCGGTCTTTGCCAACGTGCTGCTGGCCGACGAAATCAACCGCACGTCCCCGCGCACGCAAGCCGCGCTGCTCGAAGTCATGAGCGAGCGGCAGATCACTGTCGACGGCCAGCGCCGCGCGCTGCCGCATCCGTTCTTTGTGATCGCGACGCAGAATTCCGTCGAATTCCACGGCACGTACCCACTCCCCGAAGCGCAGCTCGACCGCTTTACGATGTGTGTCAGCCTCGGCTATCCGGAATTCAGTGATGAGATCGATATTTTGATCGGTCAGAATCAAGAGCACCCGTTCGACGCTCTGAAACCGGTGGTCAGTTGCCAGGAAGTTGCGGCGATGTTGGACGAAGTAAAATCAGTTCGGATCGACAAAAGTGTCGTCGAATACATCGTCCAGATTATCGAAGCGACGCGCTTGGACGCTCGCTTGCGACTCGGTATTTCACCGCGCGGATCGCTGGCATTGTACCGCACGGCTCAGGCCCGGGCACTGATCGCGGGGCGCGATTTTGTCGAACCGTCGGACGTCCGTGCGCTGGCGGTCCATGTGCTCGCGCACCGCGTGATGTTGGATACAAAATCAAAATACAGCGGAGCACGGGCTCGGAATGTCATTGAAGACGCGATCGAAAAAACGCCCGTGCCGAGGTGATGGCACTGTGCCGTAGGCGTCCCACCTGCGGTACGAGATTCGTGGGTGCATCACCAGACTTGCGGTAGATTTTTCCCTCTCCCCTTGAGGGAGAGGGCCGACGAGCCTGCTGTTCGGCTCGCGGGGTGAGGGGTGAACGCTGATTAATCCAAGCGCATCGATTAATCAGCGTTTACCCCTCACCCCGCGAAGGAGTACCTTCGTCGGCCCTCTCCCTCAAGGGGAGAGGGGGACTGCGTCGCAACTCCGGTGATGCACCACGTAATCGTCCCAGAGATTTTTTTCGAATTGACTTTCTTGAAAAAGTGCTAAAGTAAATTGATTCGATTCTTCTATCATCGCTCCAATGCGGACGTGGCTGTAAGACTGCTGACGGCTGTATAAGGGGGGGCGAACCAGTGGTATTGCGGCGCGGAGACCGGACATGCGTTCTCGTTTGTTGGATGTAATCATGGCTAGCCTGACGGCGGTGTGCGTCAGCACGGCGCGTTCAGAAGAGACGCCGGCGGTCAACTCGGACATTGAATATCGTCAGAAGCTCCGCGACATCGATTCGAAGACGTTGAAGGATCGCGAGGCCGGTTACAAAGAGATTGAAGCGAAGTTCAAAGAGCGCAAGGAAGCGCGCGAAAAGGCCAGCCAGCCGCAGACCGCTGAAGTGACCGTCGATGACAAGAAAATCACGGTGACAGAACCCCGAACCGTTGAAGAAGCGCTGGGCTTCAAAGGCGACCGCCGCGTTCGTGATTTGTACGAAGTCAGCCCCGACGATTACGATCTCGCTGTACGAGACCGCTGGGCGATTAATCTGAGCGATTTTAAATTCGACGCGCCTCATTATATTACGGCGGAAGCCGCGCCGGGTTCGACACGAACGTGGTTTGGTTTCACATTCTCCCTCACCAACAACAGCACCAAGCCGCGCCGCATTGCGCCGGTCTTCACCGCCGTCACGGATCGCGGCGTGTTCAATGTCGCGTCCGGCGGGTATTTGCCGGAACGAATGCTGGCCGATTCCATGTCGCGCCCACTCGGTGGCTCGACGCGGTTGGACGACAAAGAACTGGTCAGCCAGAATGTTGCGCCGCTGGAGTCGGTTGTCGAAATGGTGACGGGCGGCGTGTATAAAGCGCCGGGAGCCGAAGCCGCTCCGGAAGTCGCAGGCGGTCAATTGAAAGCATCGCACACGTTCGAACCGGGCCAGACGCGCTGGGGTTCGGCGTTGTGGTCGAAATTCGATGACCACTTCAGCGAATTGAAAATCGTGGTCAGCGGCGTGACCAATTCACACAAGCACGACGAGAAATTGCAACGTGTGCTCGTTCTTTATTTCGAGCGCAACAGCGACGGATTCAACGTCAATCAAGTCGAGTTGAAATACAAGGGCAAGAAGTGGGAATATCTGTGGATGTGGGATCAAGACATTGCGGTCCCGCTCCCGGCTGATGCGAAAGATCCGCAGATCAAGGCTCAACAATTGAAGACGCCGTCCGGCTCGGAACGGTTTGTTTTCGCGTTCCCGTTCGAAGTGAAAAACTCCACGCATTCAAACCAGGACTTGTCGATTCAAAGCATCGCGTTTGCCCTGCCGATTGAAGTCGATGTCAGCGGAACAAAAGTGCCGGTCGAAGTGCGCGTGATGGACGACGGCGCGTCCTCGATTTACAAGGCTCAGTTGTTGAAAGAATTGGGCGGCGAAGCAACGAAGGATCGCTTCAGCAACAAGAAGCCGGACGGTAGCAAAACGCAAATCGAACGTCACACGATCACGGTTGAAGCCGGAAAGTCGGCGGATAAGAACTGGGCGATTTTCGATCAGAATGATGTGAATTGGGACGCGGCAATTGAGCAAATTGAAGCATTCTTGAGCCGGGGTCAGGACAAGCAAGCGCTGTCCAAACAGTTCTGGGACAACGCGATTAAGGACGCCGTCAAGAGCAGCCCGAAGCTGGCCGAGAAGAACCCTGGCCACCTGTACAACCCGATTCGCACCTTGAATGAAGACGAGATCAAATCAGTTAAAGAGCAGATCGCCAAAGCACTTCCAGAAGCCGTTGAAAAGGCCAAAGCCAAGAAGACGGTCGTGGCATACGTCACGGGTGTCAGCGGCATGTCAACCGGCGAATTCCGCATCAGCCGCAGCTACCGGATTCCAGGCGTTGTGGATGAAGCATGGTTAAAGGGTTGGGAAGACGAACCCGCGAAGTAACTCGAAGTTTAGAATTTGGAATGGGTTACGGGTGGGTGAAGGATCTGTAAGACGCGATTTTTAATTGAATGAGACTGTATTCAAAGCGTCCCTGTTTCCGGGGGCGCTTTTTTGCGAGCTCTTCAAGTAGTACGATGTTAGGTCCGATCTCTGAGGATATGGCGGCGCAACGAGTCGTTCGAAGCGCGCCGAAGAGCGGCAGCAGTGGGCAGGGTGAGCCTATTGTGTGTGGCCGGACATTTGCGTTCTTTGCAACTGTTCCCCAAGTGAGTTCGGTCGGGACAAAGGTTGAGGTGAAATGGATAGACGGACGTTTTTGAAGCATGCTGCGCGGGGTACGGCACACGCTCTCGTGATCGGGACGGCATACAGCCTGTTTGAAGCAAAATGGGCGCATGTCGTCAACGAACGCATTGAGTTTCCTGGCCTTCCGGACGCGTTTCGTGGGCTTCGCATCGCCCTGTTGACCGATTTGCATCACGGACCTTGGACCGGTTTGTCGTACATCCATGACGTCGTTCGCCAAGCAGACGAACAAAAAGCCGACCTGATATTGTTGGGCGGAGATTACTGCCACAACGGACCTGAATACATCGAACCGTGTATCGCCGCATTGGGCGACTTGAGTGCGCCGTTGGGCGTCTTTTCGGTGATGGGCAATCACGACCATTATCAAGGTACGCAGGTCACGCGAAATTCATTCGCAAAACACAACATCCGAGAATTGACGAATGAAGGCGTTTGGTTGAAACGCGATGGCCAGCGCTTGCGTCTGGGTGGCGTCGATGATTTGATCACGGGCAGCCCGCGTTTGCCTCCCGTTTTGACCGACATGAAAGTGGATGAGCGCTGCCTGTTGTTGAGCCACAATCCCGATTTCATCGAACGCATTCACGATCCGCGTGTCGGCCTGATGCTGTCCGGCCACACGCACGGCGGACAGGTCGATTTCCCGTTGATCGGCGCACCTGTTGTCCACAGCCCGAAAGAGAAAGACTATCTCCACGGCTTGTTCAAGACGATCAATTCGCAGGTATACGTATCGCGCGGGTTGGGCACGACGACGCCGCCCGTGCGGTTCTGCTGCCGCCCGGAAATTAATATGATTGAGTTGGTTTAAAAGCTCTCGACGTTGAAAATAGATTGATTATTTTGCGTGGAGCGGAACTACATTCCGCTCCACGTTTTTCATGAGCGCATTGTTTATCGCGGTTCATCGTAACCGATGAGACCGCCATCTTTGGTCAGAACGTAAATCCGTGATTCGCTGGCGATGGGCGGGCAGGCGATGGCGCGACCGATCTTGTGCTTCCAATAAACCACGTTAATGTCTTGAGCATCGTTCGCGTAAATCGACACGTTCGGTGGAGCCGTGACGAAATAGAGCCGTTTCTGCAGGATCGCCGGGGCCAGCAAAATCGGCACGTCATTGCGCGATTTGATCGTGATGTCCGGCCCGTTGATCTCAATCACTGACAGACCTTCCTTGCGCGTCGTTCCATAGCACACGAAATACGCGCGGTTGCCCACGACGAGCGGCGGGTTGCTGATGCCGCCGGCCGCCTCTTTCGCCGCCGATTCGCGGTTGCCGTTCAACTTGAAGAAGCGCAGCGAGCCGTTATTTCCGGCGACGATCACGCGATCACCGACGACGACCGGCGCTGTGTTGACCACGACGGCGTCTTTGCTCAAGTCCGTGTTCCACACGCTGATTTTGGGCTTGCCTCCGAGCGACGTCAACTGGAACGCGTGGATGTTGCTGTCGCTCCCGGCAACAAGCAGCACATCGCCATCGCGATCAACGCCTGAGCGATCCACGAAACACGGGCCGGAAGTCGCTTCGACGCGTTTGTTGTTGAATGTGTTGATCGGCATTTCCATCGCAAGCGGAGCCATCGTGCCGGTCTCCGCATCAACGATGACGATGCGCGAGCCTGCCACTAATCCAATCTTCGGCTTGCCCGCTTGTTCGAAATATGCCGGTGGGAAATCAAGGCCGGTTTGTCCGGCGTCCAACACACGCACCGCCGGCTTGTTCCACGCGTTGATGAATTTGGCTCCATCTTTCGTCACACCCACGCAATAGCCACCCTTGGTGCTGTAGACAAACAGCGGCGCTTTGCTCCCGGCAACTTTGAACATGCTGATCGGACCGTAGACTTTTTTCTCCACGCCAGCCTGCGGTTGCTCAAGATCGTATCGCGCTGAAATCGAAGGCGGATCGGTTTTGACGTCGATTTCCAGAAGAGCTCCTTCCGACGTCCCGGCATACAACATTCCGTTATAAAATCGAGCGTCACCCTCAAATTGAATCCCGTTAAAAGTCGTGTTGACTGCGGCCTTGCGTTCGAGACTAACTTTTACTTCGACTGATGCTGGGTCCGCGTGAAGCGTCACGTCTTCGGTCTGCGTGGTGTAGCCGTTTTTCGAGAAGCGATACACGACCGAACTGCGCACCGGATACACTTGATAGCGCAGCACACGATCCTGCCACGGCGCATTGGCTTTGATCGTCCGGATCGGATTGCCGTTCAAAATGACTTCAATATCGTCTACACCCACCGGTGTCACGAGCAATGGCAGCGAAAGCGACTTCGGGAAATCTGACGGCTTGCTCCCGGAATAGCGTTTGATAAATTCAGTAACCAAGCGCATTTCTTCGGCGGCATCTTTGACGACCTTGCTCGGATCGGCGCTCAGTTTTTCGATCTTCGCGCGCTTTTCCTGGTACTCGTCGAGAATCTTATTGATCTTGTCGAGTTCGGCTTTGTCGGCCTTCAGCTCCTCTTCCGACTTGTCCAAATTCTTGATCAACTGCTCGTATTTGTCTTTGGCACCCTTGTAGTCAAAGTTATCGAAACACGTTTTGGCATCGTTGCGCATGTCCAGCCGCGTGTTGTTCGCGGATTCCTGACTCCGCGTGATCTTGGTATTTAAAAGTTCCTCGCGGCGTTTCAAGGCTCCGAACAAATTATCCGCGAGCGCCTTGATTCCCTTGAACGGCGACCAGACTTTACGAACATCACTCAAGCTTTGGATTGACGTGAGAATAGGCGCACGGGCTTCCTCGAGCTTCCCTTCTTTTTCAGCTTTTTCAGAATCCGCCATGGCCTGATCAACGCGCGATTGAGCCGCGTTGTATTTTTTCTGATTCTCCGATTCAATGTAATAAATCGATCCCGCAGCCAGCAACATCACCACAAAAAAGAGCGCGGACAACGATGCCCGGCGGCGGCGCGCGACACGGTCTTCTTTGGTCAGCAGGACTTCGTTGAGCTTCTTTTTGAGCGGGCGAATGTTTTTGCGATACTGCATTGCGCGCCGGTACGATTCGGCGGCGAACGACGTGTTGCGCGAACGCGCAGCGAAATCGCCGAGCAATTCAAGCTGTGCGGACGCCTCGTCGTGCTTGTCTTCCATCAATAATAATTCGACCAGCGCATTGCGCATCTTGGCGCTGGACGGGTCGTTTTCGAGGGCGTGTATGGCAGCGTCGCGAGCCTCGCGCAATTGGTGCTGGTCGCGGAGGTGTTCGAAGAGTTCCTGGTATTGCATGAACGCGTCGCGCTTCTGACTGCGTTTCGCGTACAGAGCGGCGAGTGCTTCGCGAGTGCGGATGTTCGTCGGCGCGATCGTCAGGATGCGCTTGTAAATATCGATTGCAGATTCTTCGTGGCCTTCTTTGATCTCGGCCATACCGAGGATGCTGTAATGAATGCAGGCGTGTTCGACCTGGCCCATTTTGGCCATGAGGTCGGCGAGTTCGCCACGGATGCGCAGGTTTTCGCCACCGAGCGCAAGGATGCGTTCCAGCACTTTGATGCGGCGTTTGGACTGATCATTGCGCGCGCATTCGCCTTCGGAAAAGTTCAGTTCGTTCAGCGTCGCCGGGCGGATGATCGACGATTGTAAGAATCCGGAGAGCGCACCGATGACTTCGAATTTGAAGAGTTTCGAATCTTCGGCGATGTCGTCCACATCGCGCGCACCGTCGATCAGCATCGCGACGCGACGCTCGACTGGATCGGTCTCCATCTCGCCGCGTTCAATGGCTTTGCGGACGGTCAAATCGACGACGAAAATTTCTTTGTGTGACGGGATGACCGTGCGCAGCCGTTCCCATTCGTCCACGCGCCGCGCAGCTTCCATAATCAGATGCGTGACGGGAATCGAAATGCCCCAGCCCGTTTCAGCGGCTTCGGCGGCGAACAAACCTTCCGGCGGCGGACCTTCGTTGAATTCAAACGACGCCGTTTCCCAGCCGAAGAGGTCGTAGATTTCTTCTTCGATCTGATGGATCAACAAATCCTGAACTTGTTGCTCGTTGACATAGCCCATGCCGCTGAGGCAGGTCACGAGTGTATCGGTCGTCTCTGCCTGGCGCAGCAATGCCGCGTCGAATTCACTTTTTGAGAGCAGTCCGCGCGCGACGAATACTTCCGGCGGCAGGACAGGTGTGCGCGAACTTCCGGACAGGAAGCGCACCGCGCCGTCCTGGAAGTAGACGTATTTTTCCTCGGCGTGCGGATTGCGTTCGGGCGTGATCCGCAGCGTTCCAGTCTGGGAATTCATCGCCAGGTTCTGGAAGACGTCGGCGAGACTAAAGCTTTCAACGTTTCCCTTAAACCCCATGACGCCCTCTAAAAACGGTTTCGAGTTTCGTGTTCCGAGTTTCGAGTTGAATGCGATTCATCCAAGTACGCGCTCTGACAAACGCGAAACCCGAAACGCGAAACTCGAAACAATTTATTTCGTCGATGGTCCGAAGAAATCGTCCAGCGCCTGATCGGCTGCATCGGTGTACTCTTGGCCGACACCTTCGTCTTTGTCCTTGTTCCGCTCGAATGAACGCAGCATGCTGTCAGTGAGTTTCTGAGTCAATTCGTCAGCGTAAAGCCGGACCATGCCGAGTGTCGTTCGGTCGTCGAAAATCACGACAACGAGTGCGCGCTCAGCCACCAGCGAGATGTGGATATTTTCGTTCTTGCCTTGATGAAACAGCACGGAGAATTCGGTTTCGCCCAGCAGTTGAGCGACCTGCTTGGTAGCGGCGAACGAACCGGCGACCAGTGCGGCAATCGAGTCGGTGTTGAAAGACTTGGTGAAGCCCTTCTTGGTGACAAGATGGCCTTCTTTGTCAATCAACAGCGCGCATTTGGCCTGGGAACGATCCAGGAATTCAGCGAGGATTTTATTGATTTCCTCGATGTCCTGCTCGTAGAACACCAAGCGGGCGTTGCGCATTTTTTCACTGAGTGCCATCGTCTGTCTCCACTCGCAACCCTGTTCCAAACGTCAGCAACACAGGCGCGCCGCCCATACAATTAGCGCGCCTCGCCCTCGAATCCAAGTGGCCTCGCGCCGCATGAAATTCATTAATAAATTTTAATCTGAACGAGCACATACGCCCGTTTGCGAAACATTACATATAGAACCAATACACAATGGCCGAGACGAACAGTGCAGCAGCGGCTCCGCCTTTAAACAAACGCGTCAAACACCCTTTACGGGGTTGTTGCTCCTCGCTGTCGGACGACTCAGAGGAACCCTCTGTATACGCTTCGCCAGCGGACTTTGTATGCGGCGTCGAATCACCTGATTGCTTGCGAATTTCAGCGAGTCGGTCGCGGAATGGATTGCCGGCCGTTTTGGGTGCGCCCATTCCACCGCCGTGATTCGGCGCATCGCTCGAATGGTGCGGAGGGACACTCGTCACCGGTGTTTTGGATGCAGGCGGCGTGGCTTTCATGCCTGTAGGAGTCGTGCTTATTTTCGGCGCGACCGGAGCGGTTGACGTCTTCGGGCCGGGTGGCGGAATAGGCGCTTTCGGTGCGGGTGGCGGCATCCGCGTACTCGCTGTTTGCGGTGGCGTCTGAGTGCCCGTCACGGCTTTCGCGTGACCGCTGGTCGAAGCTGGCAGCGATGTTCGAGCGGCTCCGCCCAACGCGGACTGGCGTGGCGCTTTTTGCCCGGATTCGGAATAGCCTTGCTCGCGATTCAGTCGTTTGATGACGCCTTGTGAAATGGCTTTCAACGTTTGGAAAACACCATCTCCATTGACCGCGACAGCCTCGACGACCGGCCAGTTGTTCCGGTTCAATTTGGCATTCATTTCATCGACGCTCATCGTCGTCGGCAAATCGCGCTTGTTGAATTGCAGCACAATCGGCAAGTCCATGATGTCCAAGCCGTTTTCGCGCAGATTCTTCGCCAGATTGTCGAGCGATTCGATGTTTTCGGCCATCAAATCCGGATTCGAATCGGCGACAAATACGATGCCGTCGCAGCCCTGCAGAACCAGTTTGCGCGTCGCATCGTAATAGACCTGCCCCGGCACGGTGTACAACTGGAATTTCGTGCGCATGCCCGCAACGGTGCCGAGATCCAATGGCAGGAAGTCAAAATATAATGTGCGATCCGTTTCAGTGGCGATCGAAACGAGTTCTCCCGTCGAATTGGCTGGTGCCTTTTCGTGAACGAGTTGAAGATTCGTGGTTTTGCCGCAACGACCGGGCCCGTAATACACGATTTTACAATTCACTTCGCGCGAAGCGAAATTGATTTGTACCATGCTCGCGCACCCCCTTTTCGTACGTTCAGTTCAATTCAAAATCCAGACTTGCACACGTTCAATCTGCCGGACCCACGTCCGCCGCATGACCGAAGCCTGTCCCACATCGAGTCTCTCCCCAGCACAAAAAGAATGCGCATCGGGCATCAACTCCATGGAAGAGACATTTATATCATGCCGAACCCTTCAAAAAATGGCTCAATTCATGCGCGGCCATGCGAGCTTTCAGATTAACGCCATTTCTGGTGTCGCTTCCCACGCATTTAGTATGCCTTTTTCTTCCGAGCCAGCAGAAATCGAGGCAGCTTTCCGCCATCTCGTTCGATCACTATATCGTCAAAAATTCCAGTCGCCGCCGCTAAATCTTGAATGATTTCGTGTTGACCGGCTCCAAATTCGAGTCCCAAGTGCCCACCCGGCTTCAACCAGGCATCACATTCAGACAGAATTCGTCGGGCAATCGCCGTACCGCCTTCGCCCGCGAAAAGCGCCAGCGCCGGTTCAAAATCGCGGACCTCGGGTTGCAGCGTTGCCCGCGTCGTTTCATCAACATACGGTGGATTGGTCACGATCACATCAAACGGATCTTTTTCGTAGGTCGTCTTTAATGCGTCGAACAGATCGCCCTGCAAAAAGACCACGCGCGACTCAAGCGTGTGAGCCTTCGCATTTTCGTTTGCCATTGCCAGCGCGTCAGCCGACAGGTCCGTCCCGACGACGTGCGCCGTCGGATGTTTGGAAGCCAGATACAACGCGATGCAGCCCGTACCCGTGCACATATCCAGTACGCGCGGAACGAGAGACGTGGGCGCTTCAGCGGACTCCGATACGGGCGTCTTGAGTTGGATTTCTTTGAGGCGATCAGAGGCCCACACGGCCAGGATTTCAGTCTCGGGACGAGGGATCAGCGTGGCGGGTGAGACCTTAATTTTGAGGTCGATGAATTGCGCGTTGCCGATGATGTACTGCAACGGCTCGCGCTTTTCGCCCCGGCGTTTGACGTAGTCGCGGAACGTGGCCAAGTGCTCAGCGCTGACCACGCGTTCGAAATCAACGTACAGCCGGATGCGCGCGCAGCCCAACACTTCTGCGAGCAACAATTCTGCTTCCAATCGCGGCTGCTCAATCCCTTTTTTCTCGAAAAAACTCTTCGTCCAATTAATCAAGTCCAGCGGCGTCCAGATGCGCGCCGGTGCGGACGTGGGAGCAGGTGCGGATGGAGGCGGGGACGATGGAGCCGATGCCGGTTGTCGAGTCTCATTCATAGCGATACGCTGCCATTCTCCCCGCTGACGTTACGATGACCAAAGTATACCGAAGCCGAACGAAATAGCGAGAATTGTCTTGTGGTTCGGGGAGTGAGCGTGATGGAGCCGGGAACGCACTCCTTATTCACTCACGCTCCAGCCACCATCGACGGCGAGAACTTGGCCGGTCACGAACTTCGATCCGTCGGAAAGGAAATAAACAGCGGCGGCGTCCACGTCTTCGGGCTGGCCGATGCGTCCGCCGTCGAGTGGTTGTTTGTGTGAAAGGAACTCGCAAATCTCTGCATTCGCAGCGGCGCGCGCGGCCATCGGCGTTTCAATCACGGACGGAGCGATGACGTTGAAACGAATGCCGTGCGGCGCGTAGTAGGCGGCTGCTGATTTTGAGAATCCGATCACGGCGGACTTCGCGGCTGCGTAGGCGTGCGTTGCAAAATATTTCCGCGAGGGCGAAAAGCCGAGGACGGAACCCATGTTCAGGATGCTCCCTCCCCCGCCCTGTTTCATGAATTGCTGCGCCGCTGCGCGATTGGAATTGAACAACGCGGTGAGATTAATCTCAAATGTCTTCGCCCAGCCCTCATCGGTGATTTCATGCAACGGGCCGTCGCCGAATTTGCGGCCGCTTGCTCCGGCTATATGGTAGAGGCCGGTGAAGCCGCCGAATTCTGCGAGCGCCGTTTTGATTGCGCGCGGAGCGGTTGCCGGGTCGCACGCGTCGCCGTAGACCACGCGTCCGGCCAACCTCAGCGCATCCAGTGCGGCGTTCCCGTTCTCTGTGCTGCGCCCAACGCACACGACACGCGCACCTTCTTCAACGCAGGCAATCGCGGCCGACAAGCCCATGCCGGTCGTGCCGCCGATGATCACGATCACTTTGTTTTCCAGCGCGTTATTCATATGAATCCGAAAAAGAGCCGCCACCATGAAACATGCTTGGTTCTACGTGCTTCATGTTCTCTCGCAAAGGCGCGGGGACGCAACGACAATTTCAATTCTCTTTTCGCATCAAAAAAAGCAACCCGCGACGTTTCGGTCGCGGGTTGTTCAGTGTGGCGAACTTCCTGGCGGATCGGTTCACGCTTTAGGATGGGCGGCGTTGTAGACGTTCTTCAACCGCGTGGGCGTGAGGTGTGTGTAGATCTGGGTCGTCGACAAGCTCGAATGACCCAGCAATTCCTGGACGCTGCGCAAGTCCGCACCACGGTCGAGCATGTGGGTGGCGTAGCTGTGGCGCAGTGTGTGAGGCGTGATGCCCGGAGGCAGTCCCGCTTCTTCCTGACGTTTCGAGATGATCCGGCGGACGCTGCGGACATCCAGGCGTGTGCCGAATCGGTTGACGAATACCGCCGATTGAGGTCCGGTCGTCTCCGTGGTGGTTTTGCCTCGGAGCACTTCAGGCCTTCGAGCGATCCATGTGCGCAGTGACGCCGTGGCGCAATTGCCCACCGGCAGCATGCGTTCCTTCTTGCCTTTTCCGCGCACCAGTAACAGTCCGCGTTCGGCGTCGAAGTCTTCGAGGTTCGTTCCGACAAGTTCCGAAACGCGCACCCCGGCACCGTAGAGCAATTCGAGAATCCCGCGATCACGCACGTCCATCCAATGCGCTCCGCTGACGACTTCAACGAGTTTCTTGACGTCGTTTTCGGAGAGACATTTTGGCAGCGCTTTCGGCGTTTTGGGATTGTGAATTCCGTCCAGCGGCGACGTCTCGACGAGCTTGCGTTTCATCAGAAATTTGAAGAAACTGCGGAGCCCCGAGAGGCGGCGGCTGAGCGTTCGTTTTCCAGTACCTTTCTCCGTCTGATCGGCCAAGAATCCGCGGATGACCAACCGATCCAGACGGTTGGGGAACCGGGGCAACTCACCTTGTTCTGCAACGAATGCGAGAAACGCGGTGAGGTCCTCGGCGTAAGCCTTGGTTGTGTGCGGCGAACAGCCTCGTTCGCTCGTTAGGTAGGAGAGGAAGTGCTCGATAAAATGATCCGAACCGTTTCCCCCCCGGGACGGTTGCTGTGCAATCATGATGTATTTTTCGACGGGACAAGGCGGGGGCTTGAATAAAATTATCGCTCTTTCGCAGGATTACGGACGTTGTGCGTCCCAGCAAAAAAATGCGCGCGTTTTTCCTCTATGAAGAACACGAAAACACTCTGTGAAAAATATATTTCGCTCAAGAATTGACGACATGTGAACGGGTGTTTCTACAATTCGTTCAACACTTCCGTCGCATACGATCCAGATGGCAGCGCGAAGCGCAGGACAACGTCGTTCGCGTCGATGTTCGCGGTTGGTGCTTCGAGAAAAAAGATGCGCAGGGGACGACGCGCGCCGGGTTGTTGCTCGGCTTCTTTGCGACCGAAATCGGCGAGCGTCACGCCAGCGTCGAGCAGGATGCGCGCTTCCAGTTCGCCGGGCGCGCCTTCAGGCTGGGCCATCTTCGGGCCGAAGATTGGGCCGGACGGGCTGATCTCGTGCGCGTCCGCGCGCGTCTGTTCTTTGAGAACATCTTCTGCTGTCGCGATTTTGAAGACAGCGCTATTGCGGTGCAGACTGGCGAGATCGCCGGGAAGCAGCGTCCCGATGGTCGGCAGTCGAGCGGCGAGGACTTTGTTAAAAAGCTCGGATTGAAACGCGTTGACCAGCAGGTTGCGCATTTTGCGGTCGCGTATCTGTCGGCCTTGTCCCGCAGCGTTCATCGCGGTTTCAAATCCTGCTACGTCTCCCTGCACGAGCAGTCGTCCCATCGCGGCATTCGTCCCGGCATTTCCGAAGCGTTGTTCGCCGTAATAATTCGGGATGCCGTCGCGCGACAGAATCGCAAAGACAGCGTTCACTCGCGCGAGCAGATCGGCGGCTGGCATCGCGGTCGAATCTGAAAGCTCAGCCGAAATGCGCAGCACGAAGCGGTTGCCGCGCAGATGGCCCATCTTTAATTTATTGGCGTGGCGCGTGACGGTGAGGATTTTCAAGCGCTCGTCGGAGAACGCGGTGATTGCGTCCGGCGTGTCGGTGACGTTTTCAAACGTGATCCACTGGCGCGTAACGGCCTGTGCGTCTTTCAAACCGGCGATACCGGCATCGAGCGGATTTTTATGGAGCTTTTGGGCGAGCGCTCGCGTCACGGCGTGGGTTGTCATGCCGGTCTTCTCGACCCAGAGCCATGTATGCGTTCCAGTGCCTGTTGGTTCGTAGGCTGGGAGTTCTTCGACGATGAAATCGCCGGGAGACGTTTTATAGATAATCTTCGGCGCACTGGGATGACGCGGGCAGAGGCGCGGGTGGGTCGGTTGGGAAGAGTTTTCGAAGTGATTTGAATTCATAGATAAAAGCATGATAATGCGCCAGTCATATAACTCCACATCAATCACGTTCAGCCTTCGCGCGGGAAATGGAAACGATCATGTCGAAAGTCTATAACAACTTTATCAATGGCGAATGGATCGCATCGGCGTCGAAGAAGACGTTCGCGAATTACAATCCGGCGAACACGAGCGAAGTTGTTTCGGAACTTCAAGATTCGAATGCGGCTGACGTGACGGCGGCGTTTGATGCCGCTGAAAAAGCGCTCCCGGCGTGGTCGAAATTACTGCCGCCCAAGCGCGC
Source organism: Planctomycetota bacterium (assembly GCA_037129555.1). Classification (GTDB taxonomy): domain Bacteria; phylum Planctomycetota; class SZUA-567; order H5-PLA8; family H5-PLA8; genus JANXLS01. Next base: position 43,339 of record JBAXUS010000006.1, read on the forward strand.
GGATATCCTGCGCAAAGCCGCCGACATTCTGGCGCGCCGCCGCGATGAAGCCGCTGATATTTTGACGCGCGAAGAAGGCAAGAACATCGGCGAAGCGCGCGGTGAAGTGGACCGCAGCGTCGGGCTGCTGCGCTTTTATGCCGGCCAGTGGATGGGCCTCGGCGGCGAGACGATTCCGTCGTTTATGGACGGGCGCTTCCTGTATACGATGCGCGCGCCGTTGGGCGTCGTCGCGTTGATTTCGCCGTGGAATTTCCCCTCGGCGATCCCGGTGTGGAAATCGGCTCCGGCGCTTTTATGCGGAAATACGGTGGTGTTGAAACCGTCGCCATTGGCACCGCAATCGGCTGCGATCATCGCTGAAGTTTATGCGGAGGCAGGCTTGCCTGCGGGCGTGTTCAATGTGGTGACGGGATCAGGCAATGAATTGGGTGCAACGGTGCTGGGCGATCCGCGAGTGCGCGGTATCTCGTTCACGGGATCGCGCGAAACGGGCAAAGCGATCATGCGCAAAAACGCGGACCGCTTGATCCGCATTGCGCTCGAAATGGGCGGCAAAAATCCGATGGTCATCATGCCCGACGCGGACATGGCTCGCGCGGTTGAAGATACGGTTACGGGTTCGTTCTGGGCCGCTGGACACAAATGCACCGCATCGAGCCGCGCGATTGTGTTGGAAAAGTGTTACGACGAATTCCTCGAAAAGATCGTCGCGCGGACGAAGGGTTTGCGCGTCGGCGACGGCATGGATCCGAAGACTGAAATCTGTCCGGTGATCGATGAACGGCAGTGCAAAAAGATTGAAGCAAGCATCGCTCAAGCGAAGGCGGATGGCGCAACGTGCCTCGTCGGTGGCGAGCGCTTGAGCGGCGGGATTTTCGATAAGGGGTGCTACATATCGCCTGCGATCTTCACTGATTTCAAGAACGATTCGAAGTTCGGACAGGACGAAATCTTCGGACCAGTGTTGGGCGTGATGAAGGTCAAGGATTTGGACGAAGCGATTGCGGTCGCGAACAAGACGGAATACGGACTGGCATCGGGTATCTGCACGCGCGACGTCAAGACGGCGTTGGAATTTGCGCGGCGTAGCGATGCGGGAATGATCCACGTGAATTCGCCGACGGCCGGTGTGGAATTGCAGGCTCCGTTTGGCGGCTGCAAAGATTCAACGAGCGGTGCGCGCGAAATGGGCAAGAGCGCGTTGGAATTCTACTCGCAGACGAAAACGATTTACGTTGACGCGTAAAAATTGCTCGCGACTGGGTTCCATGAAAGTCAATACATTTAAGTGAATCCGCTTGTTGTGAACTCTGGAATTGGTTAGATACATTTCACGTATGGAACAGTACAAACACATCGATGATGCGCCGTCACAACTCACCGTGATCGCCACGCTACTGCTCGTGGTGACACTGGCGGCGTTTAACACGCCGCTGCTGGAATTGCTGCGCGCGGAACTGCCTGTGGAACAGCAGACGGGCTGGAACGCGAGCACTGACTTATGGGTGAACGTCGCGTTCTTGATTGAAGCGTTAGTGCTCTGCGCGATCACGTGGAAGAGCAGCGGGTTGCGCATCGGTGATCCGAAAAAATGGAAGCGCTACGCGATTCCAATTGCTTTCGTTTGGATCATGCCGCCGCTGCTGGTTCTCAGTCTTTATCGACTTCTGACATACACGCCGTTTCACAATTATCGCTGGCCGATTGGCTGGTGGCTGGTGGGTTCGATTGCTCAGGAATTGTTGTTCGGCGGATTCATTTATGGCCGGATGGTCAAACTTTTCGGCCAACCGCAAGACGGCATAAAAGGAGCATTCAGCGCAGCGGTGCTGATCACGGCGTTCTTGTATTCACTGAATCACTGGCCCAACATTCAGACCACTGAGCACGGCATGTCGCCGAGCTTCGTCCAGTTTCAATTCCTCTACACGTTTGTGGGCTGTGCGTGGATGTTGAGCATCCGCCGCTGGACCGATTGTGTCTGGCCCGCCGTCCTCGGCCACGTGTTGGTCAACTGGCTGGCGACGGTTATTTAAGCTGCCGCACACGAGAGCCACGTGCGCAAGCAAGCGGCCTAGCATTACAACTAAACTTGAATTTTAATGTGTATTTATCCCGAAGGGATTGTAGCCATTAGCCGGTGGTTGAGGCCAAAGGCCGATACCACCGGAACCGTCACGAATACACCCGCATCCCGAAGGGATGACAGCAGATTTTACTCTCGCCGCTGTCATCCCTCCGGGATGAGGGTTCATCTGGAATTCTCATCCGGTGGTATCGCGCTTTGCGCTCAATCACCGGCTTATGGCTTGGACCCCTTATGGGGTAAAAAGCACATCTTTCGTTGTAGTGCTAGATCGCTGAACATTCACAAAGATTGCCGCTTGCTTGCACACGCGGCTCTTGTGTAGACATGAAACCATCAGACTACTTTTTGGCGTGGAACTTTTGGATCACGGCGTCGGTGAACGCAGCGGTGCCAAGCGGGCCGCAGAGGTCTTTCGTCGATTTGCCTTCGCCGATACATTCGAGAATCGCTGCTTTGAGCTTCTCGCCTGTGTCCACTTCGCTCAAGTAAATCAGCATCGAGCAGAGCGCGAAAAGCGCAGCCGTCGGGTTCGCGAGGTCTTTGCCCGCGATGTCGGGAGCGGTGCCGCCGGCGGGGTCGAACATCGCCATCGAGATGCTGCCGTCGTCGCGGTACGCGAAGCTGGAACTGTCCGCGAGGCCGAGGCTGCCGACGAGTCCGGCGGCGGAGTCGCTCAGGAAGTCGCCGTATTCATTCGGACAGACGACGATCTGAACGCGTTCCGGGTGCATGACGAGTTCGGCGAGCAACGCATCGAAGAGCACGCGCTTGTGCTTGATGAACGAATAGCCGCGCGCGACTTCGGAGACGGCTTCTTCGAAGAGTCCGTCGGTGGCTTGTTGAATCGTGTATTTCGAGGCACTGGTGACGGTGCGACCGCGTTTGCCTGCGAGTTGAAACGCGAATTGCGCGGCTTGGCGGCAGGGCAGGCGTTCGATCACGCGGACAGAAACGGCGGAGTGCAATCCGATGCGGCGACCGGCGTCGTCGTAGGTTCCGCCGGTGGCGACGCGGACGATGTCGATGTCGAGCGGCTTATTGAAGTTCGTTGGGACGCCAGGAATGGTGACACACGGACGGTGAATGACCGAAAATTTGCAGCGTTCGCGGATGATTTTGTTCGGGCTTTCGGTCTCCGTGATGGTCGGATATTTCAGCGTGGCGTCGGTGCGCGACATGCAGGCCAGCGCGGTGTCATAAATCTTTTTATCGATGCGGCGGTTTTCGAGCGTCAGATCGACCTGCTCGATTAGCAACTTGACGGGAAGCGCATCGACGACTGCGTGGACGGATTTTGACAACTCCGTTGAAATTCCATCACCCAATAACTCGGTAATCTTGTACTCGGCCATGAATTCCTCCTGTGATTTCGAATAAGACAGCATGGATCAAAAGCGGGGCCAAATGCGCCCGGATACTGTATCGGCAAAACGAGTGGCGGACATTTTAAAACCGTGAAGAACGGCGAAGAAACAGCTTTTTAACCGCGAATGAGCGCGAATTTTCGCGAAAACGGCCAGAAAAAGTTGGCTTGGGTGATCCCAAGGCATTCGGTTATACTGGGGTTTCATTATTACCGAAAGGCGACGGCTACTCATGCGGGTATTATTGACAGGCGCAACCGGATTTATTGGTGCGCATTTTTTTGAACGGCTCGCCCGGAAAGGCGACACCGTCGCAGGATTCATCCGGAGCGTCGGCAACGCAACTCTGTCCAGCGCGTCACGCCTTTCGCGTTTGGAGCGGATTGTTGAGACACATCCGAACGCGAGGCTTCTACATGCGGCACGTTTTGCCGATGCTGAATCAGCGATTGCGGCGTTTGCTCCCACGGCGTGCATCCATCTGGCCGGTCGATCATCCGTGCGCGAATCAGTAAACCATCCGGGATTGTATGCGGACGTGAATTGTGCTGGGACGATTGAACTGCTCGAGGTCCTTCGACGAGCGGGATGTCCTCGTGTGATTCATGCGAGTTCGGTGATGGTTTACGGTAAGGACGCTCCATTACCGTATTCCGAGGCGCGGACTGGCAGCGCTCCAGCGTCGTTTTATGGGGCGAGCAAACTGGCGGCTGAAACGGTTCTGAATACATGGCGCGTGTTGCATGGAATGGAGACGATTAATCTGCGGCTGTTTTCGGTGTACGGCCCGGACTTGCGAGCGGACAGTGTGCCGCATTTAATAGCGTCGGCGATTCGGGAGCAACGCGAATTCACGGTCTTCGGCAACGGCGGAAGTGTGCGCGACTATATTGAAATTGAAGACGTGGCTGATGCGCTTGAAGCAGCACTGCGCGTTCGGTGGTCGCAGGATTTTCCGGCTGCGTTGAATATCGGAACGGGTGTTGGGACATCGTTGCTGGAGATGATCCGGACGATTGAAGGTGCGATGAACGAGACGGCAAGGCTCGTGTTTAAGCCAACGGTGCCGGGCGAGTTGCAGGCAATTATTGCAGAGTGTGAGAGTGCTAAACGAATGCTGAAATGGGAGCCGCGTGTAAACAGAGCGGATGGTATTGCGCGGATGGCGGAGTGGTTTAATGCGACGCGCTGAAATTGTTTTCACGCCACTCAAAAAACGTGACGGGCCGCGCCGCGCCGGAAGGCGGTGCGATGCTGCAATGAGGCCGAAGCCTCGAGTCACGGAACCCAAACTATCGTCGAGAAACGTCCGGCGAGCGGATTAAACAATTCCGCAGGCTTTGATCTCGTCGATCGAAATGACTGTTGGGCGGCGTTGCGTTTTGTCTTTAAACAACACCGTTCCGGACTTGCAATTCAGGATCCATCCGAAGTTCACATTGAGCCCATTACGCCGTGTCAGCCAAACGAGGCTTTCACGCCGCAGCAGAATCTTCAATCGGAACTCCAGGCTGTTTTTGTTCTTCGTCGTTTTCACGGCAGCCCCCTGCTTTCCGTACGCCTTCAGTCTTACTCCATTTCAGTGGAAATGGAAATGGCGATTTGAAAAGCCACCCTCATACGTGCAATCGCTTACGCAAACGATCCGCCATGACTTTCGACAAATTCTGTAAATTTCTTTAGTGAATTCGCACGGTGTTTGCATATAATCCAATGTGCAGCGTAAAAAGGGGCACGAGCGCAGGTCTGACCTGGATAACATTCGTGAGTAGTGGGAGGCGTTTACCGTGATCAAAGTTTTAGTCGTCGACGATTATCAGGAACACATCGATACGCTCGTCAATACACTCAACATTTATGGCTGCGAAGCGCGCGGCGTGAGTTCCGGGGCTGCAGGCCTCGAAATCGCCCGTGAATGGCAGCCCAACCTGATCATTTGCGACGGCCTCCTAGGCAGCATGCGAGCGTGGCAGTTCGCATACAAGCTGCTTGAATCAGAATTGCCAACACGCCCTTATCTCGTGGCGCTCACTGGCTTTGGGAGCAAAGTCCAGCGAGTGCTCTGCGAAGAGTGCGGCTACGACGAATACATTCAAAAGCCGATTGAGCTCTCAACGCTCTTGGGCTGGGTACAGAAGGCTCGCGTTCGCGCAGAACAGAACTTCGCGTTCTAATTATCTCGCCAAGCAGGCCGGTCTGGTACAGGGTCTTCGAAAAAAGCGCGGCAACGCGCTTTTTTCGTTTTCAGCAAGGCCCGGACATCGGGTTCGGACACGGCTCGTCCCGAGCGTGGCGAGTGAAAATCAGACGTGTTCCGCCGATAATAGTATGCACGAGGGAGTCACATTCCACGGCGAGTTTTGACAAATAATGGGTTGCTTCTGACATTTTCCGTCATTTATCACTCCACTTTGCGCTGAATTGAGATAGAGTTTTCCCGCTTTGAATTGCAGCCGCATGGAGCCGCCGCAAAATATTTTCTAGTATGGATTGCCAGAACGCCATGTCGTCCGTCTCTCGAGTCGTCATCACCGGTATTGGACTGACCGCGCCCAATGGCAACACGTTGGCCGAGTTTCGGCACAGCCTGTTGTCTGGAAAATCTGGCGTTCAAGCGTATTCCACGCGTTATATGGGTGCCGTATTGGCGGGCGTTTGCAATTTTGACGAATTGCGTTATCAGAAAAAGAAAGAATTGCGCCGTGGCACACGGGCGGGATCAATCGCGATTTACTGCGCAAACGAAGCGCTGAAGGACAGCGGCATCGCGTGGGACAAAACGGATCGCTCGCGCGTCGGCGTGTATGTTGGCGTCACCGAACACGGCAACGTCGAAACCGAAAACGAAATCGCCGCGATCAAAGAATACAACTACGACACGAAATTCTGGTCGCACCACCACAATCCCCGCACCGTCGCGAACAACCCGGCGGGTGAAGTGACCCTTAATATGGGCATCGTCGGGCCGCATTACACGATCGGCGCGGCATGCGCGGCTGGCAATCTCGGATTCATCCAGGGCCTCCAGATGTTGCGCCTCGGCGAAGTCGATCTGGCGTTAGCTGGCGGCGTCTCCGAAAGCATTCACACGTTCGGCATCTTCGCGAGTTTCAAATCCCAGGGCGCATTGGCCACTCACGCCGACCCGACAAAAGCGTCGCGCCCGTTCGACCGCGACCGCAACGGCATCGTGGTCAGCGAAGGCGGCTGCGTGTACACGCTCGAACGGTTGGAAGACGCCTTGAAACGCGGTGCGCGAATTTACGGCGAGATCGTGGGTTACGCATGCAATTCGGACGCGAGCGATTTTGTGCTGCCCAATCCCGAACGCCAATCGCAGTGCATGGGTGCCGCGTTGAAAAAAGCAGGGCTGGTACCGGACGACATCAACATCATCAACACGCACGCGACGGCGACGAAGCTCGGCGACATTCAGGAATGTCTGGCGATCCGGAGCTTGTTTGGAGCATGCAAGAACGTCCACATCAACAATACGAAAAGTTTCATCGGCCACGCGATGGGTGCGGCGGGCGCATTGGAATTGACGGGAAATCTGCCGGCGTTTGAGGACGGGATTGTTCATCCGACGATCAATGTTGACAACCTCGATCCGGATTGTGAACTGCCGAATCTGGTCTTGAACGAACCGAAACGGATTGACAAGGTTCGCTACATTTTGAATAATTCGTCGGGTATGCTGGGCATCAATTCAGCGGTTATTGTGAAACGGTACGACGCGTAACCGGCGGACGCGCTGGGCGATTCATGGGGCAAAGAAAGAGAGCAAAGGAACGACATGACACAGGTACAGATTCGGCAGGCGATTTTGGACATCATCGCGGACATTGCGCCGGATGAAGACACAACGGCCATTAAAGACGATGTCCGGTTGCGCGAGCAAATGGATTTGGACAGTATGGACTTCCTCGACATCGTCATGGAATTGCGCAAGCGCTACAATGTTGAAGTGCCTGAAGCGGACTACATGCAATTGGCATCGCTGGCTTCGAGCGTGAAATATCTGGAGCCAATGTTGAAGGATAAGTAGGTCAAAGGGGCAAACCGTGAGAGAAAAAGCGCGCGCATTTTTTGACGAAGCGAAGTTGCTATGTGCCGCGAAGAAATACGATGGCGCGGCGAGCCGGTTGTATTATGCACTTTATCACGCGGTCATTGTGGGCTTCGACGAAAACGGAATTAAACAATCGAGTCTCACGAAAAAAATGGATCACGCGAGAACTGATTATTGGCTGCATGAAGTCGTGCGGGGATTTGCAAGCTTTGCAGGTGTCAGTCGGCGAAATACATGGATCATCGAAACGGCTTGGCGTCAAAGAGTCATTGCGGATTACAATCCCGAAACGGTTGACGAAGCCAAAGTCTCGCAATTGATGATTGAGGCCAAGGGCATTTTTTCGGATGTTGGGATTTCGATATGAGCGTACAAAACATGACTAAACAAGCCATTTGTAATGCGTATCAAACGATTATCCGCACAGCTTATCCCCGTGCAATTGTCCTGCCTTGTTCAAACGAATGGAATCCGTATCGCGAAGAAAGCTATCAGGTTTTTTTCATTCCAGATGGTGCGGGTGCCGACTACATGAATCGATGGATTGATGATTGTGGTTGGTTCGACCTGGTTGAAAAACAAGGGCTGCCCAAGATAATATTGATGGATGTCTGCGAATCGGACACGCGAAAACATTACACCCATCTTTTCCCCGAAGTCTTCGGTGGTAAGAGTACCGGATCTGCAAAGTCCAAGAAATCAAAACCCGCACTTAAATCGCGCGCCACCCGGAACGTCCCGGTTGCGGTGAAACAGTAAACATTTTCAAACGTCCGTTCTTAACACAAGGAACCCACATGGCCTACGAACTCCAAGTCGAAAAAATTACCGAAGGCACCGGCGCCTCGCCCAAGAAAGGTCAGATCGTCAGTGTTCATTACACAGGCTGGCTGACCAACGGCACGAAGTTCGACAGCTCCGTGGACCGCAACGAACCGTTTGAATTTGCGGTCGGCGTTGGGCAGGTCATCAAAGGCTGGGACATGGGTGTCGCGCAGATGAAAGTCGGCGACAAAGTCAAGCTGACGATCCCGCCGGAGTTGGGCTACGGTGCGCGCGGAGCAGGCGGGGTCATTCCACCGAACGCGACACTCGTGTTCGATGTCGAATTGCTCGGAATCAACTAATCCGTCGTGAATCATTCACACTACGACGTCCTCATCATCGGCGCGGGCATGTCGGGGCTCGCCGCCGGCATCCGTCTCGCCTATTACGGCAAGCGCGTCTGCATTGTCGAGAAGCACGCCATGCCGGGCGGTTTGAATTCGTTCTACCGCATCGGCAAGCGCGACTTTGACGTGGGCTTGCATGCCATGACGAATTACGCGCCCAAAGGCGACAAGCACTGGCCGCTCAATAAGCTGCTGCGCCAATTGCGCATCAAGCCCGATGAATTCGACCTCTCGCCCCAGCGCGAAAGCGACGTCCGTTTCCCGGGCAAACGCATCCGTTTCAATAACTCGCTCGACTTTTTTATCGCCAGCGTCGCTGAACAATTCCCAGCACAAGCCGACGGATTTCGCCGATTGACCGAAGCGATCCCGTCCTACGACAAATTGGGAATGGGCACGTTGCCGGGATCCGCGCGTAAATTTCTCGGAGACTATTTGAGCGATCCGGTGCTCATTGACATGCTGATGTGTCCGGTCATGTACTACGGCAGCGCGACGCCGGACGATATGGATTTCGAACAGTTCTGCATCATGTTCCGAAGCCTCTTTTTCGAAGGCTTCGCCCGTCCGCGCGTCGGTGTGCGGCAGATTATTTCGACGCTGATCAAAAAATATAAAGCCAACCAAGGCGAACTGCGGATGCAGACAGGCGTCGCGAGTTTGAACGCATCGACCCAGCGCATCGACTCGATCACGCTTGAAAACGGCACGACGATTTCAGCGGACACGATCATCTCGTCTGCCGGATTGGCCGAGACATTGTTGTTGTGCCCTAATGCAACCGACGCCGCGCGAAACGATGCGGCGAGCAAAGCTGGCATCATGACGTTCATGGAATCAATCTCCGTACTCGACACGTTGCCAGAACATTTCGGCCACACGGCGACGATCACGTTCTTCAACAATTCCGATCGCTTCACCTATCGCCCGCCGACGGATTTCATTGATCCCAACAGCGGCGTGATTTGTTGTCCCAGCAATTTTCAATATGCCACGCCGCTCGACGAAGGCATGGTTCGCGTGACGAGCATGGCGAGTTTCGAACGCTGGAATTCGCTGCCTCAAAGCGAGTACCGTGCGAAAAAAGACGAGTGCTATCAGCGCAGCATTTCCGAAGCGGTGAAATTCATGCCCGATTTCCGACCGCACACGACCTTCATCGACACCTTCTCGCCGCTGACGGTGAAGCGCTTCACCGGGCATTTGAACGGCGCGGTCTACGGCGCGCCGAACAAATTGCCGACAGGCGCGACGCCTTATGAGAATCTGTTTTTGTGCGGCACGGACCAAGGCTTTCTCGGAATCGTCGGTGCGATGGTCAGCGGCATCGCGATGGCCAACGCGCACGTGCTGGCGAAGAGCGCGGCGGCAATGTAGTATTTGATGAATCATCAGGTTCTTCTAAATCCTTTTTAAAAAATGAGTTGAAATAGAAGTGATCGCGTGATAAATACTTTCTCCCCGAAAATTAAGCGGGGGGATGATCTTGGGTTAGCGGCGCGCGCGGAAGACGCGAAGCCGCCGTGGAAGGGAATTTCGTCATGGCAAGTCGTTGTGCACTTACGGGCAAGAAGCCGTCCAATGGCAAATCGTACGTCTGGCGCGGTGTTGCAAAATGGAAGGGCGGCATCGGTCGCAAAGTCACCGGCAAAACCAAGCGCTGGTTCAAGGTGAACTTGCAGAAGGTCAAAGTGATTGAGCCTAACGGCCACGTCCACAGCATCTACGTCAGCACGAAAGCGCTGAAGTCGGGTCTGGTCACCAAGGCGCCGAAGCAGAGCCTCGTGGCCAAGATTCGCGCTGAAAAGAACGAAAAGAAGGCGAAGAAGTAAATTCGCATTCGTTCGACACGTGAACGATTTAACTTATAGGGTTTAGGACGCCGGGCGCTGAGCGCCGCGCGGACTAAACCCTATACTCTTTAACGGGCTAAATGGGCCGCCGCTTTGAAAGACGAATCCGTTTTCACGCATGTGCTGTTTCACGACGATCTGACCGGGTTGCCCGTTGGCGATTCGGTCGACGGCTTCCGCGTCATTGCACGCGGGCTGGGCAAGTACGTTGAATGCAGCGCGCCGCCCGAGTCCGGTGATCCGAGCATCCGCCTCATCGGTCAGGACGCGTGGCGCGACTACCGCTTCCGCGCGGTGGTCACACCCGTCTCATTTGAACACACGAATCCCGTCGGCGTGTTCTGCGGCATCGTCGCTCGCTACAAAAATTCTCACGACTATATCGCTTTGATTCTGGACCGTGACGACCGCGTGAAATTGTTGCGCCGAACGGCCAACGGTTTCGATCTGCTCGCGTCAGCGACGCTTGAATTCTGCATCGGTCAATCGCTCTCGTTAACGCTGACTGTTGTCGGCAACGACATCGTTGGGACGGCCGGACCATACACGGGTAAGACGACCGTCCGCGCGACAGTCGATGGCACCTCCAGTGGCAGAGTCGGGTTCATTTCGACGACGTTCAGCCGCTTCGGTCCGCACACGGTCGAATGTGAGCCAGACGAAGCCGCGCATCTCGCGAAAAGCGCCGATGATGCGGACGCAACTTTAAAAAAAAAGCGAATGACCTTCCCGCAGATGAAGCGTGAGCGGACAGTTCCGTTGCGCGGATTAGCAACGGGCAGCAACATTGAATTCGCGGATCTGAATGGCGACGGAAAACTCGAGATACTTGTCGGACAGAGTTCGAGTTCGGTCGCTGAAAAAATCAGCCTTACACGCCTGACCTGTTTAACTGCTCTCACGTTTGATGGAGCGGTGATGTGGCAGGCAGGTGTCCCGGATGTCGCAGGAATTGAGTCCACGACGTCAGGCGAACTACCATTCCGCTACCACGATCTGTTCGGCGATGGGCATCCGGTTGTCGTGTGCGTCTTTGGTTACGACATTCAAATTCGTCACGCGAAAACCGGCAAAATGATGATGAGTGCTCAGACGCCATCGACGTCCTCCGTGAGCGATGAATTCAAAGCCGTCGTGGGCCGCGGTTCGCGCTTTGGCGACGAGACGCTGAACATGGACGTGGCCCGCATTTCATTTTGTGACACGCAGGGCAACGGCGCGAAGAAGGAGATCGTCGTCACGGATGCGTACAATCTTGCCGTGCTCGATCCGCTAGCTGAGCCGACGCTGTACCCGATTTTCAAACACCGAGGCGATCTGCGCGGCGGGATTTTTGTTGGCGACATCGATAGCGACGGGAAGGACGAAATTCTCGCGGGATCGTCGCTGATAAATGATGACGGTTCGTTGATCAAAACAGTGCGGTGCGCAGCGCAATCTCGTTCCGTTTCGTCTTTGGAAGACAATCCAAATCGCGTCGTTTGCGCAAGCGACGACGGTTTGTGGCACATGGATGCATCCGTTTCGAACTTAAGGGCACAGCGGCTTGCAGGCGGATGTTTTTCGAATGTATACGCAGGCAAGTTCCGGGCAGAATTTGCCGGGAACCAATACGCGGCGACAGGTGGCGATGGAGTCACGTTCTTCGACACAAATTTCCATTCAATCGGCACGCGTCCATCTACCTTGCTCATGCCGATGAGTGGTAGCCGCGTTGTGAAATGGACCGGTAAAACTGAAGCGCTGTTGTTGATCTCGATGGAAAAAGGTGGCGGCTTGATCGATGGGCGCGGCGACTTGGTCGTCCCCATCCCGGATAACTGCGCACGCTACGTGAATTGTAAAGTCCTTCCCGGCTATTGCGCGGACGGTCGCGACGCCATCGCTGCATGGAACAACGACGAACTCGCATTCTTCGTCCCTGAAAACTAACGCGCGGTTTCTTTAACCAGAAACCAGAAACTAGAAACCAAAATGTATAACCACATCGCCGGTACGCTCGAATCGAAGACCTCGTCCGAAGCCGTGGTAGATGCCAACGGCGTTGGGTATGCGTTGCGCATTCCGATTTCGACAGCCGCGTGGCTGCCGGATGTTGGGACGCGCGTGAAATTGCTGACTCATTTTCATGTCACTGAAGACCAACACACGCTCTTCGGTTTCGCGACCGAAAAGGAGCGCGAGTTTTTCTTGCAACTCCGAACCGTCAGCGGCGTCGGGCCAAAGACGGCTCTCGCCGTGTTGTCGGCGGGGCGCGTCGAAGACATTCAACAAGCGATCCGCCTCGGTGATTTCGCGTCGCTGAAACGCGTCAAAGGCGTCGGTGAAGGCACGGCAAAAAAGATCGTGTTGGAACTCGGCAAGATTCTCATTCACAAGCCCGCAGCCGATACGGAATCGGTGCAAGTGTCGGGATCGAGCATCAGGAAAGCCAGCGGCACCGTGATCGGATCGGGCTTGGATGCGGACGCGGATTTAGCAGTGAAGGCCGTTGTTCAATTGCAGGAGGTCTCTCCGGATGTTGCGCTGCAAGCAGTCCAGCGCGCGTTTTCGGAATTGTCGGCGAAGAGTAAAACGCGGCCAGTGGTTCAGGACGTGATTCAATTGGCGATGAAGTACACGTAAACATACTTATTGAAACGACGACGAAGCCGTATATGCTCGAGAGAGTTTTCCCGGGGTCTGATGCCATGGTTGCTTTTGAAGAGACGATGAGACGAGGCGACCGAGCTGCGCTAGCAGCGTTGGGGGAATTTTTTATGGGCGAAGGTAAAGTAAACGAAGCGTTGGATCGAATTTCAAACCGACTGGAAGAACTCGGCATTCCGTATGTGATCGTCGGAGGAATGGCGATCTTCAAATACGGATATGAACGATCAACCAGCGATGTGGATTTGCTGGTATCAAGCGATGGCCTCAAGTTGCTTCACGAACGTCTTGACGGGCTTGGGTACATTCCACCTTTTACCGGCAGCAAACATTTGCGCGATACAGTGACGGGAGTCAAAGTCGAATTTCTCGTCACCGGCGGTTATCCGGGCGATGGCAAACCGAAGCCAGTTTCGTTTCCTGATCCGTCAACGTGTTCGAACATCATCGATGGCATTCGCTACATCAACCTGCACACGCTGATCGAGTTGAAACTTGCGTCCGGGATGTCAAACATTTCGCGCTTGAAGGATTTGAGCGATGTTCTCGAATTGATCAAGGCACGCAAACTAGGCGAGGATTTTGCTAACCAATTGAATCCGTATGTTCGCGAAAAATATCTCGAACTTTGCCGCGCGGTTTTGAACGACCCGAATCCGGGCGAAGGCAATTCGGATTTTCAATAAGGTGTATCACTCGCATAAGCATGGAGCAGGGTACTGCTCCATGGCACCCGTCACATTCCGTTTTACTCTCTATGATATTCTCGAAAAGTTCCCGAAAGCGGGCCGCTCAAGACGGCTCGCGCGGTGTACCTATCGGTGTTCATTGCACTCATTTTTTCTTTCGTATTCCGGGACTTGCCATGCGTATTTTTCAGACCGTTTTTGCGTTCTCGTTCATCGCATTGGCTCCGCTTTTCGCGGGCGAAATCACGTTCAATTTTGAGACCGGCGATCTGCGCGGATGGACTGCTGAAGGCGAGGCGTTCAAGCATCAGCCGACTGAAGGCGACAATGCGAAGTTGCGTGGGCGGCCTGCCAATCCGGAAGGGAAGTTCTGGATTGGCACGTATGAAGACGCTCCAAAAGGCGGTACGCCGGGAACGATGCAAACCGACAAGCCGACTGGAAAACTTACCTCGGATCTCTTCAAACTCGACAAGCCATGGATCTCGTTTCTGATCGGCGGCGGCAACATGATGCAGAAGGAATACGCGTCAATCCAACTCGCGGACGGCAAAGAAATTTTCAGAGCGACGGGATTTCAAAACGAGGCGATGAAACGCGTCGCGTTCGACGCGACAAAATTCGTTGGCCAAGACATCCGCATCCAACTCGTCGACACCGATACGGGCCATTTCGGGCATATCAATTTCGATGATTTCAAACAGAGCGGCGAACGTCCCAGCAACATCCCCGCCCCGCCGCCGCCGGACACGCGAGCGAATGGTTTGTCGCCCGCAGATGCCGTCAAAGCGATGACGGTACCGGACGGATTCACAGTGAAACTCGTCGCGTCCGAACCTGAGATTCATCAGCCGGTCGCGTTCTGCTTCGATGAGCGCGGGCGGATGTGGCTGCTCGAATCGTACGATTATCCGCGCGGGCAACCGGTCGGAAAAAAGGGCAAGGATCGCATTTTGATTCTGGAAGACACGACCGGTTCAGGCAAGGCGGACAAGATCAAAGTCTTCTACGAAGGTTTGAATCTCGCGACGGGACTTGAAGTCGGACACGGCGGCGTGTTCGTCGGGCAGGCTCCCGATCTACTCTTCATTCCGGATCGAAATCGCGATGATGTTCCGGACGGTGAACCTGAAGTCTTGCTGACCGGATTCGGGCGCAACGATACGCATGAATTGTTGAACTCGTTTATCTGGGGCCCAGACGGTTGGCTTTATGGCAATCACGGTGTCTTCGTTCCGTCGAAAGTGCTAGACATCAAATTCACGGCGTGTGTGTGGCGCTATCATCCGACGACGAAAAAGTTCGAAATCTTCGCTGAGGGCGGAAGTAATCAATGGGGCTTGGATTTCGACGACTATGGCAGCGCGTTCATCACCGCATGCGTGATCCCGCATCTTTTTCATATGGTCCCGGGCGGGTTGTACATTCGGCAGGGCGGACAGAATGCGAATCCATATGCGTACGGCGCGATTGATACCATCGCGGATCACAGGCATTTCTTGGGCAATCAATGGAACGACACCGACCGGCGCAGCAGCGATTCGTTGGGCGGCGGGCATGCTCACGACGGCGCGTGTATTTATTTAGGCGATTCGTATCCGCCGGAATATCGCAACACGATATTGATGGGCAACATCCACGGCAACCGCATCAACCGCGACATTCTGGTTCACAACAAATCCAGCTACATCGGGAAGCACGGCCCGGACTTTTTGCTCTCGAACGATAAGTGGTTCATGCCATCGGGCGAACGCATGGGCCCGGACGGCAGCGTCTTTATTTCGGACTGGTACGACAAACAGCACTGCCACAGCAACAACACCGAAATCTGGGACCGCACGAACGGTCGCTTGTACAAAGTCGAATACAAAGGCACGAAATTTCCCGGCGCGTTTGATCTCGCAAAGCTCACGACACCGGAACTCGTCGCGATGCAAAAAGACCGCAACGATTGGAAAGTGCGGCAAGCTCGGCGCATCCTGACTGAGCGCAAAGCCACCGACGCGATCCCAGCGCTGCAGGAAATCGCGCTGCACGGCGAGACTCAGGAGATCTGCTTGCGGGGGTTGTGGGCGCTGTATTGCTTGGGGGGATTTGACCCAGATTTTGCTCACAGTGCTCTGAAATCGCAGCATCCATTTGTCCGCGCGTGGAGTGTTCGTTTTATTGGTGAATCACGCATGATATGGCCATGGTCGTCCGGATTTACGGTAATGCAAGCTGCCGCCAACGATAAATCGCCTGAGGTACGTTCTCAGGTTTTTTCCGCTCTTTTGGCAAATGAACCCAATCAAATTTTTGAGAGCTCTTATGCGCGATTGTATTCGCACGATGAGGACGTGAGCGATGCAAACATTCCTCTCCTTAGTTGGCTGGTGTTCGAGCGGCAATTTGCCGGAAATGAAACCGCCGGTCTTAACATGCTGAAGAGTTGCCCGAATTCGAAATTGATGACCGATTACATCGCTCCGCGTTTCGCTCGGAAATTGCTCGCGACGCAGAAAATCGAGAACCTGGCGCTGGCGATTCAATTCTATGACGAATCCAAAGAACCAGCCCGCCGCGCGGCGATCATGGACGGCATTCAACTTGGCTTGAAAGGCCGGGGCAAAGTCACGCCACCGCCGAATTGGCCAGCAGTGTACGCGTCGGCTCAGCAGCGCAACGATGCAGATGAATTGAAGAAACTGAAATTGATCGCGGCTCAATTTGGTGATGCCGCGAGTCTCGCGGACGCGATGAAGAACGCCGCAAATCCGAAGCGTCCTGTCGCTGAGCGAGTCGAAGCGCTGAAGCTGCTTGCCTCATCCAAAGCGCCCGGCGCGGAGAAACTTTGCTTCGACTTGATCGACGGCAAGAACGGCGAAGAGATCAAACGCGAAGCGATTCGCGGGCTGGGAAGTTTCAGTTCCATCGACAACGCGAAGGGCTTGATCGAGCGCTGGAAGTCCTTCGATGTTGCCGCCAAGGTTGATACGCTCGACGTGTTGTGCTCACGCGCGGATTTTGCGTCGGCGCTGTTGGACGCGTGTGCGGCGAATTCAATTGCTCGGACAGAGATCGGAGCGGCGGCAGTGCGGCGTATGCGCGAGTTGAAAGACGACGCGTTGAACACGAAGATCGAGACCGCTTGGGGCCGCGTCCGCGAACGTGCTCCAGACGAAATCAAGGCGCAGATCGAGAAGTATCGCGCGGTCGTGAAAGACGGTGCAGGCGACGCGAAGATGGGCGCGGCGATTTTCGAAAAGACGTGCATGCCGTGCCACGCGATCTTCGCCAAAGGCAACCACGTCGGCCCGGAATTGACCGGCTCAAATCGCAAGGACATCAACTATCTTCTGGAGAACATCGTCGATCCGAACGCGGTCGTTGGAGCGCCTTACAACGTCTGGTCGATCAAGAAAAAAGACGGCATTGTGCTCAGCGGTCTCATCGCCGAACAGGACGAAAAAACGGTGACGCTCAAGAGCGAAAACGACAAGCGCGAAGTGATTCAGCGCGAAGACATTTCGAAGATGACCGACCAGAAAAAGTCGATGATGCCCGAAGGACTGCCGGACACGCTGAAGCCGCAGGAGTTCCGGGACCTCGTCAAGTTTTTGCAGGGTGATGGGTGGTGATCAGCGCGCGCAGTACCAAATCAAGCGACAGCAGGACGGTCTAAAAGCCCGTCCTACTTTTGGGGACGAACTTTGAAAACCGGGGGGCTTCGTTTATACTCGTAGCGTTCGTGTTAGATTGAAACCGAAACTTGATTACGGAAAGACACGCTATGCCCTCGATTCCTCCCCGCAAAGGTCCCGTTATGCTGGTCGTCATGGACGGCTGGGGCTTGCGCGCGACTGCGGACCACAACGCGGTGCGGATGGCCAAGACGCCGGTGTATAACTCGCTCGTGTCCACGTGCCCTTATACGACGTTGATCACCTGCGGAACCGATGTGGGGCTGCCCAAGGGGTTGATGGGCAACAGCGAAGTTGGGCATTTGAATCTTGGGGCCGGGCGCGTGGTGTGGCAGGATTTGATGGAGGTCGCTCAAGCGGTCGCCGATGGATCGTTCGATACCAATCCCGCCGTCGTCGCGGCGATTGAACACGTTAAGAAAAACAATTCGAAGTTACATCTGTTTGGATTGATCTCCGGCGCGCGTGTGCATTCGCTCGACGAAGCTTATTTCGCGTTCGTCCGATTGTGTGCGAAACACGAGCTGCGCAAAGATCGGTTGGTGTTTCATATTTTCACTGACGGGCGCGACACGGGGCCGAAGACGGGCGCGGCGTGGACCGATGAATTGCAACGCAAACTCGATTTGTACGACACCGGCATCATCGCATCCGTGACCGGGCGCTACTATGGTATGGACCGCGACAAGCGCTGGGAGCGCGTTGAAAAAGCGTGGAAGGCGATGGTCGATGGTGTCGGCGAACACACCGCCACGAGTGCTGCCGAAGCGATTGAAAAAGCTTACGCGCGCGGAGAGACTGACGAGTTCATCGGCGCGACTGTGATTGTTGGCGACGATGGAAAACCGCTCGCGACGATTCAAGACGGTGACGCGGTTTTCAGCTTCAATCACCGCAGCGACCGTCCGCGCGAATTGTGCGAATGTTTGTTGAACAAGGATTTCAAAGGCTTCGAACGCAAGCACGTTCCGAACGTGATGCTCAGCACGATGACCGATTACCGCGCGGGATTTCCAGTGCCGGTTGCGTTCGCCAGCAAGGATTTGGAAGGGACACTCGGCGAAGTGGTTTCGGCGGCGGGATTGACGCAGTTGCGCATGGCTGAAACGGAGAAATATCCACACGTCACGTTCTTCTTTTCGGGCGGACGCGAGAAGCCGTACACGGGCGAAGAGCGCAGCATGGCCGCGTCGCCGAAAGTTGCGACGTATGATTTGCAGCCTGAAATGAGCGCGCCGGAGTTGACCGAAAAAGCGCTCGCGGCGATCCGCTCGAAGAAGTTCGATTTGATCGTGTTGAACTTCGCGAACGGTGACATGGTCGGACACACAGGCGTTGAAAGCGCGGCGATCAAAGCGGTCGAAGAAGTCGATAAACAAGTGGGCCGGATTGTTGAAGCGATTCGTGAAGTTCACGGCGACGTGCTCGTTACCGCGGACCACGGCAATTGCGAACAGATGTGGGACTACGGCACGAACAGCCCGCACACGGCGCACACGACTAATGACGTGCCGTGTTATCTGGTCAGCGAGCGATTCGGGAATGCGAAATTGAATCACGGTCGCTTGGCCGATGTGGCGCCGACGCTTTTGTTCTTGTTGGGCGTTGCGCAGCCGCCGCAGATGACGGGGAAGAATATTGTTGTGGTTTAGACGTGAAGTCGTACTCGATCAGGAACGTCTTAAAGAGATTGAGTTGAATTGCGAACGGAAAGAGTGAATCACTCGGAGAGGTTTGAAAAATGCTTCCCATCGACCTGACTGGAAAACGGGCGTTTGTTGCGGGTGTGGCGGATGACAACGGCTACGGCTGGGCCATCGCGAAGGCGTTGCACCAGGCCGGTGCGACGGTTTGCGTTGGGACGTGGCCGCCAGTGTTCGGGCTTTTTACGAAGAGCTTGGAGCGCAATAAATTTGCGGACAACATTGAGTATCCCGGCGGGAAGTTGAGCTTCGAAAAGATTTATCCGCTCGATGCGGTTTACGATGTCGCGGAAGACGTTCCGCCGGAAGTGCGCAATGATAAGCGTTACATTGAATTGGCGAATTACACGATTCAGGAATGCGCGGCGCAGCTCGTGAAGGACTTCGGTGAAAAGCCGCTCGACATTCTCGTGCACAGTCTCGCGAACGGTCCGGAAGTCAAGAATCCGTTGCTGGAAACGTCACGTAAAGGGTACCTCGCAGCGGTGAGCGCAAGCGCGTATTCGATGGTCGCTCTGGTCCAGCGTTTTGGTCCGTTGATGCGCCCGAACAGCGCGGCGGTTTCGCTGACATATTTGGCGTCCGAGCGCACGATTCCGGGATACGGCGGCGGCATGAGTTCGGCGAAAGCGGCGCTCGAAAGCGATACACACACGCTCGCGTTTGAAGCCGGGCGCAAGTGGGACATGCGCGTCAATTGTATCTCCGCAGGACCGTTGCCGAGCCGCGCGGCAAAGGCCATCGGCACGATTGAAAAGATGGTCAGTTATTACAAGCTCAATTCGGCTCGAACAGAAGTCATGAAAGCCGATGAAATCGGAACGCTCGCCGCTTTCCTGTGTTCGCCGCTGGCCACGTCGGTAACGGGTGCACTGATTCACGCGGATCATGGTTTCCACAGCATGGCGATGCCGGTGGATGTGCCGCTGTAAATTTTGTAACGCACGGCGTCCCGCCTGCTCGTTTCTGAAACAAGCAGGCGGGACACCTGTGGTACAATGAGAACGTGAAATCCTTGTTTACTTTCTGTGAAAGCGGTGCACACTAGCGATTTGAACAGCGGCGTTTGTGCCGGGCTGCAGAGAGTGTTGAGAGGTTTTATGCGCACACTAGCTTCATCGACTTGCGCCGTGCTGATGGTGTTCGCGGCGTTGTGCGCGGCAGAACCGCCTACGAAAGATGCGCCTGATAAGAGCGCTGAGGCTGCTGCGATCGATGCCGATCCCGACATCGCGCTGGCGTTCCGTATGGAGCGCGCGTTTCAAAAACTAGCCAAGCGCGTCGCACCGTGCGTGGTGAGTCTTCAAGTCACTCCAAAATTAAGAGACTGGCACGATGAATTGCATCGCATGAGCGAGCGGCTGGGACCGTCGTCGCCGGATCGGACGTTTGAAGGTTCAGGCGTGATCATCGATGCGGCGGGATGGGTCATCACCAACGAACATGTGGTGCGTGACGCGGATTCGATCCTGGTTAAATTTTCAGACGGGCGGCAGTGCAAAGCGATTGTCACGGGACTCGACAGGCGTAGCGATTTGGCCATGATCAAATTGACGGGCGAAGACGTCCCGGCGAATTTATCGTGCGCTGCTCTGGCGGATTCGGAGAAGGTCCAAGTCGGGCAGTATTCGATGGCTGTCGGCAATCCGTTTGGTCTCTCAAATTCTTTCACGCTGGGTGTGATCAGCGCGCGTGGACGCAATCGGCAGGGGTTGTCCAGCGATGTGTTTTATGGCAATTTAATTCAAACTGACGCGCCAATTAATCCGGGCAATTCGGGCGGTCCATTGTTTGATTTAAGCGGGCGATTGATCGGCATCAACACGATGATTTTCTCGCTGTCCGGATCGTCCCAGGGCTGCGGGTTCGCCATTCCGTCGAACCATCTGAAGCCGCGCATCAACTATCTGAAGATCGGTCGCGAGATTGAATACGGGTGGCTGGGCGTATCGTTGACGGACATCAAACCACTGCAAAAAGAGTTTAAGATTCCGGATAATAAAGGAGTGTTGGTCGAAGCGGTTATTGCCAATACGCCTGCTGATCGCGCGGGGTTGATGCATGGGATGGTGATTTTGGATTTCGACGGGACGCGCGTTGGCAGCCGGGATGAACTCATCGCCATCGTCAGCGCCACGACGGTCGGCAGCAAAGTGAAAGTCAAAGTGCTGGACACGACGGGCAAGGTGGCCGAGTTGAATGTGCGCGTTTCGAAGCGTGATTCGGAACTGGCTCAAGTGCGGCAGATACGTCCCAACTACGATCTAGAAAAGCAGTCGTTTGGCGAAGACGATTTTCGTGGGCTGGGTGCTGCGGCGCGGGAAGGCGCGGGCAAAGCGGTCAAGAGTGACCCGCCGATGCCGTACATGTGGCGCGGGATGCAATTGAAGGAACTCTCGGAAGATGAAGGTCGGAAGAAGGGCGGGCGGATCGAAATCCTGCGCGTAAAAACTGGTTCGCCCGCTGATCACGCAGGACTGTATGAAGGCGCGATTGTGACCGAATTAAAACACGCTGGGAATGCTGCGATTCAAAAACTCGATTCGCTCGACGCGTTGAAAAAGCTGGCGGCTGGCGTGTCGGGACCGGTGGGATTGTTTACGCAAATTGATGGGTACGTAACGGTGGATGAAAAATAGTTTTCGAATTTTAATATGATGAGCGATTCAAAATTGACTGTACGAAAAATGAACCGACCGATCATCGCGGTGACGATGGGCGATGCTGCGGGCGTGGGGCCGGAGTTGTGTTTGCGGCTGCTGGCGCGGACCGATCTGCCCGGGAACGCGGTGCCGTTGATCATCGGTGATGTCGATGTGCTGACGCGCGTGGCGAAGGAAATCAAGATTGATTTCAAAGCTCAACAACTGGATGCCGCGCCGTCGGTGTTGGACGCTCCAGCCGTGTACGATCCACCGGGATCACTCGCCGGAAATTTGGTTGAGCCGGGGAAGAATCAGGAGATTTGCGGCAAGGCTGCGGTGCGTTACATCGAAGAGGCCGTGAAGGGCTGTTTGGCCGGACGCTTCGCCGGGATGGTCACGGCTCCGATCAGCAAGAAGGCGATGAACATGGCCGGATACGATTATCCGGGCCACACGGAAATGTTGGCGGACCTGACGCGATGCAACAATTACGCGATGCTGTTGTACAGCGAGAAGATCGCATGCGCGTTTGTGACGAGCCACCAATCGCTGCGGAGTGTGCCGGATTCGCTGACCATTGAGCGGATTGTGGAGGTCGCTGAATTGGCAGCGAACAGCATCACGGCGATCCGCGGGCGTGAACCACGTTTGGCCTTGCTGGGATTGAATCCTCACGCGGGCGAAGAAGGCTTGTTCGGAGGTGAAGAGGCGCGCATCATTGCGCCTGCGAAAAAGAAGATCGAAGAAATTTTCATCAATGTGGATGGACCACTTCCGCCGGACACGGCGTTCACGCCCACGGCGTTAAAACGGTTCGGTTGCCACATCGCGATGTACCATGACCAGGGCGCGATTCCGTTCAAGATGCTAGCGTTCGACACCGGCGTGAATGTGACGATGGGACTGCCGATTGTCCGCACGTCACCGGACCACGGCACGGCGTTCGACATCGCGTGGAAAGGCGTCGTTCAGACGGACAGTTTCTTCGCGGCGTACGCGCTGGCGGAACGATTGAGCGTCCGGGAAATCCGCATCGCGCCGTCGGGGCTGCACACGCTTGACGGCCCGATTGCACACATGGTTTAGCGCGATCATCACGTGGTGGCAGGAGTGCCGCCGCTCCTATTTTCGGAAATTTGATTCATGCCCACAGCACTTATTCTTGGCGCGTCCGGCACACTTGGCGGCGCGATGGCGGCGGAATTAATCGCGCGCGGCTATTCTGTCGGGCTGCATTTCAACACGCGGCGCGAACCGTGCGACGCGCTGTTGCTGGGCGCGGCAAAAGCGGCCGTGTTTCAGGCGGATCTCAGCGACGTAGCTCAACCGGCACTTTTGGCAACGGCGTTTTTGAAAGAGTTTGAGCGGATTGACGCGCTGGTGTGGGCGTGTGGAATTTCGCACGATTCGCCGCTCGTATCGCAACCAGAGTCCGACGTTCGCGCGGTGCTGAACGTGGATTTGAAGGCGCTTTTTTTGGTTTTGAAAGCGTTCTCACGGCAGTTCATCAAACAAAAAAGCGGCTCGGTTTTGGCGCTGTCGTCGCATGCAGGTTTGGCCGGGCGCGCAGGTGGGACGGCGTATGCAATGGCTCAAAGCGGTATGCTGGCACTGCTGAAATCCACGGCGCGAGAATGGGGCTCGTTGGGCGTGCGCGTCAACGCAGTCGTGCCGCCGTTCGTCGCTGAATCCAAAATGGGAAGACTGGCGTCGCCGGAATTCGCAGTTGCTGCGAAAGCAAAACGTGTTCTCAAAAATGACGCCGACAACGCGAAAGCCGTCGCTGTATTTGCTGCGGACGTGCTTGTAAATCCGGTCATCTC
The DNA here is from genome assembly GCA_037129555.1 of Planctomycetota bacterium. GTDB lineage: Bacteria > Planctomycetota > SZUA-567 > H5-PLA8 > H5-PLA8 > JANXLS01. Next base: position 67,084 of record JBAXUS010000006.1, read on the forward strand.
AGGTCAGGTCTTGAACGTTGATTCGCGGATCGCGAATTAAATTTTACTTTCCGCCCCAGCGTTTCGAGAGGTCGTGTTCGATGTGCAAATGATCGAGCACTCGCGCGACGACGAAATCGACCATGTCTGAAACGCTCGCCGGTTGATGATAAAATCCCGGGCTACCTGGCAGAATGATAGCTCCGAGTTCCGAGAGCGTCAGCATGTTTTTCAAATGGATCGTCGAGTACGGCGTTTCGCGCGGGACGAGAATTAATCGGCGGCGTTCTTTCAACATCACGTCGGCGGCGCGTTCGATCAAGTTGTCTGAAATTCCGTGAGCAATCGCCGCAACGCTGCCCATCGAACACGGGACGATGGCCATCGCTTCGATCTGGTAACTGCCCGACGCGACGGCTCCGGCCACGTTGTCGTAATGATGATAGACAAGATTCGGTGACGCGGCGAGTCCCAGCGACGCGGCATCGAAACGGTCGAGATTGACGTCAAACCCTTCCTCAATCAACAGCACTTTTTTCGCAGACGGCGAGATCAATAGATGCGTTTCGATGGCGTCGCGCTTGAGCAATTCTTCAAGCACGCGCCGACCATACGCCGCTCCGCTTGCGCCGGTAATGGCGAGTGCGATGCGGCGCTTTTTGAGGGATTGATTCATAGTCGAGTATCCGGTGAATTCGCAATTAGTTCTTCGCCACAATCCAAATATTCCGGTACCGAACAGGGTTGCCGTGGCCTTGAAGATAAATAATGCCTTCGGGAACTTCGGGCTTGCCGCCACCCGCTCCGGTGCCTTTTTTCAGTTCATAATCGTCTTGCACTTTGACCCCATTTTGAACGACCGTGATGCGCGCGTTCGTGGTCTTTTTTCCGTCCACGAATTTCGGCGCAGTGAACGTGATGTCGTACGTCTGCCACGTCAGCGGCGGATACGCCATGTTCAGGATCGGCGTTTTTTCGTGGTACATCGCGCCACACCATTGCGTTCGGTCGGAACTCGGCGCGACTCCGATGTCGTTCTTGAACGCCGCCTTCCACGCGTCAAGCGCGTGCGTGTTATCATTGTAATGCAGGCCGAAGGAATCGAGAACCTGGACTTCGTAGCGATCATAAATGTAGACGCCACTGTTGCCGCGATCCTGTCCGCCGATTGCGGCATCGGGCTTGTACGGCATGCGGAATTCAAGATGCATCGTGAAATCTTTGAATGACTTCTTCGTGCGCGTGCCTTCGCTCAGAATTTTCTCGGTGGACTTCGGATCAAGTTTCGCCGTCGCGTCCCATTGATCGAGGTTCGAACCGTCGAAGAGCACGACCGCATCCGCTGGCGGTTTCGTGCCCAGCGTGGAACTTTCGCGCGTCACGCGTTTGTAACCTTCGATAAGCTTCTTCACCGCCGCGCCGTCGAGTTTCGAAATCTCATTCGTCTTGGCGTCCCAGCTCTGGCCGGGTAGTCCGCCTTTCATTTTGTTGACGAGATAGAAGTCGCCGGCGAGCGTGGCGATTTGCAGGCCCTCGCCGTCTTTGATGTACTCGCCTTGGATCGAAAAGCTCGGGACCGCTTCCGCCAATTTGGGATCAGTGAACGATTGCGCAGCGAACGCAGAATTCAGCGCCAAAACGGACAGACACGCGACGAGACTGAAATAGGTAATTCGATTCATTTTTTTTCTTCCAAGGATTAATTCTTCGGGACCACGTTCAATGTGTTGAAAATTTCCTGCGAAACTTTCGGGCCGTTTTCGAACTTCACTTTAAACTTAATGCTCATTTGGTTCACCGGCTTCAACGCTCCGAGTTCCAAAAAGAGCGTCTTTTTATCGTTGGAGAGTTTAACCGATTTGACCTCGATTGCATCGTGGCCTTTCTTCTTTGGATCAGCAACCGAATACTCTGCCGAGCCGTACTGTGGTGAGTACAGATAGTTCCACTGCTCAACGTTATAATTCGTTTTGTCGTTCGCGTCTTCCGTATCCAACGGATTCGGGAATGTGAGTTCGACGCCGTTGGGTTTGACATGCAGCGCGGTTGGATAATACGCGGGCTTGCCGGTGTAACGGACGCGAGCAAGCGTGCCGTCTTTCGATCCGGACGTCTGCCAGCCGCGTGTTCCGGCGACGTACAATTGTCCGTCGGCGGGATTAAAACGTGCGCGCATGGTACCGGAGCCGAATTGCAGCGGAAGCTTGATCGCACCGCCTTGCATGACGCCGTCGATCTCTTCTGTGAAGCACAAAAATGCTGACGCTTTGCCATAGGACAAATGAATCATCTGCCCTTTATACGGCCCCCAGCGGTCGTCAGGAACCCACGTCTGTCCACCGCAGGAATTGTCTGCGACCATCGGCAGCCAAAAGATCGGCGGCTCGTAGGACGTGATTTCTTTTGCGTTCGCGAGGTTCGTTTTGTAGCCATAAAAGCCACCTTGTTTGACGCGCGTGACTTTGCTCGATGGCGTGTAATTGCCCTGATTGTCGCCATACGTCAGCACGTCGCTGGGGCTCATGCCAAGTCCGTTGGGACTGCGAATACCGCTGGCGTATACATCCATTTTACTGCCATCTTTCGAGACGCGAATCATGCACGCGTGATCCGGCAATCCGGGTGCAGCGCGATGACCGCAGACCGCGTAATAAAAATTTCCAGCGCTGTCGGTTTGCAGGTCGAACGCGAAGGCGTGGTAATTCGGCGAGATAACGCGGTCGTTGTTGAAGTTCTCGTAGAAATCCGCTTCACCATCGCCATCGAGGTCGTGGAGTCGCGTGATTTGGTCGCGCCCGAGGACGTAGATTTTTCCGTCCACGACGCGTAATCCGAGCGGTTCAAACATGCCAGTCGCGAACCGTTTCCAGCTCAACTTATCGAGCTTGGGCGTCAGCGGCGAACTGACCCACACGTCGCCTGTGATTTCGCACAGCGCGATGCGTCCGTCGGGGAGGAAATCGAAACCAGAGGAGCGCACCCACGCTTTCCATGGATTGTCGATCGGCAGTCCCAGCACGTCCGCAGTGTAAGGCGCGGTGTCGGCCCCAAGCGAGCACGTCACATCAATGTTCTTGGCCCAGCGCGACGGGCCACCTTTACAGAGTGCGGCGAGATTCGCGTTCACCGGAGCCGCTGATTTGATCGCCGTCGCAAACGCCGCGCTACCTTTCGCGCCGCTCCAGAGCATGACTTTAAACGCAGTCGGAGCCGTGAGTGCCGGGAGCTTGAGTTCCAGCACACCGTTCGCGTTGCTGAGCGTGGCACCTTTGGGTGCGCCTGCGATGGCGACGCTGAGGGCGGTGTCTTTTTCGAGCGTCGCACTCGGAAATCCGTTGACGTCGCTGGGCGCGGGACCGGTCGCGCCAGGAAGATCGGCGAGGAACATCGAGAGCGCTGGCGTCGGAGTCTGAATGTTGATCGTGCGCGTAAAGAGGAAGCCATCCCCCTTTCCTTCACCTGCGGGCAATTCAAGAATCGCCGCGTCACCGACTGTGTAGGAGAGGACGACTTGATTGTTATGCAGGTACAGACCTTTGTACGTTGCCATCGTCTTCGGTAACGGGCCGTAGGGTAGTTTGCGCGGATCAGTGCGATCGCCGTTTAAGGCCCAACCGGGCAGCGGCGATGTGCTGAATTTAATCGTGCCGAGAATCGACGGATTGAGAGTCCCGCGCAGTTGGCCGAGCATCGTGTTTTCGAGTTTGAGATAACCGCCGGACCAGCCAAAGGCCATGCGCATCAAATCGGTGTCAAAACACATGTTGGCTTTGTCGGGGCCATCGAGCTTGATCGTGATCCCCTTGTACGCAAAATTCGCGGAGCCTTTTTTGGTGGGCCAGGCACCGAGCGCGAAATCAGCGACAACATCGCTGATCGATGCTGTCACGAAAGGTGTGTGATCAACGTGAAATCCAGGGCTGTCGCCTTTCGTTTTCGTCGGCGCGAGGTTGGCTTCAGGGTCGCCAGCCTCGCCGCAAACGACTGTCGCCGATTGTCCGATCACGAGCACCATCATCATCGATAAAACACGTTTCAATCGCAGCATTGCCACTCCCAATTAAATACGACGCAAAAACCATGCTCCATCACATACACCTTCATGAGGTGACTCGGACGATATTTGAGAGACTGTTAGAATATGACGTTGAGTTCTTTACGTTCATATCATCGCCAGCTTCCCCGAACAACCCTTTCACCCACATTCCCAAATAATCACATCGTGCCTATTTCACTCAATAGCCGCGCACCTAATTAAGCGGCCCCTCGCGCAAAATACCACGTCCCACTCCCAACAATGCACACGTGCACGGCGAGCTCGGCAATCCAACCACTACCTGTAGTGTCTGTCATCATAAACCTCGATTCGCGCATTGCCTACGCTGCCACGTTTCGATTCACAATCCCGCAGCCACTCTCCTACCCGCAAAACATTCACCACTCCCACATAATCACATTGTGCGCAAACCAACACCCCTGACAACCCTTATCGTATATAATATACCACAATCTATTCCGATTAGAACAAACGCCCGTCACCTTTATATAGGACGAATTTAGCCTCACTTTCATTCACTTTTTTTTCGAACGTTTTCACACTAATTAATCGAGCAATCTACGCCCCGATGCGCTCGGTTTGACCCGCGTCCACATCTTGTACATGCTCCTAGCCCCAACCAGAATGTGAATAAATCAATTTTGCGATTTTTCGTCGGACGTATTTTCTGCCCACGCTAGGTTCGATTTCAAAATTGAGGTCATGCTGCTGCTTATACCATTCGGGGTTTTGCGTGATTTTCGTTGTACGCTTCTATGCGTATGGGCTTTCAATCATCTGTTCTTTCAATCAAAAAAGGTGGATGTTTCGGCGGCTCTCAGGAGCCTTTGGGCAGGTCTATCCCGTCAGTTTTTTTTCGTCAGGCTCTGTTCGCGCGCCATGTTTTGGGCCAGCGCAAACAACAGCACCACCGACTTCACGCGCTGCAATCCCCGTACGCGAAATTGCTGCAGGCCCCGGTTGCGTGCCAGTGCGTTCACACATTCAATCGTCGACGCGCTCCTGATGCTTGGATGAAATCAGAGAATCCAGATCGCACGGCAACAGTTCGACACGATCCCGCACGGGCAATTGCACGCGCGGCATCCCCGGCGGGAGCGCGGCATGGTGTGGAGGTTCGACCACCGGAAACAGCGTCGCATCGGACATCTCAAGCTTCCCTCTGAACATGTGTGATCTTGATATAAAGACGAGACACGAGCGCGAATCCCTGCGCACGAGTTTGATTTATTCACGTTCTCCTGGTATACTTTTTTAAGAGGCTCGCACACCTTAATTCTTGCAGCCGGACACGGCTGCCCATTCATGCCTGCAATTCGTTTCACGCGCGGTGAGTACTGGTTACTTGAGTCTGCTGCCACCTTGAAACTTCCGATCACTCTGCTGTTTGACACGGAAATCGATCTCGCTCTCAATAAGCCTGGACACGGAATGAACCGTCGAGGAATCACAGGGGCATTGGACGCGCTCAAAAAGCGTGGGTTGATTCAATTCACTCGCCGTAACTCAAGCGAAATCATTTCGAGTTCCACAAAGGCACTCGCTAACCCAACTGAAGTTTATTACGAACTCACGCCTAAAGGTGGAAAACAATGGGAAGCATTTGCGGCTCCCGACTGGGATGTTTTTCTCGACACGTCGCAGTGTTATAGCAAGAAGAAACCGGTGCGTTGCGAAATCATTGGACAGAATCGCGAACGCATCCAGCGGTATGTGGACGGTCTTCATTACGATCAGGTGTTTCCCGATCCAAAGACGATCCGTTGGAAAACGCATCGACCCTGGCGTCCCACGTACTGGAAAGTTCTACCCATAGGCTACAGCATCGTGTTCGACGCTACGATTGGAGAAAGAATATCGTGGGATACAATGCCGATGAGCTACTACAACCTGTCGCGGCCACGGTGGTACAGGTGGGATTAGAGGCGGGTTGCTGGTAGCGCAGGTACCAAGGACCTGTACTCTGGTCCTTGCTGTGGGGCGCTCGATTAATCCATACTTCTCAACCGCATCAGCAAGGAGCGGAGTACCGCTATTTGGCACCCGTCGACACAGAAACACTTATTGACTCGCGCACAGTTAAAGCGGTAAGCATGAAGTGCCGATAATATAGA
>JBAXUS010000060.1:0-33025 GCA_037129555.1 Planctomycetota bacterium
ACCACCGGCTAATGGCTTGGACCCCTTCGGGGTAAAAAGCAACTCTTTCGTTGTAGTGCTAGCTTGCTTCGCTTAATTCACCCATCCCGGCGGGTTAGGACATCGATGGAATCTGAATCTTATGCTGGTGCTCCTCAATATAGGCAAATAGATGCTGCTCAATGCTCTCGTCGTTGGCGTAGTAGCGAGAGTCACACTCGTCAAGTTTCTCTCTGCTCTCGTTCGAAAGCTCGGAAGCGATCTGCTCCACAGCATCGGTGTCAAACTGATCGGGCAATCCCAACACTGCAATGGCGTCCGTCGAAATCACCGCAACCTTTGGGCAGCCAATCAACTTCAATGCATGCACGAGAAACGGGGTGAACTCCCGGGAAGAATTTGAGAAGAACTGGTAGTAGCCTCCATTGTTTACTTCGCGCTCCATCGCCTCGACCGCTAGAACGACACGCTCTGGCTCGGAAAGATCCGACTCTGACTTACTCCCCAATGCTTGCTCAACGGCGAGAACGAGCGAGTCAATGCGGTGACTGTCTTTCATGGCAATCAACTGCTGAATGGTCTGACCGCCGTAACTATCGAGGAATGGTTTGCTCATTTTGTTGTAATGACCTATGATGGAATCCAACCGCATCCATGCGATCTAATAAACAAACAACATACCAACCATTTCCGGCATTTACACCGCAAATCCACACATCCAAGGCATATCCATAATATCACACAAGCCCAACCACTCTGGAACTCACGCGCCAATGAAATCCCTCTTACTCGGAATACTCTTCACCCTCGCAGCCCACACCCTCGCCGCCGACACCGTCATCCCCAACACCGCGTGGAACAAACATTAAACGTCCCAAAAAGTAAAACGCAGTCCCAGTCCAAATTCATCGTGACATGAGTATCCGTTCGCCTGTTATCAACCTACATGTTGATCGCACTCATCATCCTCTATGGTGTGCTTCAATGCGTCGCCGCCGCCTGCATCTACCACTATGGGCGCGATTGGAAATACAAACGAATCATCATCGGCTCGCTTCTCCTCTGCACCGCCGCGTGGGCGCACGTCGTCAACGCAGCCATCCTCTACCAATGGTGTCCCAACAAATATGGCGTAGTCCTCTACAATCCGATTCCGCTATTTGTCAGCCTGATTCTAAGCCTTCTCGCACTCTTATATCCACCCCGTCCGATGCGCCTGGTCCTGTATGGTATTGTCTGCATCGCCATCAATTTCAATTACTTCGGCAACGCGTTTTACAATCCTGTGCGATGCGAAAACCAATGGGACGGTGCCTGCTGTTTGCAAACAACCGACAGCACCTGCGCCGCAGCAGCTGCAGCCACACTCTTAAAATTGAATGGCATTGAAACAACCGAAGAGGACATGAAGCACCTCTGTCTGTCAGGCTATCGCGGCACCAATCTTGAATCCTTGTATTACGGTCTGCGCAGCAAAGTCGATTCATCCGGCAAACTCGTACTCGTCTCCTGCGAATCCTGCGACGCATTCCTCGCGCGCAACGAACCCGCAATTATTTACGTCGTGCTGGATGCCAAGACCAACGAACTCGACAAACGCTACTCACGCGACTGGGGCTGGACAGTCGGAACGGCTCACGCAGTCGTCTTCATCCGCAAAACATCCGACGGAAAAATCCTCATGGCCGATCCCGGCACCGGCCTGGAACAATGGCACGAAGAAGGATTAAAGCGGTTGTGGTTCAACGTTGTGGTTTCAATCCGCAACGCGCCAGAGCCAAATTTCAAGATTCAGTGAACCTCCGGCAACACGGATCATCGCGACTTATAATGCGTCATCCCTTTACCGGAGGCATTCAAATGAAACTGTCTGTTCTGATCTGTTTAGCCGTGTGTGTGTGCTCAAACGTTTTTGCTGCGTCCAGCGCGGTGGCAATCTTCCCCATCGATCAAGCGTCCATCGCCGTCGGTGCACAGTTTGATTTCAAAATCGAATTGCCCGAAGTTCTCCAAGCCGGTGACGTTGAAATCAAGATCGGTGGCAAGCCCGCCGCCGAAATTCTGGGCGTGGCTCCCGAATTGATCGTCGAAGAATTCGGTACCCCGGCGAAAAAAGCATCCGCGTTCGTCGCCCGAAAATGCGTCTTGAATTCCGCGAACGAAAGCATCGCCATCGAAGTGTTTGTCCGGAAAGACAAAGTCGCAGAAGCAGCGTGGCGAGCGTTTGTCCCAACCCCCGCCGGTCCACAGGCCAAGAACGTGATCATCATGATCGGCGACGGCCTAAGCCAAGCGCACCGCACCGCCGCGCGCATGCTGTCCAAGGGCATCAAGCGCGGAAAATACAACGGCCAACTCGCGATGGATGACATGCCCCACATGGGCCTCGTCGGAACATCCGGCATGGACTCGATCATCACTGATTCAGCCAACTCCGCGAGCGCGTACACAACCGGCCACAAATCCGCGAATGGCGCGCTGAGCGTCTACAAGGACCGCACTGAAAACTACGCAGCCAAGCCTGCTGACGAAGTCGATGACCCGGCGTGCGAAACCATCGCGGAATTCGCGCGGCGCATTCGAGGCATGGCGACGGGCGCGGTGACCGACGTCGAAATTCAAGACGCCACGCCCGCCTCCATGTACGCCCACATCGCCAGCCGCCGCAGCTACCCGGCGATTGCCGACATGCTCGCAGCCAGTAACCTCGACGTGATCATGGGCGGAGGCCGCGCATCATTCTCCGAAGCCCAATTCGCCCGCTTCAAAGAAAGCGGCTACACGGTCTGCGAAACGAAAACCGAACTTCTCGCCGCCCAAAATCCCGCCACGCCTAAACGCCTTTTCGGCATCTTTAATCCTAAAAATATCGACGGAGCATGGGACCGCAAATTCCTCAAGAGCTTCAATCCTCCGAGCGCGAATGACCAGCCTGATTTATCCGAAATGGCAGCCGCCGCGTTGAAAGTTCTCGAAGTAAATCCCAACGGATTTGTGCTGATGATCGAAGGCGGACGCATCGACAAATATTCGCATTCGCTCGACTGGGAACGCGCGGTGATGGACACCATCCAATTCGACCAGACTGTTGCGCTCGTCAAGGACTACGCCACAAAACGCGGCGACACCCTGGTGTTGGTCCTCGGAGACCACACCCATGGCATGTCCATCGTTGGGACGAAAGACGATTCACCGCCCCATACCATCGACATCGGTGAAGTGGATCCCACGACGGGCCAACTCACAAAAAAGACCGTCCGCAAACAGGGTCGCGATTATGTCCGCATTTATGGTGACGCCGGGTTCCCGGATTACACGATCAAAGACGGCTACCCGGAGTCACTGAACGTTCCGCGCAAGCTGGCAATCTTCTTTACGAATTTCCCGGACTACTACGAAACGTTCTCCCCCAAACCGGGCGGCGAGTTCAAGCCCCAGATCGACATGGCGACCTCCAAAGGCGAGATGTTCTCAGTAGTCAATGAGTCCTACAAAGGCGCTCCCGACGCCATGCTGCGCATAGGAAATCTGCCGCGCGGAACGCAAAGCGGCGTCCACACCTGCGAAGACGTCATCATCACCGCAATGGGACCGGGTTCGGAAGCAGTGAGAGGTTTCATCGACAACACAAAAATCTTCGAAATCATGGTCAACGCGCTCGGATTGAAAAAGTAACAAGCCGACTCAATCGTTCTGTCTCCCGCACCACCCACAAGCCTGCCGGCGATGAATTATTGCTCCGACTTTTGTATTGACATGTCGCGATCTTCCGATATTTTGATCATCAAAGGAGACCGCAGATGGCTGCGAAGACTCAAACACCACCGCCCCCGGCACTGAAACTTCTTCCAATGAAAGCGTTGGAACAAGCAGCGGAATGCCTGAAAACACTCGCCCACCCCCACCGCCTGCGCATGGTCCAGATGTTGCAACACGGACGGTACACGGTCGGCGAACTGGCTGAAGCCTGCGACATTCCCAGCCACATGGCCTCGGAACATCTGCGCCTCATGCAACGCTGCGGATTCTTGAGCAGCGAAAAAGACGGACGCAAAGCGTACTACAAAATCGTTGAACTCCATCTGGCTCAGCTTCTCAAGTGCATCGAAAGCCGTTTCGGCCGCAAAGCCGGGTAGTTTTTTTATTGATCATTCATGTCGTCTTGTCGCGACATGTTTATATGTTCAAGACACGTCTTTACCGGGAGCACAGACCATGAGCATTGCAACCATCACCCCAGCCAAACTGGCTGAACTCGTCAAAAGCGGCTCGACAATCGAACTCATCGATGTTCGCACCCCCGTCGAATTCCAGGAAGTCCACGTCAGCATCGCGCGCAACGTCCCACTCGATTCGCTCGATGCAAACGCCGTGATGAAAGCCCGCACCGGAGCAGCCGCCGATCCGCTCTACATCATCTGCCGCAGCGGAAGCCGCGGACAAAAAGCATGCGAGAAGTTCCTCGCCGCAGGTATTTCAAACATCATCAACGTCGAAGGCGGAACACTCGCCTGCGTCGACACCGGAATCCCGCTGATCCGCGGCCGCAAAGTCATCTCGCTCGAGCGCCAGGTCCGCATCGCCGCCGGTTCACTCGTGTTGCTCGGCGTCGTGATGAGCCACTTCGTCCACCCCTATTTCATGTACCTCTCCGCATTCGTCGGCGCAGGACTCACATTCGCCGGGATCACAGATACGTGTGGAATGGGAATGCTTCTCTCAAAAATGCCATGGAACCAACGCGCCTAAATTCAAGCCTCTCAATCCAAGGATTCCGATCATGAAAATTCTCATCGTAGGTGGCGTGGCCGGTGGAGCATCCGCAGCAACGCGCGCGCGGCGACTTTCCGAAGACGCAGACATCATCCTCTTCGAGCGCGGGCCCGATGTGTCCTTCGCGAATTGCGGGCTTCCATATTACATCGGCGATGAAATCAAAGACCGCGCAAAATTACTCGTCACGACGCCAGCACGCTTGAAAGAGCGCTACAATCTCGACGTCCGAACGCGTTCGTCCGTCGAATCGATCAACCGCGCAACCAAAACGATCCACGTCCGCGACCTCGCAACGAATCGCGAATACGACGAATCGTACGACACACTCATTCTCTCGCCCGGAGCCGCGCCACTGCGCCCACCACTTCCCGGCATCGATCTCCCCGGCATTTTCACACTGCGAAATCTTCACGACGTCGACGCGATCAAAGCACGCGTCAACGACGGCATCAAACACGCCGTGATCGTCGGAGCCGGATTCATCGGCCTGGAACTCGCCGAGAATTTCGTGAAACGCGGCCTGTCCACCACGGTCGTGGAATTGCAGGACCAAGTGCTCCCGCCATTCGACAAAGAAATGACGACGCCCATCGCCGCAGTGCTGGCAGCGCAAGGCGTCACCGTTTTACTGGGACAATCCGCCGAACGATTTGAAGCGACGCCGGAGGGTCTGGCCGTCTGCCTGAAATCCGGCCAACGCCTGCCCGCTCAATTGGTCGTGCTCGGAATCGGAGTGCGCCCGGAAAATAAATTGGCTGTCGATGCCGGCCTCGTCGTCGGCCCGCGAGGAGGCATTCGCGTGAATGAGTTTTTACAAACAAGCGACCCGTCGATTTTCGCAGTCGGAGACGCCGTTGAAATCAAAGATGTCATCTCCGGCGATCCCACTCAAGTTCCACTCGCCGGCCCTGCCAATCGCCAAGGACGCATCGCTGCCGACAACGCGTTCGGTCACTCCGTCCGTTATCGCGGAACGCAAGGTACTGCCATTGTCGGCGTCTTCGATCGCATCGCCGCAATGACCGGCGCATCCGAAAAAGCATTGCTGCGATCCAAGCGCGCGTTCCGAAAAATCTACGTTCATCCGGCGAATCACGCCGGCTATTATCCCGGCGCGCAGGGCATGACACTCAAAGTGCTGTTCGATCCCGCGTCCGGAAAAATCCTAGGCGCTCAAGCCGTCGGTGGTGCTGGCGTGGACAAACGCATCGATGTGCTTGCCGTCGCGATTCAAGCCGGAATGACTGTCTTCGATTTGGAAGAGATGGAATTATCCTACGCGCCGCAATTCGGCTCTGCAAAAGATCCAGTCAACATGGCCGGATTTGTGGCGGGTGGCTTGATCCGCGGCGACCATCCGCAAATCGATATCGAATCGTTTCTATCCACACCGCACGAACAACAACCGTTACTGGTCGACGTCCGCACGCCTGAGGAATTTGCGAAAGGATCTATTCCCGGAGCCACGAACATTCCCGTTGATGTCTTGCGCGTCCGACTCGCTGAATTGCCCCGCGATAAAACCATTGCCGTTTACTGCCAGGTCGGCCAACGCGGCTACTTCGCCACGCGCATCCTGCTTCAACATGGATTCAACGCCGTGAACATCGGAGGCGGATACACCACCTATAAATTATGGCATCCGAACGCAAGTTGATTCTCATTCCAGTATCGAGCTCACATGCTGCGCAGCGCTTCCGTCGCCTTCAGTCTCATCCCGACAATCGCCGGGACGATGCCGCTCAGAATCCCCGTCGCGGCCGCGATCACAAACGCGCCCAAAAACGATCCGAGCGGCATCCGAAAAATGGGGAAGAAATCAGGCTTCGGATTGAAGCCAAAGATATTAATCGCCACATACGTTCCGCCCGCGCCGATCACCGCACCCACCATGCAAATCACCATCGATTCGCCGATCAGCAACCACGCCACATGCCCGTCACTGAAGCCCATCGCCTTTAAAATTCCCATCTCGCGCGTCCGTTCGCGAGCGCTCATCATCATCGTGTTCGCCGACACCAGCAACATCGTCAGCACAACCGCCGAACCAATCGATCGCAGCAGCAATTGCAGATTGCCCATCATCGTCACGAACTGTGTGTTGAACGCGCGCTCCGTCATCGTCCGCGTTTCGCTCGGACTGTTTTGAAAGCGCGTATCAATCGCCGACGAAATGGCCTGAAATTTCGCCGGGTCCGACATCTGAGCAATATAAATTCCCGAGGTATTCTTCCCGTATTGCCGGAGCTCATCCAAATACTTCATGTGAAACATCATGATCGTCCGGTCAAACGTCGCCGATTCCGTCGTGTAAATCGCCCGCACCGTAAACGTCATCACATTGTTCGGCACCGCCCACAACGTGCTGCGAAGCGCCATCCGGTCGCCTACTTTTTTACCGATGCGCTCAGCAATCTTGTCGCCCAGCACGCATCCGGATTTGTCCGCCAGCAAGTCCTTCAACTGGTCCGCAGGGATTTTGATTTCAGGATACATCGGCAAATAGTTTTCGAGTTCGAACGCGAATTGCGCGAAGAACTCCTCGCGCTTCGCCCCGTTCGGAAGCGGCTCATCATACGGCCCGCCGAACCACACGCCCGCCGCGCAATGCGAAATCCCGTCAGCCTGTTTTATCACATTTTGATACGATATCGGCATCGTGAACGACAGCGACTCTTTGTTCTGAACCACAATCCGCGATGCGTCCGCCATCTCAACGCCCGCGCTGAACGCCTGCAACACCGTCTCCAAAAAACAAAACAACAACAACGCCACCGCGACACCAAACACAGTCAGTCCCGTGCGCAGCGGCTTGCGAAATAAATTGAGAATCAATAGGCGCATTAATATCGTTTCGAGTTTCTATGTGCCATGAACATTCCATCAATTCGACTACTTCTTATGTATCAACTCATCCACCGTCCCATCCGCATGTCCAATCAACACCCGTTCGGCGGTGCCCAAGAACAATCCCGTATCCACCACGCCAGCGATCTCAAGAATCTTCGCTTCCAAATCGCGTGCCGCGTGACCATCCGCAATCGGCACATGATGCGCGCAATCCAGCGTCAAATTCCCGTTGTCCGTGATGAACGTCTTCCCATTCGCCAAGCGCACCGTCGGTGTCAATCCCAACGCCTTCAACTTTCGCGTCACATAGCCCAGCGCCAACGGAATCGTTTCAACCGGAATGCGTCCGCGTTCGCCGATCGTCTTGACCATCTTCTCCGGCCCAACCAAAATCACCTGCCGCTTCGACGCGGCTGCGACGATTCGCTCGCGCACCAACGCCCCGCCCCAACCTTTGACCATGTCGAGATTCGGTGATACTTCGTCCGCTCCATCAACCGTCAGATCGAGTTCAATATCCTCAGTCAATTCAATCAGCGGAATGCCCAACTCAAGCGCCTGCTTTTCCGACGCGACAGACGTCGGCACTCCCACAACACGGAAGCCCTGTTTCACGCGAGCTCCGAGCGCGTCAATAAACGCGTGCGACGCGCGGCCTGATCCCAACCCCACTTTCGCACCTTCAGGGATCATCGCCAATACGCGAGTCGCCACCGCCTGCACCGCCGGATCATCACTCCCGCCCGACCCTGGTCCATGTTCTTCTGCTGTTGTCATGTCGCGTCACGCTCCTGATCAAGTGTTGAAACGTATCGTACCGCAGGCGTACCGCCTGCCCGTTTCTGAAACACGCAGGCGGGACGCCTGCGGTACGAGCCTTCCTCTGAAATGGGGTGCATCACCGGACTTGCAGCGCTGTTCCCTCTCCCCTTGAGGGAGAGGGCCGACGAAGGTACTCCTTCGCGGGGTGAGGGGTATGCGTTGATTCACCAAAGCGCGTTGGTATTAATCTACGGTAACCCCTCACCCCGCGAGCCGAACAGATGGCTCGTCGGCCCTCTCCCTCAAGGGGAGAGGGGAAAAACAATCGCAAGTCCATTGATGCACCCTCTGGAATGTGCTCTTACAAATCCTTCTTGTACTGAACCAAATTCGTTTCCTTTTTCCAACCCTGTTTTTCATACAAGCGCCGAGCGCCTTCGCGCGCCGCGTCCGTTCGTGACATCAAGCGCAAATGTTTCGCGCCCCAGAGCCGCGCCTGATGCTCGCATTGTTCAATCAACGCCGCACCCAAACCGACGCCACGGAAATCCGCGTGGACCGCGAAATGATACACGTACGCGCGGTGCCCATCAAACGTCACAATCACGCCGCCGGTCAATTGCCGCGCACCGGATGGCTTCCCCGTTTTCGGGTCCACCGCGATCACTTCAGCTACGAAGACTTGAAACCCGTTCGCGCGCTTTTCGAGATTCTCTTTCAGCGCTTTCGCCGAATCGGTCTCGTCGATAAGTATCTCGCCCTGTTTCCAAATCGCTTTCAATTCGCGATAGTCTTCAGACTTGTACGGACGGATAGCCAACTCAAATTCGCAGCCCGCGCCGTGATCGTGGCCGCAGCATTCGCCGTCCCCGTGGTCATGGCCGTGATCGTGGCCGTGGTCCTCCGGCTCTTGAGGCTTCGCTTTCTTTTTCGCCCGCGTCTTCGATTCAGATTTCTTCATGCTACGCCCGTCGCTCCTCAGTGTGGTTTTCGTAAACTTATTTTTGAATCTCTTCCCGGAATCGCCGGATGTGTTCAGGCGTTGTTCCGCAGCATCCGCCAATGATGGAGACGCCCACCGTTTTCAATTCTTGAATCCATCCGCTCATCGTTTCAGGCGTGTCGTTGTAGACCGCGTTGCCGTCGATCATCTCCGGCATCCCGGCGTTCGATTTGATCAGCAACGGCTTGCGCGTCAGCGGTCGCATCTCGCGCGCAATCGCTGTCATCTCTGCGATGCCGTTTCCACAATTGCTGCCGATCACATCCGCACCCGCTCGGTCCACCGCTTCAACCGCTTCGCGAATCGACGCGCCCACCATCGTCTTGAATCCCTGCTTCGTCGAATCAAACGTGACGCTCGCGATGCAATACAATCCAACTTCTTTGGCGGCTTCAACGGCCAGCGCGGCTTCTTCAGCCACATACATCGTCTCGATGCACACAGCGTCCGCGCCCGCCTCCTTTAATACGTTCATCTGCTCGCGATACGCGGCGCGCATTTCCTGTGCAGACAACATGCCTTCAGGCTGGACAAATTCGCCGGTCGGCCCAACACTCGCGATCACCACCGCATCCGAACGCTCCGCCGCTTCGCGCGACAAACGCACTCCGGCCACATTGAACTCGCGCAACCGGTCCGCGTATCCGTGCCGCATCAACCGATACCGGTTCGCGCCAAACGTATTCGTCATACAAAAATCAGCACCCGCCGCGATGTACTCGCTCGCCACGCAGCGCACCGCATCCGGGTGCGACACGTTCCACTCTTCCGGGCAATCGCCAAACGCCAGTCCTGCACGCTGTAACTGTGTGCCCAGCGCACCGTCGCCCAGGACCATTTTGCCCGAGGCGATACGCGCGATAAGTTTGTTCAAGCGGTCTGACATAAGTCGATCCCGAGTTCCGGAAATTCATTCTCATGAAGCAGATTGATTGTGATCGCTGAGGAAAAAAACACAAGCACACGACACGAACTTCACACCAGCATCCGTTGCATATAAACGACATCGAGCCAGCGGTCAAACTTATAGCCGACCTCGCGCAGGCACGGCCCAAGCACAAAGCCGTGCTTCTCGTGAAGTTTCACACTCGCGGTTTGATCCGCCGAAATCAACGCGATGATCGTGTGATGCCCGTTGACTTTCGCGCGCTCAATCGTATCCGCGAGCAGCGCTTTTCCGATTCCGCATCCGAGCGCATCATGCCGCACGTAAACAGAATTCTCGACCGTTTTCGAATACGCCGCGCGCGGATGAAATTTCGACAACGACGCCCAGCCCACGATCTCGCCCAAGCGTACAGCGACCGTGACTGGATGCTGCGGCCCGTGCGCATCAAACCACGCCGCACGTTCAACATCAGTTGACGGCTCTGTCTGGTACGTGCACGTGGATCCGACAACGTAATGATTGTAAATCGCGTTGATCGCGCTTAAATCGTCGCGTGTGGCCAGTCGTATGCTAATGGTGTTCATATGCTGATTCGTCGATTCAAAACAATCGTGGTACGAGCTTTAGTTATTCTACTTTCGTTGCAGCGACTTTCGGCATCGAGGAGGTCCGAAGACTTCGCCGAACACGAACGCCTGACGCGCCATTTCCGCGCGCGTTTTCGGTGGCGCGGCGCGCATCGCTTTGAAAATATCGGCGTAACTGTTGGTCTTCTTTTCAGACAGAGACGACAACATCGTATCGACCGCTTTCACTTCGCCCATCGTTGAAACCGTGTTGATTTCCGAAACGAGATTCGTCCGCCCGATACTCAGCGCCTGCTGGCTTTCGCGTTCGGATATGCTATCGAATTTCTTCTCAAACCCCGGCTTGACGATTTCTTTCTGGTCCAGCGTCTGCGCAAGTTTTCGCGTTTCAAGTTTGGATGTGATCGCCCCGCCCTGGTTCGAAGGCAACGGCGCAGGCCGGGCTGCACGCGCTTCCGTGGGCTGCTGCACTTCCGACAGCGGCCGGGAAAGCGATGACACTTTAGGCTTCTCCGGCGCAGGCGGCATGGCCACACGTTTCGCAGGCGTGCTCGCCGTGTTGGGACGCGGCACAGTCACTTTGCCCTGCGCCTGCATGCGCTTGACGTCTTCAAGAATCTCTTCGAGCGTCCGCTGCTTCACCATCGGCGTCGGTGGCGTTGGGCGACCATCACCATAATTATACGGTCCGCGTTGAGTCGTGACTGGCGGCGAGGCCGGTTTCTTCGACGCGTTAGGCGTCTGCCCCGGGGGCTTACGAGACGTCTCGCCCTCGCCCGTCAGCGCTTTGAAGATCCAGATGATAAACTCGAAGATCAAATCCATGGTGCCCTCTACGTCGGTCGGATGGTACGACCCGGGCGCGTGATGTGACACCACGCGCTTACGTCAAAACCAGATTGTCCATTGTCCATTTGCCAATTAAACAGCAACTGCGTCCCCGAATTGGAAGCCAATAAATGACAAATGACAACTAACAAATGACAAATGATTAGTTCGTCGGGCGTTGCGTGCCACCGGCGATCTGCTCGCGCATCTGCGAATCAGCCTGGATGTTCTTCATGTTGTAATAATCCATCACGCCCATGTGTCCATCGCGCAACGCTTGAGCCAACGCCTTCGGCACTTCAGCTTCGGCGAGCACCACCAACGCGCGATTCTCTTCGACCTTTGCGCGCATTTCCTGCTCGAGCGCTCGCGCCATCGCGGCGCGTTTTTCGGCCTCGGCTTGAGCCATACGCTTGTTCGCTTCGGCCTGATCCGCGCTCAATTTCGCGCCGATGTTTTCACCGACATCCACGTCCGCGATGTCGATCGAAATGATTTCGAACGCGGTCTGAGCGTCGAGACCTTTCGCCAGCACCGTCTTCGAAATCTTGTCCGGATTCTCAAGCACCTGATGATGGAATTCCGTCGAACCAATCGCCGTCACGATGCCTTCGCCGACGCGCGCAATAATCGTCTCTTCCGTCGCACCGCCGACAAGCCGGTCGATGTTCGTGCGCACGGTCACCTTCGCCTTCACCATCAATTGAATTCCGTTCATGGCGACGGCGTCAATCGTATTGCGTCCACCTTTGCGCGGATCGGGGCAGTCGATGACTTTCGGATTCACCGACGTGTTCACCGCGTCGCGAATATCGCGCCCGGCGAGATCAATCGCACACGCTCGATCAAACGACAATTGAATCTCCGCTTTGTGCGCGGCGATCAGCGCCTGAACCACAGCGATCACATTTCCGCCCGAGAGCGAGTGCGCTTCGATGCGGTCAGACGTAATGTTCAATCCGGCTTTCTTCGACATGATACACGCCTGTACAATCAGCGTCGCATTGACACGGCGCAAGCTCATCCCAATCAGCGACATCAAGCTGATGTTGACGCCCGACGCCATGCCTTGAATCCACAAACTTCCGAAGCGCCAGATCACGCCCGCAAACACCAGGAAGATAACCACCGACACAACCAGCACCACCGCGACGACCAAGCCATTGTCCCCAAGGCTGTCTGCTGCAAGCAACACGTTGAACGGCATGCGAATGTCTCCTTGAAATGAGCGCGGAAAACCGACTTGTCACGATTCGAAATGTTCGATCAGACTGTTTACGATAGAGGACCACGCGAAATGTGCAAGGGGCGGAATGATTACAGAATTTGACTATTGCTGGATTATAGAAATACTTCTATAATCCAAGCATGAAACCTGTAGTCTTTCTAGGAAGTAGTTTGGACGACCTTCGAGAGTTTCCCGACGAAGCTCGCCGAGCAGCCGGACATGAATTGTTGCAGGTGCAACTGGGCGAAGAACCGTCTGATTTTAAACCAATGCCTTCCATTGGAAAAGGCGCATACGAAATTCGTGTTCATCTTTGGGGTGAATGGCGTGTCGTTTATGTCGCCAAATTCAAGGACTCAGTTTACGTGTTGCATTCATTCCAAAAGAAAACGCAGAAAACATCACAATCGGATATCGAATTGGCAGCAAAACGTTACAAAAATATACAGGAGTAAAATAATGGATAAAAACGATCCACGCTGGAACGATGATCGAGTCACCAATAGCAGCGGCAATGTATTCCTCGATCTTGGCTTTTCACCAGCTGAAGCAACTGTACTCACGTTTCGCACCGAGCTCATGGTCCGCTTAAAAAAGATGATCAAGCAAAAGCGTTGGACACAAACTCAAGCTGCCGAAATTCTTGGAATTGCCCAATCACGTGTCTCCGATTTGACTCGAGGCAAACACGACCGCTTCAGTGTGGACATGCTGCTGACACTCGCCGCACGAGCGGGATTGAATCCGCAGATAAAATGGGTGGCGTGACTTTTACGCCAGTGTAAATCTCTTTGGTCACGCCATCGGCGACTTCAAGATACGTGTCGTATTGACACAATCCACTACTGACTTTGTGTGAGGCTCTATGAATTTACGAGCGTCCATCATTGCACTGATTCTCAGCACATACCGCTTAGTCACGCATACCTCAACACGCGTTTAAGTTTTCTATGAACGCCGAATCGACACGTGAAATCGTGCGGACCTCGCCAGAAATATTGTTCCATTGTACAATCCTCACATCACTTCAGGGCGACTACTAAAATGCGTCTCATCCTTCTTTACCTGTCGTTATCGCTCACCTCCATCCTCTCCGCACGCGAGTGGCCGTTGTGGGACAACCACGAATCGGTTGAGTCGTACGCCAAGCGCGTGAATCTTGCACTGACGAAAACGCTGGACCTCAGCAATGGCGTGAAGTTGGAATTGGTGTTGATTCCGGCTGGAAAATTTGTGATGGGGACACCGGAACCGGAGTTTCCCGATACGATTCGCCAGGCCATACTTCTAATTCTCATCGGCGGAATCTTGCTCATCGGCGTCTTCGTCAAGTTATGGTTGAACTATCGCAAATCAAAGCGTCGCAATTTTTCGCTTGGGTGGTTGTTGCTGTTGACCATCACAGGGGGGCTTTTCGCGGGTACTGTTGTGCGTAGTTTTGTGTTTAAAGACAGAATCTCACGGCAGTATCAACATGACATGAGAATATTCGAAGGGTTGCCCGATAACGAAAAGCCTGCGCATACGGTGACGATTTCACGACCGCTTTACATGGGTAAATATCCAATCACACGGGAACAATACGTCGCGGTGATGGGTAATTTTCCTGTGAATAATTATCCTAGTAATAGTAGACATCCGGTAGCAGAGGCCAAGTGGGATGACTCAATGGCATTTTGCGATAAATGCAAAGTACAACTGCCTACAGAGGCACAATGGGAATTCGCTTGCCGGGCGGGGACAACGACACGATTTTATTCGGGTGACACTGAGACAGACTTGATGCAAGTGGGGTGGTATGACAAAAATTCGGGATATTGGAGTCAAAAAGTTGGCATGAAAAGCCCGAATTTATTTGGCCTTTACGATATGCACGGGAACGTCTGGCAATGGTGTGAGGATGGTCAGAGAGTGTATCGAAACTCCACAGAAATTGATCCGAAGGGACCTACGAGCCCGAAAATTAGACATATGATGAGGGGCGGGTCTCGAGACTCGAACTCCAATCGATGCCGCTCTACACAACGTGAATCCGGCTCTCCCGACCATCGTAGATCAGATTCCGGATTTCGGGTAATTTTGCCAGTCCCGGAGTAATCGGCGCTGTTATTTTACTACACTTATTTTCTGGATGAGAATCAAGTACGCATCCAGCATCAATGTCGCTATACGGTACATATTATGCCCGTGCTTTGACGATGAGAGATTGATATCATATTATCCCCCCGAATTCCCTTGACTTCCCGCCACATCCCTGTAAATTTCTCCCCACAACTGAATAGCAATCCGCTTATCAAGAGTGACCGAGGGACAGGCCCGTTGACGTCACAGCATCTGAGCGCGAAGAGAGGATCAGCCGGTGTGCCCCTCCTTTTTGCGTGAACGTGCTAATTCCTGCGATGCTGGACGAATGGCTTGGTTTTGGAACCAGGATGTTCGACCGGATCGGAAGATGAGCGCGACGCAACGCTGTTTTATTGCCTCGCCCCCCGTTTTTCCAGGGCGGACGTTCTCGCGAACGCTCCATCATCTTCTCCAACATGTAATGTGTCTTTTGTGCGTGATTTTTTCTCGCATGAACGCTTCGCCGCACTGTTTTTCTGTGCGCCAATGCGTCACTGCGAGAGACATTTAAGAATGGAGAAGCTCTCATGCCTGCCAAGTACGTACGTGGTTTGAAGTGTCGCGAATGTGGCCACAATTATGGATCGAAGCCGTTGCATGTCTGCGAATTGTGCTTCGGGCCGCTGGAAATTGATTACGATTATGAATTGATCGCCAAGGATATTTCGCGCGAGAAGATTCAGTCGCGCGGCGCCAACATGTGGCGCTACGAAGAATTTTTACCGCTCGACGGCCCGCCCATCGTCGGCCAGAACACCGGCTTCACGCCGCTGGTCAAAGCCGACCGCCTCGCCAAACGCCTTGGCTTGCGCGAACTGTGGATCAAGAATGACGCGGTCAATTATCCGACGCTGAGCTTCAAAGATCGCGTCGTGAGCTGCGCGATCAGCAAGGCCGTTGAATTCGGATTCAAGACCGTCGCCTGTGCCACGACCGGAAATCTCGGCAACAGCGTCGCCGCGCTTTCGGTTCGCGCCGGCCTCGAATGTTACATCTTCATGCCTGCGAATTTGGAGTCCGGCAAGATTCTCAACACGAGCATCTACGGCGTCCACGTCGTCGGGATCAGCGGCAATTATGACGGCGTCAACCGTCTATGCAGCGAAATCGCCGGGAAGTTCGGCTGGGCCTTTTGCAACATCAATTTGCGCCCGTATTACGCCGAAGGCAGCAAGGCGATGGGTCACGAAATTTGTGAACAGCTCGGATGGAAAGCGCCGGACAATATCGTCTCGCCGATGGCTGGTGGCAGCTTGATCTGCAAGTTGGACAAAGCGATTCACGAGTTCGAAAAGACGGGCTTGATTCCGAAAGCGAACACGAAGATTTTCGGAGCTCAAGCAACCGGCTGCAACCCGATCACGCATGCGGTCAAACAGGGCTGGGATTTGTTCAAGCCGGTGAAGCCGAACACGATTGCAAAGTCCATCGCCATCGGCAATCCAGCGGACGGCTACTACGCGATCAAGACGATGCGCAACAGCGGCGGCTGGGGCGAAGACGTGACGGATCAGGAATGTATTGACGGTATCAAGCTGCTCGCCGAAACCGAAGGCATCTTCACCGAAACAGCCGGCGGTGTGACGACAGCGGTGACGAAGAAGCTGGTCGAACAAGGCAAGATCGACAAGAATTCCAGCACGGTCATCTGCATCACGGGTAATGGATTGAAGACGCTCGACGCGATTGTCGAACACGTGCCGAAGCCGGACGTCATCGACGCGAAGCTCAGCGACTTCGAGAACTTGATGGAAGAAATGAAGAAGCGGAAGTAGGAACGGCGAGTGCATCATCGGGCTTGCGCTGCTGTTCCCTCTCCCCTTGAGGGAGAGGGCCGACGAGCCTGCTGTTCGGCTCGCGGGGTGAGGGGAAGGCGTTGGATTAATCCAGCACGTCTGGATTGATCAGTGCCCCTCCCTCACCCGCAAGGAGAGGGAACAGCGGCGCAAGTCCTCAGAGACGGCTTATTTATCAGATGTGATTTGACATTAATCAGGAGCATTCCAATGGCCATAAAGGTTCGTATTCCCGAAGTATTGCGCAAGTTCACAGGCGGTGCCGATCAAGTCAACTTGGAAGCGACGACTGTTGCTGAAATGATCGAAGCGTTGGAGAAGAATCATCCCGGCATCAAGGAGCGCATTTGTGACGACAAGGGCAACGTCAAGCGCTTCATCAATGTCTTCGTGAACGAAGAAGACATCCGCTTCCAGGACAATCTGCAAACGGCGCTTGAAGCCGGAGCCGACGTGTCGATCCTCCCGGCGATTGCGGGCGGCAACGCTGAAAAAAAAAAGTCTGATGCCGTCGTCCGCCGCGTGTATCTGAACTTCACAGCTGAAGGCGTGACGCAGCCGATCATCTATCACGTGATCAAAAAGTTCGACGTGATCCCGAACATCCGTGGCGCGTCGATTACGGAAGACGTGGGCATCATGAGCGTCGAATTCAGCGGTCCGCGCGAAGAAGTGGACAAGGCAATCGACTGGATCCGCAAGCAGGGCGTCAAGGTCGATCCGATTGAAATGAATGTGGTGGAGCCGTAAGATGGCTCGATGTGTGCATTCTATTTCTTCATCCCGAAGGGATTGTAGCCATTAGCCGGTGGTTGAGGCCGCAGGCCGACACCACCGGTTTAAGAATCTAGAATGATCTGCATCCCGAAGGGATGCCAGCAGGCTTGGAGACGCGCAGATGGGTCTCGATATCGCTGATTATGTCATGGAGGTCGAGGATCAGTTTGATTTAATCATTTCCGAATCCAATGATCCGTTGATCCGCACTGTAGGCGATTTGAATGCGGTTATCGTGAAGACGCTTTCGAGTCGAAACATGGCACGATCCACAAAATGCGTCGATCCCGTGTGGACGGAAGCTGAGGTATTGGAACGATTGCGATGTATTACATCCAATAAGTTTCAGGTCCCAATTAAACGCGTCAAAGTGGATACACGTTTTGCTGAGGATTTGGATGGGTGGTAGCCGGTCAGAGGAGGTGTTGAAATGTCCAAGACAACTGAGGCATCAAGTCAAAGCACGTCGCGCTCTGCCAAGCGCAGTAGAGGGTTGCGACGTTCTTCGATGAAAAGTGAATCATCGCGACCGTTGGAGTTGGATGAGCAACTGGCGATAAATAAACATATTCAAGTTGCAAAGGAACGTGCTACATGGGTTCCACCGAAGCCTCAAGCTTGGCCAAAGGTGAAAGGTTGGAGCTCGAATCAGATCGTCAAAGCAACGCTGGAATTTGACGCTTTGGTCGCCGATTTGGCAGCAGTGAAAATGCCTAAATTCGACGCGGTCGAATTGGTGCGGGCCGAACGTTCGAAAAACGATTGCGAGTAATCTATGCATTTGGTTGCGGATTCTTCGATTTGGATCGCGGCTCTGTTCGCACAGGAAATTTGGCATGTTGAAGCCTCCGAATTTGTCAGGGACGTTCTGGCGGGGCTTCATCAGGTTGCCGCACCCGCAAGCGTGTTGACG
The DNA here is from genome assembly GCA_037129555.1 of Planctomycetota bacterium. Taxonomy (GTDB): domain Bacteria; phylum Planctomycetota; class SZUA-567; order H5-PLA8; family H5-PLA8; genus JANXLS01. The sequence goes on from JBAXUS010000060.1 coordinate 18,513, forward strand.
GAGGTCGTATGTGCGTGCGCGCGACGGTGCAGGCAGTATGGAATTGATCGCAATTACGCCGTGGAGTACGGAAACAAATTGCGGGCGTGTCCGTATATAGTTTGGAAAACAGTGGATGTGAATTTAGCGTACGAGGCCGCCGTATGCGGACGCATTCACGGCTTGAGGGGCATGGATGCTCTGGTCGCTGCAACGGCGTTTCACTATGGGGTGCCACTCCTCGCGTCTGACAACGATTTTCGTGTACTTGAGCCGGCACTGTATGTATTCAACTTGCGCGAAATGCCTCGTGGCAATTGAAGGGCAAATCGGAGTACAGTTTTGATCCTTACTTCGTTTTAAAAATTACCGACTGATTGTCTTCGGAGAAAAGTCTACTTTCATGAATATCGAACGCTACAACCGCCAAGTCCTCCTCCCCTTCATCGGCGAAGAAGGACAGAGAAAGATTTGTAATTCGACCGCTGTCATCGCCGGATGCGGCGCGCTCGGCACCGTCATCGCCAACGTGTTGGCGCGCGCCGGTGTTGGGACGTTGCGCGTCATTGACCGCGACTTTGTTGAGCAGAGCAATTTGCAGCGGCAGGTGCTCTTTGATGAGCAGGATGTGCGCGAGAATATGCCGAAGGCTGCGGCGGCTGAGCGCAAGTTGAAGCTCATTAATAGCGATATCAAGATCGAAGGCATCGTCACCGACATTAATCCCGCCAATGTTGAAGAGTTGATCAAAGGTGCGGATGTGGTCGTCGATGGAGCCGACAATTTTGAGACGCGGTTTGTGATAAATGACGCGTGTGTGAAGCACAACATTCCGTGGGTGTATGGCGCGGCGGTTGGCTCGACCGGCATGACCATGACGATCATCCCGGGGCAAACGCCGTGCATTCGCTGCCTCTTCGAAACCGCTCCGCCGCCCGGCATGACGCCGACGTGCGACACGGCTGGGGTTCTCGGAGCGCAGACGGGCTTGATCGGAAATTATGAAGCGTCGGAAGCGTTGAAGATTCTGGCGGGGAAGCGCGAGAACATCAACACGCGCTTGTTCTCGATTGATTTGTGGTCGAGTGAGATGCACCAATTCAAGATTGCAAAGGCGAAGGACGTGGCGAACTGCCCGTGCTGCAAGCAGCGCAATTTCGAATTCCTCGAAGGCCAGGGCGCGAGCACCACGACGGGATTGTGCGGTCGAAACGCTGTGCAGATCAACCCGCGCAACGGGTCGAAATTGGATTTGGCGGAGATGGCCGCACGGCTTCAAGGCGCGGGCGGGATCACGAATATCACCGTGAATAAATTCCTGCTGAAGTACAACGCCCCCGGCGGCGACGACGGCACGGGTTTGGAAATCACGGTGTTCCCGGACAGCCGCGCGATCATCAAAGGCACGAAGAAAATCGCGGATGCTCGAACGGCGTATGCGAAGTACATCGGGGCGTAATGGCCAAAAAAGGCGTCGTCCTCGATGAGAAGGATCTCAAAAAATCCGCCGAGCGCATAACCAAGGCGTGGGAGGAGTTGCGGAAGCACGTCTTGATGGGGCCGTTGGTTCAACGCGCGAAGTTGCGCATCATCGGGTATGAGCCTCAAGTTGCCGGGATGTTCGCGACGGTGCAGGGCAACGGCGAGATTTTTGCCAATCCTTACAACCATCCGCGCACGATTCCTGAATGGACGTTTGTGCTTGCTCACACGCTGCTTCATCTCGCGTTCGGGCATACGCATCAAGCTGGGCGCGGCATGGTGTGGAACATTGCCTGTGATTGTGTTGTCAATGAATTTCTCTCGCGCATGCGCATCGGCACTCAGCCGGAAGGCATGTTGCGATTGCCCGGAGGCATGCCGAACAACGAAGAGAAGTTGTTCACGATGTGGACGCAGAACGGGTCGCCGCCGCGCGGAGACACAACGAATGGCAACGCGATTGATATGTTCGCCGTTCAAGGGAAAGCGAATTGGGCGGACATTTTTGCTCGGGCCATTCGCACCGCTGCGCGCAGGACGTTGAACGCGGCAGGCGGCGACGGCGAGATCACGCAGGCTCAACAGGCGCGCGCGTGGTTCGTCAAAAACTATCCGTTGCTCGGATCGGTGCTGCAACATTTCACGCTGGATGAAGACGCGAAATATTGCGAGCGCCGAGGCATTCGCATCGCGGCGGTATCACCGGCTCAGCGAAAGATCTTCATCAATCCGGGCTGGGCGTTGAACGATTTTGAATTGCGTCACGTGCTCGCTCACATGGCTCTGCATGCGGCGTTTCAACACCCTCAACGCCGCAGGCATCGCGACGCGTTTATATGGAATCTGGCGTGTGATTATTGCGTCAATGAGTGGATCGACAAAATGCCGCCGGTGGCTCGCGCATCAAAGCCGCCTGCGGAAGGCCATGTGCGCTCGGTGCTTTTTGATGGTCTTGCGCCTGAGATTATTTACGAACGCTTGATGGAGAATCCGAAAGCGGCACATAAATTGGTGACGCTGGCCGGCCAGGATGTATGCGATGTGTTGGCGAGTGAATCGGCTGTTGTTTCGGACTTCGGCGCGATGAAACGTCCGCCGCGTTCGGATCGGTTGTTGCTGGATGCGTTGTTGCGCGGGTATCAGATTCACACGGAGTCCGGCAAAGGCACGTTGCCATTCGCGATGCTCGACGAAATGCGCGCGCTGGAGAATCCGCCGTTGCCCTGGGACGTGCAGTTGGGGCGGTGGTTCGATGAACACATTCCGCCAGTCGAGCGCGTTCGGACGTACGGCCGCCCGTCTCGGCGACAAAGTTCCACGCCGGACATCGCCCGCCCGCGCTACGTGTGGCCGGATGATGAGACGATGATCAAAGGCAGCTTCGGGTTGGTCATCGACACGAGCGGCTCGCTGGAACCCGGCTATGCATCGCTTGCGCTGGGAGCAATCACGACGTATGCGCTGTCGCGGAATATTCCGTCGGTGCGAGTCGTGCTGAGTGGTTTGGAACTCGTCGATTTGGGGCCGACTCCGTGCGCTGAACTCTTCCAAAGTTTTCAGCTTTCAGCGCGCGGACAATCGACGATCCAGCCAGCCATCGAACTGCTTGATAAAGCCCGCGATTTTCCTGAAGACGCGCCGATGTTGTTGCTGACGGCGGTGCCATGCGACCGCGTGAAAACGCATCGCATCCACGCATATTTGATTCCGGAAGACGGACGATTGACTTACCAGTCGAGCGCGCCGGTAATTGAGATTATTACGGAGTCGGAGGAGTAAGTTTAGGTGTGGTTCTTCGCGGTTCGGGCTTGAATCAAATGACTGAAATAAATCGACGTTCGTCCCTTGCCCTGTTAAAAAATCGCTCATTTTGTGAACATTTCTGATAACCTTCCCAAACTGTAACACATTCTATAGGCGACGAAGAGAATATGGCCGAAGCGTCCGAAAATATTGATGCGTTGGTGAATGCGCACTATCGCGAGGTGCACGGGTTGCTCTGCGCGATTACACGCAATCATGCGACGGCGGACGAACTGGCACAAGAAGTGTTCATCGTTGCGATGAAGCGCGGAGTCGCTCCAGGCGACGGCATGAGATTGTGGCTGCGCGAAACCGCCCGGCGGCTCGCGATGAATGAGTTGCGGCGCAAACGCCCCAAGTCGCTCGAACCGGATGATTTGAACGCTCTGCCGGGCATGTCGAGTCAGAGTAGCGACAGCGATTCAGGCGAGTTTGATGATGAGTTAACGGCGCTGCGGTCGTGTATGAGCGAATTGCCCGAAGCAGACCGCCAGTTGCTCGCGGACCGGTATGATGCCGGTACGCCAATTGCCGATATTGCTGCGCGTTTAGGGTTGTCGGCGGAGTATGTGAAATTGAAGTTGTTCCGGTTGCGAAAAACACTGGGTGACCGGATTCGCAAGCGGGTTGTAACAAGAATGTGATTACGGGCACGACCAGAAACGAGTGAGCCATGACGAACGCGGAGAGAGACAATTTAATTGACGCGTTCCTCGCGGGGGAACTCGATGACGCCGGTCGTTTGAAACTGGCCGATTTGCTTGAATCCGACGCTGACACGCAGCGCGCGTTCGATGACGCCTTGCACGTCCAAGCGTTGCTCTCAGCAGCCCACACCTCCCCCGATTCTGTCCGCCGCGCGATCAGCAAAATCAAAGCGCGCATGAATGCCGAAGCGGCAACGCCCCCTCGAGCGTCACGCTCGTCCACATCGCAACGCCCCTCATTAGTCAAGCGCTCGGTTCGAACACAACCCATCACGAAGCTGCCCCGACCGTCACCGATCAACGCGTGGACCGCGCTGGCTGCATCCATTTTGATTCTCTTCGGTTTGGCGTTCTATTTCATTTACGATCCATCGACACCATCAGTCTCGAACCAAAATCCGTCCATCGCTAAAAATGGCAAACGCGAGTACACAGTCGCATCAGGCAAAGTTTCCATCGATGGTAAAGACGTCCGCGAATTCGGCGAGAACGAATGGCTCGCCGTTCCGAAAACAGGATCGGTGAAATTGAACGCAAAAGACGGAACGGCGATTACGCTTGAATCCGGTTCACGCGCTCTGCTCCGAAAACGCGGCGCCACGCTCTCGCAAGGTTCCGGTCGGTTCGGCGTCACGTCCGGCGACGCGCCCTTTATTCTTCAAACTCCCGTCGGCACAGTCACGTCTTCGAGCGGTGAATTCGAAGCCCGTTTGGACAACGCCGTGTTGCCGAACGGATCCTCTAATAACGCGCTGCATGCGATGACCGTCACTGTGGCATCCGGAACCGTTGATGTGGACTGCGCCGGCAAAATAACGCAACTCAATCAAGTCGGCAGTACGCGTCGCTTCGTTGAAAACAACGCGTCCGAAAAAATCGCCGACAAGACGCCCGCGCCGTTGTCTGAATTCAAACTAACTCCTCCTGAGCAACGCGTTGCCGAGACCATTTTGGACAACGAAAAGCGTCTGTCGCTATCAGCGGATCAAAAGAAACAACTGTTCGACATGATCGAACGATTTAAGTCGATCAACGCGATCATGGACAAAGATTCGAAGATTAAGGGCATGGTATCGAATCTGAGAGAAGCGGAGAAACTCCACGACGACGATGCAGTCCACCGCATCAAAGTTCGTATCCGCAAATCGGCAGAGGACTTGATGGGCGCGGACGCGCGAGTCGGAAATCCGATGGACGTATTGACAGAAGATCAGCGGCGATCGATGGATCCATTCGTCCGCGAATTCCTGCGCGAAATGCACGCGCCGCCGCCAGGCCGGGGAGAAGGCGACGGTATTCGTCCGCCGCCACGCCCATTCCCCCCTCAGCATCCGCCCGGCCAGCGCGACTAATTTGCCGCACTGTACTTTTCTTAACACTTCCGAAAAAGCGGTGTATCCGCAAGCATAGACACCTCTCAAATCAAGGAGCCCGCGCCATGATCCACCGCGTCTCGATTGCTTTCGCAGCCACGTTGCTCATCTGTTCTATTCTTCCGACATTCAACATCCGGGCTGAAGAACCCGTCCGGCGTCCACAGGAAAACAGTATTTTTGGGATGATCCTGGAACATGCCAAGGAATTGGAACTCACTGAGGATCAGAAGAAACAGATCACTGATTTTAAGAACGATTACGTCGCGCGCCGCGAAAACATGGCCAACGACCCGCAGATCAAAGAGCTGTACGAAAAAGCAAAAGCTGCTCGCGAAAATCGCGACGAGGCACAGATGGGCGAGATTCAACGCGCCCTGCGTGAACGCCAGACCGCGTTGTTCAAAGGCGACAAACCCACAGGTAATCCCATGGAATTGCTGACCGATTCCCAGCGCCAAAAACTCCGGGAATTGGAGGCGCAAATGCGCACCCAGCGCCCGGGCGCAGAAGGGGGCCGAGCACAAGCTGGCATGACCGCGAAGATTTTGGAAAATGCCGAAGCGTTGAATGTCACTGAAGAACAAAAAGCGCAACTGACTGAAAGCCGCGTCATACGCGAGAAGATCGAAGGCGACGCGGAACTTCGAACCTTGTTCGGTCAGGTCCGCGAATCGGCCACGAATTTCGACGATGCTAAAGTCGCCGCGCTGATGGAAAAGATCCGCTCGCGAAAGGCTGGTATCGGAGCCGACAAGCCGACGAAATCCCCGCTCGAAATCCTCTCCGAAGAGCAGCGCCAGAAACTCCAAAATATCCTCACCCGCCGCGAAGTCGGCAACGGCGAACGTAAGCCCGAAGCGAAGCGCGACGGTGAACGAAATCCCGAAGCAAAGCGCGAGGGCGACCGCAAACCAGAAGCACGACGCGACGGCGAAGGCGAGCGCAAGCCCGAAGCAAAACGAGATGGGGACCGAAATTCTGAAGCGAAGCGTGATGGCGACCGCAAACCAGAAGCTCGGCGCGACGGCGAAGGCGAACGTAAGCCAGAAGCTAAACGAGATGGGGACCGAAATCCTGAAGCGAAGCGTGATGGCGACCGCAAACCAGAAGCTCGGCGCGACGGCGAAGGCGAACGCAAACCCGATGCGAAACGCGATGGCGATGGTGAGCGAAAACCTGAAGCGAAGCGCGATGGGGATCGCCGCGAACCGGAAAAGAAAGATGCAAACGACGCGCCTTCGCCTACGATTCGTGTGAAACCAAATAACGACCTTTAACTGCGGGTTCGCGTTGGCCGTCAGTTGCGCCATTCGATGTGACCCGAACGTCGCTGGAATGTAAAACACGGCACATGCTGAAAACCGTTTCTATCGCCCGCGCAATCGCATTGCTTCTCCTGGCCTCTTGTGCGGCGTGGGCCGCCGATGCGCTCATCCTTCCAAATGACCTACCGCCGCTCGACAAACGCGGCGGCTGGCGTGAAACGCTGGAAGATCTCGTCAGCCTAGGCGTCCCGCAAAACTGGACGCTGCTCGGCCCCATTTCCAACGAAAACTCGAAGTCGTTTGATCGCCCACTCGCACCGGAATTGTCAGACGATTGGACCGCGCCGATGACCGACAACCTCGGTCGGCTGCTCAAAGTCACGCGCTGGTCCAAGCCCAAAGAGGACGATGGATGCTATGTCGATCTCGCCGACATCTTCAATCCCCCACCGATCAGTCCCGTTGCGTGGGCGCAGACTGCCATCGATTCACCCGTTGATGGCCCCGCCCTACTATGGTTCGAAAACGCCGGGCGCGTAATCGTCTACTTCAACAACCGCCAGATTCTGAACGTGACCGGAAAGCTATCGAAGATCGACAGCACCGTCCACGCGCTCTATCCATTACCGATCGATTTGAAACGCGGTCGAAATATTTTAAAAGTCAAGATGCTCAAAGAAAAAAGCCATTATCAAAAAGGCTGGGGCTTCTTCGCGCGGATCGAACGCGACGATCTCGACTGGCGTAAACTGCTGCTCTCAAAACTCAAAGACCTCTATCCCGAAGAAGACGCAGGACTGCCCGGTGCGCTCGAAAGGCTGTTGCTGGGACGCCGCTTGGAAAAAAACGGTCAACCCGAATTGGCCGCGCCCTTGTATCGCGAAGTCGCCGAAAAATACGGCGCGTATGAAGACGCCTGCGAAGACGCGAACGATTCGCTCAAGCGCTTGGCCACTCGAAATACCCCGGCCAATTCGGGTGACGCGGGTCGAGTCTGGATCGACACCGAGCGACGATTTAAAGCCGCATTGACCGCCGCCCAAACGCTCGATGCTGATCGCATTCTGCGCGATTTCATCGCACAATTTCCGTTCAGTGAACAAGCCGGATTGGCACTCTGTGGACGCGGTGGCTTGCGCTTGGATTACGCATGCGACGAAGCTGCGCGACCCTTTAATGAACGTGCGTTGCGAGAGTGTTCGGGCAACGAAACCGTTCGAACGCTTGGCGTCAAAGGACTCGAATTCGCGCGTTTCGCCATGCCTGAACACGCGCGTCTCGACACCGACAAAACGTCCGAAGCCGCGCTCGCCGCACTGCACCGCCAATTGCGCAACGGCAACGCGCACGACAACGCGTCAGGATTGAAAGCGCTCGCTGAATTACTGCTCGCTCAGCCCAACGCGCTTGTCCAAGCCGACGGTCCCGAGTTGTATCCGCGCTGGGCCAGTGTGAATCTTCTCGCGCGCGAATTCCTGAATGTCCTCACGCCCGCCGAACGCACCATCTTTCGCGAACCGCTCGCCCGGCCCGCCGAATCTGCTTATCGTCAAGCACTGCCGACAGGTGACGCATTGGAATTGGAAGACATCGCGTGCAAATTTCCCGGGGCACCCGGAGCCGCGAAGGCGCTCAATCAGGCCGGGAATTTGTATCTCGACCGAGGCCTGTTCGCCCGAGCGGCTCAAGCGTTCAAAACATTGCAGCGCGATTTTAAAGGCAGCGGGTTGATCGACGAACCGCTCGCCGCCGCCAAGGAAATCCGCGCACTCGTCGGCCTCGGACGTATGCAGGCCGCACGTGACGCGCTCGCTAAAATGAGCACCGACTTCAACACCGCGAAATTCGTACTTTCAGGCAGGGAAATTCCTGTTACCGATTTTGTCCGCGTCGAATCCAAACGCCTCAGCGCGTTCCCGCTTGAATCGTCAGCCGGTATAGCTTCAGACTACGAAACATTCGGGTGGAGTTCCCGACGCCTTGGTGCCCCCACTGAAGTAATCGCGCCAATTCTGGATCATCTGAAGTGGTCGGTGCCAATGCTGCCTCCGTCCGAATTCGCCGTCCGCGCACGTTCGTTGTGGTCTGAAGACCGGACCTATTCACACATCGAATCGTTCCCGGTCGTTTCACATGAAACGATCTTTTGTGCAACACGACAAGGTATCCGTGCGCTGAACAAGTCAAACGGCAATGAACTGTGGAAAGATGTCTGGAACAACGCTGGGTATGTCGACATTGACCGCAAGCCTGAAACGTCTAAAAACAAATTCTGCGGCTACCCGCTTACCCTTCCCATCGTCAAAGATCAGTGCGTTTTCGTACGTGTGATCAATACGGACAAATACAGTGTGCTCCGCTGTTACGACGCCGTTTCCGGACGTGTGAAATGGAGTACTGACAAATCGCCGAGTCTCGCGAAGTTGGTTTGGAGCAGCGAACCTCTGGCTGCGTACAACCTCATCATCGCGACCTACTTTGAGGCGCTGGATCACGACACGGTTCGTTGCGGATCTGCCGCGCTTGATGCGGAGACTGGCAGGCTCGTTTGGAATCGTCCGTTCGGCGTCGGTAATTCTGGCATTCGCATCGCCGAAAAATACCGTGATTCGCGTTACGCTCACATCAATTATCAAGTGACGCTGCAACTCGGCCCGCCGTCTGCATTCGAAGGCATGGCGTACACGGCCACCGGCCTCGGCAGCCTCGCCGCGTTGAACGCGTACACGGGCGACATCGCCTGGATCGCCGAATACCCGCGCCTGCGTGCCGGGAATTTGTACACAGGGAACTCCGGGATCGACGGCTTTCTGCCACGCATTTTGAAAGTGCTTTCACGCGGCCCATCGTCGCCGGTCGTCGGCGAGAAGACTGTCGCACTCGCTCCACGCGACGCAGCGGGCATCATCGGATTTGACCGCCGCACCGGCGAACTGCGCTGGGCCCACGATCTGCTTGATGCGCGTTTTATCGCCGGAGTCTGCGACGGCAAACTGCTCGCAGTTGATGACACGGTCACCGCGCTCGACCTCGATTCCGGCGTCCCAGCGTGGACCTATTCAACCGCTGGAAAACGCGTGACTGGCCAGCCGGGCCTTTGCGGCGGGATGCTGTACCTGCCGTGCGATGACGGTCTACATGTTGTGGACGCTCACTCCGGCGCGTTGAAAACTCGCACTACGTGGGACCCCAAAACATCCGGCCCGCTCGTCAATCTTGTCGTCTCCGGATCGCAGGTCATTGGCGTCAATGCCACGAACATCGGCTCGATCACGACGAAATAAATTGGAGCGGCCCACGATTATCCCCTATGCGAATTTCGGTCATTGTCCCAACTTTTAATGCGGGTGCGCAGATCACTGCGCTGCTCGACGCGATGCGCGCGCAACACCCTGCCCCGCCGCACGAAATTGTCGTGATCGATTCCGGATCGAAGGACGACACACAACAACGCGTCCTCGCAGGCGGCGGGCGTTTTGTGCCGCTGAATGCAAAATTTAATCACGGCCTCGCGCGCGATGCGGGGATTGCAGCGTCTACTGGCGAATTAGTTTTCGTCACCGTTCAGGACGCGGTTCCTGCCGCGCCGAATTGCCTCGCTCGATTCGCAAAGCACTTCGATGATCCCAACGTCGCAGGCGTCAGTTCCCGGCAAATTCCGCCACCGGATGGTCCCGCCGAATTGAAAATTAAAGCCGAACTCGATCTGCGCGTGAACGATCCCATCACGCGTGTTTCACTGGTCGATCATCCGAACTACGCTGAGTATTCTCCCGAAGAGTGCGTCGAATTGTATCGCTTCGATAACGTCGGTGCGATGTTGCGCCGTTCAGTCTGGGAGCAGATTCCATATGGAGCGTGCGACTACGCCGAAGACATGCTCTGGGCGAAACACGCGCTCGAAGCCGGCCACACACTCGTCCGCGATTTCACTGCGCCACTGATCCACGCGCACCGCCGCTCGTTCGCGTATGAATTTCGCCGGGGCGTTTTGGATGCTCGCGTAATGGACGAACTGTTTGGTTTCCGCTATCGACTGATTAAAAAAATAAATCGAGTCGCGATGCTGGCCCGTCCGAGCGCGAGCGGTGCCCGGAAAGAAGCGTTCAAAACGTATTCAGCGCACGCCCTCGCACGGATGGTTTATGGAACGTACGCATCCGTCTTGAAGCCGCTAGGATTGGGAGCGGGAATGATGGAGCGGTTGACGAAGGGGATATAGGACGGAAAAATGTCAGATGTCGAATTTACTTCGTCACCGCGTTCTTAGGTTGGTTCGGATGAACTTTTTTATGCCCTGCAGCGGCGATTTTTGCGCGAACGCCCTGCATCAATTCTTTCTCGACGGGAGACAACGGTGATCGATCAATCTCAAGTTTTGACCGGCGCGATTTCAGATTCGTGATCATGAGACCTCCTTACAATCTACATTGTCCAGAAGCATGTCGACCATTTATCGCCATACCATTTCCATTTTTCAATCACCCAACCGGGCATGACTAATAATTCACTTGCCTCCGGCGGGTCGTCGTGCGAGCGATAACGCCATTCACACATCACAATCAAACGCCCATCGTCTTCCAATTCACGGATCCTAAATCGAAGATGATTAAGATCAATATCATTATTTTCTTCGATCCATTCTACAAGTTCATTGCAATCCTCGATTGAAAGGAACGCTCCGTCATCGTTGAAATCGTTTTGGCGTCTTCTCATCGCGCCCTCAAATTAGGACCTACTCCAACTGAAGATGTCAATTTTTACTCTACCAAATTGTGCGTTTAATTCACTGCAATGCAACACGAATCGGTCTGGTCGAGCCGGCTACAATCAATCGTTTTCCGGACAGGCCAAACGCGATATTTAGGTAGGTTGACATAATGTGTTCTCATCTCCGATAAAAAAACGCTCTCAAAAAACTGAGAGCGCTACGTATTACAAAGAAAGATAGAAGCGGCGGTACTCGACCGCCGCTTCTGCATTTGAATTAGTTTCGAACGGTCATGCTCACCACGCTGGCGGTCGGTTGGGCAAGGAAGTTGCGTTCGATGTTGCGGATGTGATCGGCGACGCCCGGGTAGTCTGGTTTGGCGACGAGGATCGCTTTGAATTCCTGGACCGCGAGTTGGTAGTACTTGGACTTGCGCGCTTCGACGCCTGCATTCCAGTACGCCATCCCGAGGTTTTTGCGGTAGTCGAGGCTGGTCGGTTCGAGGCTGACGACGCGTTCAAGATACGACGCTTCAACGACGTGACGTCCCAACCACATGTTGTAGCGCGCGGCTGTGGCGAGCGCTTCGGTCTTTAAGCGCGGGTCGAGCGCGGCGGCTTTTTCGTTCGCTTTGAAGGCGTCGTCCACATATTTCGCGTTCAGGATTTTCTTATTCTTTGCGTCGATTCCGCGTCGGGCCAGAGCCGCTCCGTAACCCAAATACGCGCGGCCATTTTTCGGATCAATCGTGGCCGCTTCCATGAAGTAGCGCTGAGCTGTCTGCAATTTAGCATCATCGCCCTGCGGATTATCTTTCAATGAGGCAATGCCTTTTTCGATCAGCGGCGTCGCGTCGCGCGTCGAGAAGACCGCGTGAGAAACGATGCCGATGATCACCACTGCCGCGATGGCCGCAGCCACTGGCATGATTTTTTGGCGGTTCACCGATGCCACTGAAATCAACTGACGGACTTTCGATTGCGTCGACACTTGAAGCTTGCCGCCTTCAAGGAACGTCGCGATGTCGCTGGCCAGCGCGCGGCCGTTGACGTAGCGGCGAGCGGGATTTTTGTCGAGGCACTTCATCACAATCGCTTCAACATCGGCGGGAACTTTGCGGTTCGCGATCGACAATTTGCGCGGCTGTTCCTTGGTGATACGCAGCATTAATTTCAACGCGTTGTCGGCTTTGAACGGCGGCTCGCCAGCGAGCGTTTCATAGAGTACGGCTCCGAGCGCCCAGACGTCCGAACGCGGATCGACGTTCTTACCTTCACCGCGCGCCTGCTCCGGCGACATGTAAGCGGGCGTGCCGCAGACGAGTCCCGACGCCGTCATGCGCGTCACTTCATCGAGCGATTTCACGAGTCCGAAATCGGCGACTTTGGGCGTATCAAATTGGTCGAGCAGAATATTTCCGGGCTTCAAATCGCGGTGAACATATCCAGCTTCGTGCAACGCGCCAACCGTGGCTGCGACGGACTTCATTAACACGAGGCAGGAGTTCACGGTGAGCGAACGTTCGGCGATGACGCGGTCGAGTGATTTGCCTTCGATCAATTCCATCGCCATGTACGGCCGGCCTTCGTGCTCGCCGACTTCGTGGACGTGGACCATGCCGGGAAGTGAGAGCGCTTTCGCGGTTTCGCATTCGTGACGGAAGCGGTCGCGTTCGGTCTCGCCGACGTCTTCGCCTTCGATCAAGACTTTCAACGCGAACGGTTTTCCGGAGTCGCGTTCGCGAGCACGGAAAACGGCTCCGACTCCGCCGCGCGCTATTTCGCCTTCGATGTCGTACTTTCCAAAGCTGCCTTCCAAGAGCGGGCGGCGGGCGGATTTTCGCGCGCGCAGCGGCTCGGAGACGACGGGCCGGACGAGCGGTTCGGCGAACGGCTTTTCATTCTGCTTCGCGGAGGGCGTCGGAACGCCGATCACGGCTGAATCCACATACGCGTTTTTGACGACGTAATTTTCTTTAAAAGCCGACATCGCTTTCTTCGGTTGAACTCCCGTATCGGACGCAATCGGAATAATGTTCGACGCGACGTTTGCAGGCTTGGCGGGGCTGACCGCTTTCGACTGCACGGGCGCTGCGATGATCTCGGATGGTGCTTTCTTGGGCTTCGGCGGCTCGCTACTCACCATCGGCATGGGCAAGCCAGGTGGCAGCGGAATATCGGCACCGGAGGTGTTAATCAACACCGGGCCGGTGTAGCGCTCGCGCGGCTCGGTCGATTCGCGACCGGGCACCGGAAGAAACCGGCTGGCGTCAAACGCGACGTTGCAGGTCACACAATTGATGGCGCATTTTTCGCGCGTGAAATGGGCTTCAAAGCCCGCTTTGCAAACTGGACACACGACTCGATTCATTCGATAATCCCCCACCCTTGAGTTGGATTTATCGGCGTGTTGTTGTGAGAACTTGACTCTATATGGAGAGATACGCTGTCAAATGTTATCGACATGGGGCTGAAACCACTTGATAAAATATTATCGGACGGAGCGATAATTTTTAAAAATCACAGTTGATTTGTTATGTGGTTTCGGGTATTGTATGGGTGTTGGGTGCCCGGCACGTCGACTTCTCGACGTCCCTTCTATCCGGACGAATCTTGAAAGACTGGATTTTTCCGATGAGGGGGAGGGCTTTTTTTTTCGCGGATACGCGTTGGGATTGGGACCGCTTTTGGGCGCACACTGATCTTGGGTATTTTGCGATTTCACTGACAATTTAGCCGTAATGTGAGCGGGTGCTGATCAGGCGATTTGTCATTTGATAGCTGGATCGTGACTCGCCATCGTCACCTTACATTATACTTATAAACGTATCGGCTTAACCGTCGTCGGTTGAGGCCACATGTCATCATGATTTTACTTGGGACCTACCGGTAAAAGGGGGTTTTGCCATGCCCAATTACATCAAAGGCTCGTTCACGCCTAATAATACGGAATCCGTTGCGCAAGAGTTTTTTCGGCCGCATGAAGTGGCGCAAAAACTCGGTATCTCGCGCAGTTTGGTGCTCCGACATCTACGTAATAAGAACATACCTGGATTCAAGTTCGGTAAAGCGTGGCTTATTCGTGCGAGCGAATTGGAGCGCTATTTGAGTATGAAGGAAAAGCTGTTCCATGATGTGGAGGATTAACGTGGAGTACGCATTATTCTGCTCATTCATCATTGCGAACCTAG
>JBAXUS010000061.1:0-32055 GCA_037129555.1 Planctomycetota bacterium
TAAATTAAGGGATTTCTTGCTATGGCTATTCTGATCGGTATTGCTGTCGCCAGTTTGATTTTATCTGCCGGGACTTGGATTGGTGCGCGGATCTGGTCGAAAGACGTTCCATTTACGTTGTGTTTGATTACGGCGGCGATCACGGTCGTGGTGTCCCTGATTCCAGGTGTCGGATTCGTTCTTGGAACTGTTGCGTATTTGGTCTGTCTGGTGACCATCGTCCAGCTCGATTTCTGGCCTGAAGCGGTGGTCGTTTGGTTTGTAGTCCGAGCAATCAATTTTGCGCTGGGTATGGTGCTCGCTGGGCTGTTTCGTTGATAATAAAGAGTATACGCGATTACCACATGACTTGAAAGCTCATCGAAAAGAAGTCGTTCTTGACCGCATGGAATCGGGCATTCGCCTGACCTTTGGGGTCTCGAACAATGTCGTAATTCATCTGAATCTTCGCGTTCTGGCCGACAAGATAATAATTGATACCCAACGTACCCTGCTTGGTCGCGAAGGTCTCAACTTTGTACGCATTGCTGTTGTTTTGTGTCCAGACATTTGTATACCGCTGAAAACGCGCATTGAATTCAAACCCTTGTGCCCAACATGGCAGGCACTGGCTGTAGTTTGATTCCGAAAGCCGATACCCCGCAGACGCGTAAAATCCCGTGCTGGAAAACGGCTCATAATGACCCAAATCTGTGGTATTAAATAGTGAGGTTGTCTGGGGAATATTCGAGCAGGAGTCGTGTATCCACATATACTCAAATTTGGTCCACAATCCTTTCGCAAAATCACCCGCTTTATAGTCTACATAAGCGGACGCACGACGCCCAAATGTTTCACGAGTGCCATTAATAAAGAAGCCGCCGATTGCGGGTCCAGAACCACTGCTATTGACTGCTAAGATGGCCTGATCCAATGGAGTACTGCCATGCCGTCCCAATCCGAACGCACCACTCAACTCCAAGTGGCCCATACAGTCGTTCCAAAGCGGTCGGACCATTACGCGGCCCAGAAAATCCTTTGACGCGTTGTTGTCGGGACGGCTTTGAGTCGTTGCGTCTTGGTAATACCCGGCCGAGTCAAATACGCCTAGCCAATATTGAAATCTGCCTGCATCACCGGCTCCTTGATACGCGCTTCCACCACCATTCCCCCAACATGATCCGTGGATCACAGCACCCAAATCACGTTGCACAAAATTTCCAATCCAAGATCGTTCGACGAAATCCAAGTGACCATTCGGCGCGAATTCTTCCTGACTGAAATAAGGCAACATTTGTCCCAACGAAATATCATGATGTGGAATGACGTCATGAAAATTGATGATTGCATCCTGCAGAATTGCAGGAGCAGAACCGGCGGGTGAGCCAATCTTCAAATCCTTTCCCAGAATTTGCGAAGCAACCACCGTGTTGCCCTTGATAAAACCTTGATTGTTTCCAGCCAAATTCGCAAACTGCCCCCGAACCGAATCCGATTCGCGCGCAAAATCCGCCATCATGAAAGCAGTGACATTCTCGTGAATATCCATCGTGAAATTGATTTCAGCGCGCCGTACTTGAAACGTGCTTTGTGAAACACCGATATTGTGATCAAAGTCGTCGAACTGTTCGAATTTGTATAGTCCTTCCCGGTCGCGTTCAATCGCATAGTACCAAACCTGCACCAAGCCGCCGATTTTCATTTTGCCGATGGCGGTCGTAACCGGTTGACCTGGAATCGCGTTGGGCGTCAAGGTCGTCTCGACTTCACGGATGACCGTTGACTCCGCACCTTTCACGTTCACTTGATGCTGGCGCAATTCAGAGAGTTCGCCCTTGACGGATTTGATCTCCGCCGCTGAGGCCGCGCGCTCTTTATTGAGTTGAGTTTGGATGTCGGCGAGTTGCTTTTGCATCGCGTCGAAATCAGCTTTCGAAATCTCCGCCGATGCGTTGGACATCACCACCGCACTGACGACCAGCACAACGAGTCCCAGCCTCAAATAATGACTCACGTAAACCTCCTATGAATTGTGCGAGTTGCAATCAATTGACTCATTCTATAGGGGTTACTTCCCTTTCAAATGCTTTTCAAAAAACGCTTCGATCTTCTCGTTGCTTTCCGGTGAACTGAATTTCTTTCCGCCGTGTCCGTCGCCGATTTGCACGGCCAATTCGACTTCAACGCCTGCGGTTTTCAATGCGTCGCGCAGCGTCTCGCTTTGCTTCAACGGCACGAGCGGGTCTTTGTCGCCGTGCATGATCAGGAATGGCGGATCATCTTTTGTGACGTATGTGATCGGCGAGGCCTTAGCAGCCTTTTCGAGATTCTCCAGCACGGCTCCGCCGATTAGTTTCGACTCGGGGCTAGAAGGATTGTTGTGAGCTATTTTACTATCTGGGCCGGACTGTTCGCCCATCTTGCCAATATCGCTGGGACCGAACCAATCGCAGACGGCTTGCACGCGGCTGGACTGGTCTTTGTTGCCGAGGTCGCCTTCCAAATCCGCGACATCGCCTGATGTTCCAAGCAACGCGACGAGATGGCCGCCGGCGCTGCTGCCCCACACGCCGATGTGTGCGCCGTCGATATTGTATTCTTTCGCGTGCGCTCGAATCCACCGAATTGCCGCTTTACAATCGTTGATTTGCGCGGGCATCGGAGCGACTTGCGAGAATCGGTATTCGATGCTCGCGACCGAGTAGCCCTTCGACAGCATCTGCATGAACGGGCCGCCGTTCTTGCTGCCTGCCGACCACGCGCCACCATGAATCCAGACAATAAGAGGGAGCGGCTTTTCGGCTTTTTCCGGGTAAATCAAATCGAGCACTTGAGCCTTGTGCCCTTTCTCGACGTACGGTTGGTCGGCGAGTATTTTGAAACCGGCGGGGATGGGTGCCATGCGGCGCGGCGGCGGGCCTTCACCAGCCCATATGGGTGCGGTCAACATGATCAAAGAAGCGAACGGCATGAGTGACGATTTATGCACGGTTTTATCTCCTAAAATAATCGGGTGCCGGTTTGTATCCGTAGGCTATTGTAACGTCAGTCGCTTGAATTCTTCCGATCCTTTTGCAATGGGAACTTTGCTTTGATGCGCATTTCCATTTGCCACGCGGCGTCCGGACGCTAAATTATCTACCCGCTCAACTCAATTGCTTCACGCGCCCAATTCGTATTCAGGGCGCACTTATGATGCACAACGACATGGGAGAGAAAGTGACATGCCCAACGAATTCGACGACGACCCAGAGCTACACGAAATTCCCCAAGTCAAGCCGATGTCCGCGCCTTTGACGGCTGAAGAAATAAACGGCAAGATCAACCTTCCGGCCACAGAACGCTACATAGCTCGCCGAGACATTACTCTGGGTGGACAGGGTGCGTGTAAAGTGGTATTCGACCAACTCGCCGAACGCGAAGTGGTGATGAAGACCAGCGCGAATCAAGGCCCGGGCGGTGTTGAGCGGATTGTCAAAGAAGCGCGCTACGCGGCGAAGCTCAATCATCCCAACGCGATCCGCTTGCTCGACCTCGGCGCGTATGGCAAAGACCACGTCTACATGACGATTCCGCTGATTGAAGGCGTCGGTCTCGACCAGATTTTCAAACGGATTACAGAGACCGGAATTCCCGGACTGACCGGATACAGCGTCACCGCGATGGCGGAACTCTTCGACAAGATTTGTGCCGGAGTCGAACACGCTCACGCGAACGGAATTTTGCATCTTGATTTGAAGCCTGAAAACGTCGTCGTCGGCGTGCGCGGTGAAATCGTCGTCGTCGATTTCGGCGAAGGCCAACCGACTGCGGGGCCGGATATGCCGCGCCGATTTGCGACGAACATTGATATTGAAAGTGCTCCGGGATTGTCCACGACGTTGACGGGCGTTCTCGCGAACAACCCGGACATCCGCGCCGTCGGAACGCCGGCGTACATGTCGCCCGAACAATGGAACGGTGATCCGGGCACGTTCAGTGAACGGACTGACATTTACGGCCTCGGCGGCATCCTCTTTTTCTTGCTGTGCGGCCAAGCGCCGAATCAGGTTCAGCGCCCGACCGATTTGGAACCGTACTTCCGTCACAGCCCGGTGCCGAAGCCGTCGAATTTCACGCACCGCCGCGTACCGCCGGAGCTCGAAGAAATGTGCACGAAATGTCTCGCTCGCGACGACAAGCACCGCTTTGTCAGCGTCTTTCAGATCCGTCACGAACTGCGCTCCTGGCTGGGTCGTTCTGAAATGTGGGAACTTTACCGCAATATCAGCACGTTCTAAGCGCCGCTCGACGTTCTCTCATTCAGATCGACGATGCGGGCTTTCCAGCCCGCATTTTTGTTATGTGTTGCCAGCGGTACAACGATTGCGGAGGGATGTTTGACGCGTTACGATTTGACACACCGAATACGGAGATGACTTACGTGAGCACGACATTGACAGGCGCAATCGATTCAATCCAACCGGACGCTCGCGGCTATTTTGGCGGAGAAGCGGGTTTCGGCGGGCGCTACGTCCCCGAGACGCTGATGCCGGCGTGTGAGGAACTTGCGCGTTATTATGCGGATTCGAAAACCGATCCAGTGTTTCAGACTGAATTGCAAGGCCTGCTTCGCGACTATGTCGGCCGTCCGAATCCACTGACGTACGCGGGTCGATTGACCGCGCATTGCGGCGGCGCGAAGATTTATTTGAAGCGCGAAGATTTGAATCACACTGGCGCGCATAAAATCAACAACACGCTTGGTCAGGCGCTGCTGGCGCGAAAGATGGGTAAGAAGCGCATCATCGCCGAAACGGGAGCCGGTCAGCACGGCGTCGCGACCGCCACAGCCGCTGCGTTGTTCGGAATGGAATGCACCGTTTACATGGGTGCCGAAGACGTCCGCCGCCAGGCGCTGAATGTCTTCCGCATGGAATTGTTGGGCACGAAAGTTGAAGCTGTTCAGAGTGGTCAGAAGACGTTGAAAGACGCGTGTAACGAAGCGATGCGCGACTGGATGTCGTCCGTTCGCACGACGCATTACATCATCGGCTCGGTGATGGGACCACACCCTTTCCCGATGATGGTTCGCGATTATCAATCGGTGATTGGACGCGAAGCGCGCGAGCAATCGCTGCGCATCGAAGGCCGTCTGCCCGACGCCGTTGTCGCGTGTGTCGGTGGTGGAAGCAATGCGATGGGTATTTTCCATCCGTTCGTTCAAGACAAAAGTGTGCGACTCATCGGCGTTGAAGCGGCGGGACATGGCGTCAACACCGAACAACACGCCGCGACGCTCGCGAAGGGTAAGCCGGGAATTCTGCACGGCATGAAGACGTACGTGCTGCAAGACGAAGACGGTCAGACCGCGAATGTTCATTCGATTTCGGCTGGACTTGATTATCCCGGCGTCGGCCCCGAACACGCGTGGCTCAAGGACGTGGGCCGCGCTGAATACCAGCCGATCACTGACGGTGAAGCGCTGGACGGGTTCCAATTGTTGGCGCGAACGGAAGGCATTATCCCCGCGCTCGAAACCGCGCATGCGATCGCGCATACGGTCAAGCTCGCGAAAGAATTGGGGCAAGGCAAAATGATCATCGTCTGCCTCAGCGGGCGCGGCGACAAAGACTGCGAAGAAGCGCGACGGTTGTTGAAACTGCGCTAAAGACGCAGAGTCGAATTTAGATTCGGCTCTGCTGTTTTCATTGCTGAAACGCCCCGGGACGAGTACGATTCTCCGTAACACAGATTCATTCAATTTACGGAGAATTCATGAGCACTCATAAGCATGCGCCGATGCCGTGGTTTGTGCGCGGGGATATTGACGGGTTCTTCGGTCTAGCGCTTGATAATTTTGTACAACTGCTGCTGATCAAATCGTTGTGCTCGGCGGTGCTGGGATTCAGCGACGAATTGTTGTTCGGGCGTGTGCTTCCTGGCGCAGCGATTTCATTACTCGTCGGCAATTTATTTTACGCGTGGCAAGCGCGGCAACTCAGCATCGAAACGGGGCGCAAAGACATCTGCGCGTTGCCGTATGGAATCAACACCGTCTCCATTTTCGCGCATGTGTTTTTAGTGATGCTTCCGGCGAAATTGTACGCGATACAGGAGCTGCACATGACGCCGGAAGCCGCCGCGCTCGAATCGTGGCGCGCGGGTTTGATCGCATGTTTTGGATCAGGCGCGATTGAAATGGCCGGAGCGTTCGTCGCAGAAAAAGTGCGCAAGAGCACTCCGCGAGCCGCGTTGCTTTCGACGCTCTCCGGCATCGCACTGACTTTCATCGCGCTGGGATTTCTCTTCCGAACCTACGCGCATCCGATTGTCGGATTAACGACGCTGGGCCTCGTGTTGCTCGCGTATTTTGGACGCGTTCGCTTCAAGGGCGGATTACCGAGCGGCTTGATTGCTGTCGTGGTCGGATCGATTTTAGCGTGGCTGACGGGCATTGCTCCCGTCGGTGAGATGCCGCATGGCGTCAGTTTTCATCCACCCATTCCTGTCGTCTCTGATTTCATCGCATCATTTAACGGACAGTATTGGGTGCGCTATCTTTCGGTGATCATTCCGATGGGCTTGTTCAATCTGATTGGCTCACTTCAAAATATTGAGTCCGCCGAAGCCGCAGGTGACTTGTTCCCAACGCGTCCGTCGTTGCTCGTGAACGGCAGCGGATCGATTGCGGCGGCGTTCTTCGGTTCGTGTTTTCCGACGACGATTTACATCGGGCATCCGGGTTGGAAGGCGATGGGTGCTCGAGCCGGATATTCGATTCTGAATTGCGTTGTGATCGCGCTCGTCTGTGTGACCGGGACGTTGGCGCATTTGGCGTGGGCCGTGCCGATTGATGCTGGAATGGCGATTGTGTTGTGGATCGGAATTGTGATCACGGCACAGGCATTCCAAGCCGTCCCAGCGAACCACGCTCCGGCGGTGGTGATGGGATTGCTTCCCGGTGTCGCGGCGTGGGGTGCGGTGATGATGAAATCGAGTTTGCGCGCGGCGGCGGAATTCAATCTCAAAGACGGCCCGTTGTTCTCAGCGAAATTGATCGAGGCGTATAAGCATGAAGATATTTGGATGCACGGCGCGTTCGCATTGGAACAAGGCTTCATTTTCTCGTCGATGATCTTGTCAGCCGCAACGGTTTCAGTGATCGAACGCGACTTTCGCAAAGCCGCGTTCTGGTGCGGAGCGGGCGTGGTGCTGAGCCTTGCCGGCCTGATGCACTCGTATCAATTTACGCAATCAGACACCGCGATCTTGTTGTTCCCCGCATATGAATGGGCCATCGGCTATGCGATCATGGGTGCGGTATTTTTTGTGGCACCGTGGGTAACGGTGGAAGGGGAAGGGCATTGAGCTTTTTTCTTGATCACGACACTTTCAAGGCGTAGCATATACGCTGGAGGTATACAAAATGGACGTATCGTGGCGATCTCGAATTACAATTGAACCGGGAAAATGCGGAGGGCGCCCGTGCATTTGCGGAATGCGGATGACCGTTTTTGACGTTTTGTCGTATCTTGCCGCAGGGATGACCGCACAGGAAGTTCTCGCGGATTTTCCGTATTTGACTACTGAAGACATTCAGGCGTGTCTGGCTTATGCAGCCGAACGCGAGCGGGGCATATTGGTAGCTGCGCCGTGAAACTTCTCTTTGATCAAAATCTCTCGCCGCGTTTGGCAGTGAAATTGTCCGATTTGTTTCCGGGATCGGCTCATGTCCAAGCGCTCGGATTGGCGGATGTACCTGACAAGTCCGTCTGGGATTTCGCTCGGCACATTGATCCTTCACTGAAAGGGCGCTTATTCCATCTTCATTTTGATCGAAAACCGCGAAATTGAAAATGAATTTCGGTGAAAATTCGTTGGCAACCTGCCGTCGTTTCAAACATGCTAAGCACTTCATGCACTCGATAGTTCGATTCGGTTTCCAGGATTTCGTACTGACATGGCTAAACATATTTTCGTCACCGGTGGAGTCGTTTCCTCGTTGGGCAAGGGCATCACCACAGGCGCGGTTGGGCTGCTGCTCAAGCGCATGGGGCTCACAGTTCGCTTGCAAAAGCTCGATCCCTATTTGAACGTTGATCCCGGGACGATGAATCCGTATGAGCACGGCGAAGTCTACGTCACTGAAGATGGTGCGGAGACTGATCTCGACCTCGGCCACTACGAACGCTTCACTGGCGACTACGTATCGCGCGACAGCAACTACACGATGGGCCAGATTTATTCATCGGTCATCGGCAAGGAACGGCGCGGCGATTACCTCGGTAAAACCGTGCAAGTCGTTCCCCACACGACCGACGAAATCAAGAGCTGCATTCACCGCATTGCGCAGCCCGGCGTTGATGTCGTGATCACCGAAATCGGTGGGACCGTCGGCGATATTGAAGGCGCTCCGATGCTCGAAGCTGTGCGTCAATTCCGGCACGAAGTCGGCAGCCGCAACTGCATGTTTATTCATCTGACGCTCGTACCGTACATCAAGGCGGCGGGCGAAGTGAAGACGAAACCGACGCAGCAATCCGTTGGCGAATTGCGCCGCATCGGGATTCAACCGGACATTCTCGTCGTCCGCACGGAAGTGCATCTCAATGAAGAGACGAAGAAAAAGATGGCGTTGTATTGCAACGTTGATTACGAGAATGTGATCGTTGAAAAAGACGTCGATCACAGCATCTATGAAGTGCCGCTTGCGCTGGTCGAGCAGGGCATGGATCAGTTGATCAATGACCGCTTGAGTCTCGCGCGCGGCAAGCCGAAGATGACCGATTGGATCGAGGTCATCGAGTCAATCAAGAACCCCGAGCACCACGTCAAGATCGCGGTCGTCGGCAAGTACATCAAGATTCAGGATGCATACAAATCGATTTATGAATCGCTGATCCACGCTGGGATTCATCACAAGACGAAGATCGAAATCGTGCGGATTGAGGCCGAGAGTTTGGAGAAGCGCGGTGCGCTCTCGCAGCTTGAAGGAGTGCATGGAATTCTTGTGCCGGGCGGATTCGGAACGCGCGGAACGGAAGGCAAAATCGCGGCGATTCAGAACGCGCGCGAGAACAAGATTCCGTATTACGGGTTGTGTCTGGGCATGCAATTGGCGGTGATCGAATTCGGCCGGAATGTCTGCGGATTGAGCGATGCGACCTCGACCGAGTTTAACACGGGCTGCATCAATCCCGTCATTCATATTATGCCGGACCAGGCGAACGTTGCAGTGAAGGGTGGGACGATGCGGCTCGGCGCATATCCGTGCGCGTTAAAAGACGGCACGAAAGCGCAGGGCGCGTATGCTCAGAAGCAAGTCAACGAACGCCACCGCCATCGCTACGAATTCAACAATGTGTATCGCGAACAATACGAAAAGTGCGGGATGGTCTTCAGTGGTTTGTCACCGGATGGCCGCTTGGTCGAGATCGTTGAATTGACCGATCACCCGTGGTTCGTGGCGGTGCAGTTTCATCCGGAATTCAAATCGACGCCGACGAATCCGCACCCGTTGTTCCGGGATTTCATCGGCGCGACATTGGCACATGCGGCAAGGACGGGCGCTTAACGCGTCCGTTCATCGGCATGCGGATGAGAATGCGGACAGGCAATCAGACAATGCTTACTTCTCATCCGGAATTCCAGCTCGATTTAAGGCGCGTCGGTATATAATTTACTGTGAGGTATGTCACGGTATTTTGGAACACACGCATGCGCAACGCAATCCTATTCGTCGGTCTGTTCGTGGCGATGGTCTCGGCTGGGGCGGGGGAGACTGCACCCGATAAAACTCCGCCGTCGAAGCCGAAAAAACCTGTCGTTCAAAAACGCGAATTTATCGCGCGCCTCACCGACGCCGACATGGCCGCGTTTTCAAAGCGCTTTGAAAAAGAACTCTGGCCGTTGCTGACGCGCACGAAAGGCGACTGCACGCACTGCCATGATGGCGATACGAAATCGCAGCTCGAAATTCCTGACGATAACGCGGACACAGCTTTTAAGCATCTGCTCACCGAAGACCGCTTCGACCTAAAAAGCCCCAGCGGATTGATGGCGCGGCTGATTTCAAAAGATGTGAAACTGGTCATGCCGCCGCCGACCTCGAAGGCTCCATGGACCGATGCTGAAATCTCGCTGCTCAAGAATTTTACGACCGACATGCAGCCTAAGATTCGCGCCGACGCGACGAAGATGGACGAGATGTTCCCGATTGAGTTACTCTCCAAGTACGCTCAAAAGCCCAGTTCCGATCAAGGCGGGAACACCTTCCTGACCTACTATCAACTCAAGAAGAAAGTGAAAACGATCTTTAACGACGACTGGAAGCGTGACGAGAAAGACTTGTTTAACGAAAATATCGCGCTCTTCGGCGGTGCTGATTTTGTCCGCAGTTACAACGAAAGTTCGAAGGCGTCTGCGACGTTCCTGACCGCCGTTGACGTGATGGGCCAGGACATCGGATCGCGCGCCTACGTTCAAGCAACAGGTCCGTTCGCGAGCCGCGCAAAATCGCTCCCGTCCGCGACCGGAATGACTGCGCCGAGTGACGCGTACAAAACGGAAATTACGAATCTGTATCGACGGCTTTTGCATCGCGATCCGATGAACGACGAAATCGACAGCGCGTTTAAATTTATCCAAACCGTTGGAAAATCGGAGAATCAAATCGCGTTGCAACCGCAAACACTGCGCTTCTCGCTGACTGTCTCCGATGCTGATGGACAATCCACTCGCCGCGAATTTTCGATCCCGGTGATCAATGACAATTGCGGTCTGTACCAGGAATTTGTGAACCAGAATATATCTGAAAAAACAAAGGCAAAAAAGAAGCTGGGAGCCGTCTTCACTTTCAAAGCCAACGATGACGCCGGTATGTTCATGCTCTCGAACTCTGCCACCGCCGGAAACGTATCGCTCGCCGGGATTGAAATCACCGGTCCGCTGGTAAATGGCACAGGCGGCGAAACGAAAACAATCGGAATGAAAGACCCGTCCGTGAAACTATTTGGCGCGTGGAAATTCGTCGATCGCACTCCACCGGCCTATGAAGACGGGAATGATAATAAGGGCAGTAGCTCGATTTCAATACCGATCCGCGTCGAGAAATCCGGACAATACGAAATCATTGTTCTCTTCAAGCAGAACGATGTGGGTGGCGAAAAGACGTCGAAAGGCAAGCCCATCCCGACATCAACGAACGCAGAAAACGTGCTCGTCGAAGTCTTGTCATACGACCCGACACGCCACGCCATCGAAGCGACGAAACCTGTCCCGCCGAAGGGTGAGGCACACTTTAAGATCGACGAGACAGTCAGTAATATCAAGTTCTACGATTTGAAAACGATCTTCCAATTCGGCGCAGCAGACGGTGTGGAAATCAACAACATCGGGACAAAAAAGCCGGTCGTCGCCGACGCGTGTATCTTTGCACTGGAACCCAAGGAAGGGACGAAAATCGAAGAGAAGTTCACAATTAAAGGCAACGAAGCGGAAGGGCATGAGCAGTGGAAAGATTACGATCCAGGTCGGTTCAAACCTTACAACTCGGTCGGTCCGAAATTGTTCTTCGATAACGGCGAGAAGAAGTCGGACCTGAAGATGGTTTACAAGCCGTCGATGAAAAAGGATTCGTGGAAACCGGCGGAGTACTATCGTGTCCGATTAGTCGTTCCTGGTAAAGCCGGAAACGAGACGCAGGCGCCCGTCATTGTCCGCGCCCAAAAGTCGTCGCCGATCATTCAATTGAATCCGCCGTTGCGCTTGCACGTCGGTGGCGAAGCGGTGCTGGATGCGGCGAATACATATAATCTGCAGCGCAGCAAACTGACGTTCTCATGGGTCCAGACGGCTGGCCCACGCGTCGAAATCGCCGATCCAAGTGCGCCGCGAGTAACGTTTAAAGTCCCTGCGCTCGGAGCTCAGCAAGCAGCGTGGGAAGGCCTGTGCCGGGCGCTGTTGCAACATCCCGATTTCCTTTTCACCCGCCCGCCATCACTCGAGAAAATTAACGACAAAGCAGCTCGAGCGAAATTGCAGCTCGTCAAGATTGCGCAGGATTTGGTCGGACGCACACCGAACCATGATGAACTTGCGAAACTGAAAGAGGGACAGTCGCTCGAAAAGTTCGTCGACGACTATCTCAAGAGCACCGAGTTTAAAGACTTTTATTTCCATCGCATCCGACTGACGCTTGAAAGCCACGGTGGCGATTCCGAGGACGAACCGGCGCGTTTATGGACCTACATTTGTCTGAACGACGTCTCCTTTAAGGAGATTCTTTCAGCGGATTACTCCGTGGACGCGCAATTCAAAAAAACTGATCGCCCGGCCTATCACGGCAAGACTGGCGTGTTGACGATGAAGGGGTTCATCGATGGAAAACCAGGGCTGCCGCATTTTAATTATGCTGCGGTGGTCTGCGAAAAATTCTTGGGATACATTTTCGAAGTCCCCGCGAACATCGTCGCCCAACGCGAGGGCGCAACGGCGGCCTCGACGACGCATCCGGCGTCTGCCTGTTACAGTTGCCACAAAATTCTGACTCCGCTGGCACTGCAACGCAATCGCTGGGACGACAAAGGCAAGTACCTCACGAAAGAAGACAAAGGCAAACCCATCGACGATTCAGATCAAGGCTTGGTCCCGTCCTATCCTTTCAAAGGAAACGGCATGGAAGCCTTCGCGACGCAAGCCCAGCACAAAGAGCGCTTCATCCGAACCATGATCCAGACGCATTTCATCTTCTTCTTTGGCCGCGAAATGCGCTACGAAGACGACGAACGCGGGCTTTACAAGAAGCTCTGGGACAACGCGGCGGCGAGCAATTATTCGATCAAGCAGATGCTGAAGACAATGATCTTAAGCCCGGAATATCTCGACGCGCATCCGGGGGATGCAAAATTGGCGGATGCGAAGAAGGTTGGAGCGGCTGGGAATTAGATAGTCGAGAACAAGGAGCAAAATCGAAATGGAACGCGAACGAGAGCAGACGACAGTTCGGCTATTTTTTAGAGTGCTCGCGGTCTTGATTCTCCTCGTCGTTTTGTTTGGTTGTGTAATGAGTCTCGTAGGCGTGATTCAAATTTTTAAAATCAAACCAGCTCGATAGTAGAACAGAACTATCGTTGGCTGAGATTTTTATTTTTGAATGACTTCCTCCGGATCCAACCGCTCCAACAACGTCGCAACCGTCATATCACTAATCACGTTCGTCATCGCCCGGCCTCGTCCAATAATCCAATCGACCGTGAACAATAGCGGCAGCACGATCACGATTTTGTCTTGTGGAATACCGCCGGCTGTCAGCACCAATTGAAGCGTAATCAAACCCGCTTCGGGGACTCCGGCGATGCCGATTCCTGCCATGATGCTCGCGAACGCGACCGTCAATTGTTGCGCGGTCGTCAGTTCCATGCCGATGGCTTGCGCGATGAAAATCGTTGCGGCGGCTTCGTAGAGGATGATGCCGTCATGATTCAAATTTGTTCCGACGCACGCGGCCAAACGCGCGTTGCCGTCGGAGATTTTTAATTTGTCTTTGAGACAGCGCAACGTAACCGGCAGCGTTGCGAGGCTTGATCCGCATGACAACGACGTGACAATCGCTTCGGACGCGCCGCGATAAAACTCTAGCGGCGAGCGGCGGCCGATGACTGCGAGCAGGAAGCTGTAGTACACGAACGCATGGAGGAACAGGCCAAGCATGACGATGCCAAGGAAGTATCCTAGCGCTTGGAAGAGCGCACCACCGGTATCGCCGACAACTTTGGCCACAATACCAAAGATCGCCAGCGGAATGATCTCGATCACCCATCCCAGCATGATTGTGAAAATCTGCAGAATCGTTTGGACGCCGTCCTCGATGGTTTTGACTCCGTGTTCCGTTTCCGGCGTCGCGTGGTTCCGCAACCGTCGCAACGCGGCCCCGGCGAAGATCGCAATCAGCACCACGGAGATGATGTTGTTACCCTGAAATGGATCGACGAAATTTTTCGGGATATAGCTTTCGAGCTGTTTGCCGAAGTCAAGCGAGACTTCTTTGGTCTTCTCTTTTTCCTTCGCAAGCTTGTCGGCCATCTTCGCGGCTCCGCCGTGCGAGGCCACGTTCACCTGCGTTTTAATGTCGTCGAGTTTACCTTTCCAATGATCGCCTCCGCGCAGAGTGTTCGCGAGGAATAGGCCGATTGAGATGGCGACGACCGCGTTGACGAGGCTGATGCACACCAATTTGAAGCCCTTGCGCGGCGGGATGTGGGTGCGCACAAGCGCGTCGATCACGGCGAAGAAAATCAGCGGCGTGGCGAGCGCTTTCAACAGGTCGATGAAGAGCTTGCTGATGTCGCCGAGCTTGTTGAGAAAAACGGATTGCGTTGACGCCGGGTCCGCACCGCCGAGAAGGTTACCGGTCAGAATTCCGAGCGCAACCCCGCCGAGAATTCGGAACGAAAGTGGAATGCGGGTCCAGAGATTTTTGTGAGCGGACGACGAACCTGGCATTGGCGAACCGGACATGAGCGTTCCTCGGATAGTCGAATGGTTACGGGGCCAGCGGTACGTGTCTACACCATCTTCGAACGCATGCTCGCGATATACGAATAGCGTCCGTAGAGACCGCTTAAGTCGAGCGAGCAGACGCCTCGGTTCTTCAAGTCATTCATATACTCGAGCAATTCCGGGCGGTGTTTGACGTGAAACAAATCGAGCCATTTGACGAGCGCCCAGCGGAAGATGCCGGGATATTCTTGCTGGTCCCAGAAATCGACGCTGTAAACGAATTCGCCGGGCTTGAGATTCCTAAATGCGGCGTCGAGCGATTCGCGCCACGTCGGGATCATCGAGAGCGAATACGAGAAGAACATCGCATCAAACGGCGCGTCTAGATCGAATGTGCGCTTGGCGTCGAGTTCTTCGGCGAGACAGAATTTCAGCGTGATGCGATCCGTCAATTTCGCGGCGTCGATCTTCGCTTGAGCGGTCGCGAGCATTTCGCGCGAGGCATCCAAGCCATAGAATTGAATCTGCGGATGTTTCCTGGCGAGCGCGATCAAATTGCGCGCGGTGCCGCAGCCGATTTCCAATACCTTCATGCCCGGGCGCAGCGCCATGCGTTCAATCAGCACGTCTCGCCCCAGTAAATAATACTTGCGCGTCACGTCGTAAAAATGCCGCTGCATTTTATAAATGCGGTCCATCTTCTCGGCGTGTTCGGCGGGCTTCATGGTCGTGGTGGTCATCTCAAAATCCTTATCACGTTCAAGGCCTAATCCTTCAGCACATACAGATGGAAGCCGCCGTAGATTGCCGAGCGGTCTTTTTTGTGCAACTCTTTCGAATAATCCTGCTCGTATTTGAAATGTTTTTTCAAGGTCGCAGGCAGCGCCTTTTCGACCGGCGATGCGGCGGCTCCGGTGCGGAAAATAATGCGGCTTCCCGGCATGCCCGTGCGATGTACTTCAGACCATAATTCGTGAATCTGCCAAGGCTGCATCCAGTCCTGGGAGTCGAGGAAGATGTAGCGATTCATGCTGTGCGCGGGCTGCTCGCGCAGGAATCCAGTGAGGCTGTTTTCGACGGCCCGGGCGCGCGACGCATGCTCTTTCAGGACTGAGTAATTCGACTCCATCAAGTAGTCCGGAATCGCGCGCTTTTTATCGATGTCGTACGACCGACCGAGCGCTTGCCACGCGAAATAATTGTCTTCAATCGGAAAGCCGCAGGTCAGGCGTTTCACGCGTTCGCGGAAAAGGTCGATGATGTCGCCGGACATTTCATTTTTCATCAGCGCATATTGATGCGGCGGGATGCCGAGGCTGAAGAGAATGAACGGATTGCGCGCGACGGCTTTGACGAGTTTATTGTCAAAGAACGGCGCGATCGTTTCTTCGAAAATCTTCTCCTGTTCGGCGATGGATTCAGCTTCAAGGATGCGCTGCGGATTTTTGCGAACGACGCGGGTCAAGCCGTGCGTGAATCGCAGCAGCAGGCCAAGCTTGGCGTGGTCGTAGAAATTCTTTTCGAAGTATTTGATGCGCGGACTTCGAAAGAGCTTCGTCAGCCAACTCTTGCCGCCCTCCCAGAATTTCTTCGTGTCTGGATCGAGGTGCGGGCTGATGTACTTGAAATAATTCTCGACGTTCGCCGCGTGATTGGCGCTGCCGAAAAAGCGGAAGAAGTCGTCGTGCGTCGGAAGGGAACTGAGCGCGGCGAGTTTTAAACGCGTCAGATATATGTGATTCGGATTGATGTCAACGGCGGTGATTGATTCGGGCTTCTTGGTAAGGTATGCAAGGATGTTGCAACCGCCGGACGCAATCGTCAACATGCGCGTGTCGGGACCGAGTTCGAGCGCCTCCATATCGACGCGCGGGTCTTCCCAGATTTGGTTGTAGACGAGGCTGTCGAACCAAAACGAAAACATGCGTTCGAGCAGACCTTTTTTGCTCATCAGCTTGTGCTGATGCACGGACTTTTTCAGAAGCTTCTCGGGAGCCGGACCGGCCATTTGACTTCTCCAACAAACTCGCGTCGAAGCGCGAGCGGGTAGTGACAATTTGAATACGTCCAATTATCGGCGAGACGAAAAAAGATGACACGTCAAAACGGCGACTTTCGAAATTATTTTTTAATCGCTGGGCGTGGGAAACAGATGCTCGCAAAGGCGCAAAGTACCGCAAAGGCGCTAAGAAAAAATGAAACGGAATGACGGACATTTCGTAGAGGCGAGGACATGTGGTTTGGGCTTTGTGCTTACGCGTTGACTTCCTGAAGCTCGGAGACAACGGGAATGTCGTCGGATTCAGACAACGCGTCTTTACGAAGAATTAACGAACCGGATGCGGCCAAAGCTCCAAGGCTGAGGCCTGCGGTCAGGAGCATCCAGATCAGCGGAAATTCGCGTTGTGGAATTGGGCGAGCGTTGGTAGCGGAGACGACACCTTGGCTTTCGACCGTGCCTCCAGTAGCTACGTTCGCGGGCGCATTGGGTTGTGCCGGATTCTGCCCGTTCTTTGCGGGCGCTTGTTGAGGCAGTGGAGTCGGTTCGTCTTGAGGAAACATCGCCCATTCTTTAGGCGGAGGCGTCAATGAGCCGACGACGCTTTCAATCGCCGGAAGCACAGACGCGCGGCGCTCGGAGCGCGGGTCTTTTGCGACGCTGCATGTAGTCGCAATTGCGATAAGCGTGACGACTACAAAATGGGTGTAGACTGAGGTTCGGTGCATCGCGGACGCTCCTTTTAAACAAGCTGCATTACGATACCGGCGAAATTGGAATTGGTCAGCGAAAAAATTAAAAAATCCGAGTAACCTTTGCTCATCGCAATTGTACGTATAGGGTCCGTTGAAAAATCCGTGTTGAATCGTCGAGTGAATCGAAAGGAAAGCCATTGAGTCTCGGAGTGCGAAACCCTTCTTCGGCGGTCATCAAACAAACGTCGCCAGTGATTGCAAACAGGGCCAGTGCAGCGGTCCAAACCAAACCGCGTTTTCTGCCCTATGGCGATGCGGCGCGTGTGCTGGGAACGATAGCGGTGGTCTTGGCTCATGTGTGCGACACGGTTCAGTACGGCATCCCGGGATTAAGCATCAACGCCCCGCTGCACTTCAACGCCTGTAACTTTTTCAATTCCGCCTCACGCTGGGCCGTCCCGATTTACATCATGCTCAGCGGCTCATTGCTGCTCGATCCGGCGCGGGCTGAAGCGCCCGAGAAATTCTATTCGAAGCGTCTCGCTCGTCTTGGCATTCCGATTCTGTTTTGGACCACGTTCTTCATGCTCTTCACTCAATATTATTTGAAGCCGCATGGCGTCACTGGCGAACTGAATTTGTGGCGTGATCTGATCATGGGCAAACCCTACGCGCATTTGCATTTCATTTTCCGCATCGCAGGGCTGTATGCGTTCACGCCGATGTTCCGCATCTTTTTGAAACATGCTTCGCAGCCGATGGTGACGTTGACGGTGATTCTGTGTCTTGGATTTGCGAGCGCGAATTCTATCGTGGACGGATTCACTGGTACTGAGGAGAGCGCGTTTTTGCGCTTCGTTCCCTTCATCGGATATTATTTCGCTGGCTATTTGTTGCGCGACAAAAAGTTGTCCAAGCGAGCATTGATCGGATGTTGGTGTCTAGCGATTGGATCGATTTTGTTGCTGGCCGGCGGGACGACGTTGCTGGTTGATACCTTCGGCGAGAAGCCGTTGTATCCGTCGAAGGGGTACTTGCTCTACGACTTTGTCAGCCCGGTGCGTATTGCGATGGGCATTTCGGTTTGGCTGATTTTTGTGAACACGTTCGATGAGAAGTGGATGGCTTCACCATTCAGCAAATTCATTTCAAAATGGCTCGCCCCGGCCACGCTCGGAATTTATCTGGTCCATCCATTGTTCCGCGAATTGCTATCGGTGAACGGATTCGACGCGTCGTTGCAGCACTTCTTTAAAGATTGGTATGTGAAGCCGTACATCCTTCTCGGGATTCCGTTGATCACGGCGATGGTGTATCTTCCGAGCGTGATTTTCACGCATATCGTGATGCGCATTCCGTTTGTTCAAAAGATTGTGATGTAAGAATGATTGTGGTGCAGGCTTCCAGCCTGCAATATGAAAAACTCATGCCGACATCTTCCCAACATCTTGTACGCCCGATTTCGAAGACTGCAGAGATTCCGTACCTTTTGCATTTGCCCGAAGACTACGCGGAATCAGCGGAACCTTGGCCGCTGATTTTGCATCTGCACGGAGCGGGCGAACGCGGGACCGATCTGGAAAAAGTCAGGACGTTTGGCCTGGCCCGAGTCTGCGCCCGCAATCCGAAATTCCCGTTCGTTGTCGTCTCGCCGCAATGTCCGGAAAACGATTTCTGGCGGACCGATGTTCTGTTCGCGTTGCTCGATGACATCTGCGAAAAATACAACGTCGATGTGAATCGCGTGTACGTCACTGGCGCGAGCATGGGCGGATATGGGACCTGGGCACTCGCCGCGCACGACCCCAAACGCTTCGCAGCAATCGCTCCAATTTGTGGCCGTGCGGCGGGGCTGTGGGTTTGGAATTTAACGGCACTCCCGATCTGGGTCTTCCATGGTGACCTCGATCCGATTGTGCCGCTCGACGAATCGAAGCGGATCGTCGAGAGTTTGCAACGCATTGGCAACCCGGTGAAATTCACAATTTATCCGCGCTCGCTGCATGACGTCTGGACGCGAACGTATCGCGGGACGGAATTGTTTGAGTGGTTTCTGACGCATCGACGACCGCTGCAATGAGGTCTCAGCGAGAGACATTGAATTACTGCCTGTAAATTTATTTACATTCTAAGCGAATGGTCCTTCACATTTGCTTGACGAGTGGGGTACTGCTCACTATTATCTTTCGACCTTCTTGTTCAGAGAGGGCCAGTCGCGCGTCCCCCGTGGGGCACGAGATGTCCCGTCGGGGAAGCGTTGTTGTTTGCCGGTTGAAATCCGGATTTTGAAGGAAACGGAACGCAGTTATGGCCATTGCTTACGCGACCACGCACAATTTGAAGCTCAGCTTTACGACATGGGTTTGCCCCGAATGGACGGTGGCTGCCATCGTTGACGGCATGCAGACCTACGGATATGAAGGCGTTGAATTGCGAGTCGGAAAGGGCCACCTTCACGGCATCGAAATCGACAGCCCGCTCGAATACATTTCCGAAGTTCGCAAACAATTCGATGCGGCACACCTCGCCGTCTCCTGCATCGCCTCCTCTTATTCGTTCTCCAGCGCCGACATCGTCGAACGCCAGAAGACGATTTCCAACGTCAAGAAGGCGCTGCGCATGGCCGACTCGATTGGCGCGCCTTACCTGCGCGTTTTCGGCGGCGACATCCCGCAGGGCCTCGAAGCCACCGGCGTGATCGATTACGTTGCCGAAGCGATTGACGAATGCACTGAATACGCCGAAAAGGAAAAGCTGCGCTCGATGCTCCTGATTGAAACGCACGGCGCGTTCAGCCACTCGAAGTACACGGCCGAAGTCTTGAGCCAAGTGTATTCCCCGAAGCTCGGTGTCCTATGGGACGTGTTGCACCCGATGCGCGTGTTGGAATCCATCGAAGACACCTACGATTCGATTTGCGATCACGTCCGCCACGTTCACATTCACGATTGCGCATTCAACGACGACCGCACCAAGCTCGCTCCCTGCGAACCGGGCGAAGGTTTCGTTCCGATGAATCAAGTCGTTGACGTGCTCAAGTCCGGCAACTTCCGAGGCTACCTCTCAGTCGAGTCTCTCTCCAAAGAAGCCGATCCGGATGACGTGTTGCCGATCTGGTCGAAATATTTGAAGTCGCTGATCAAGCCGGAAAAGAAGGACTAACTAACGGATTGTTTCGAGTTCCGGGTTTCGGGTTATTAGTAGCCTTTGATGTCATGAACCCGAAACACGAAACCCGCAACTCGAAACGTGGTTTTAAGAGCGGGATGCGGCGATTATCGCATTCCGCTTTTTCGTTGAAAAACAGGGTAACTGAAGGAGATTGACGATGGCCGGACATTCCCATTCCGCCAATATCGCGGTACGCAAAGGCAAGCAGGACGCGAAGCGGGCGACGCAGTTCGCGAAGTTGTCGAAGAATATCATGATCGCGGCGCGCAAAGGTCCGGATCCGGATTCAAACTTCGGCTTGCGCCATGCCATCGAACTGGCTCGCGCGTCGTCGATGCCAAAAGACAACATCGAGCACGCGGTCAAGAAGGGCGCGGGGCTGCTCGAAGGTCAGAAGATGACCGAACTGATTTACGAAGGTTATGGTCAAGGCGGCGTGGCGATCCTCGTCGAAACGCTGACCGACAACATCAACCGAACGCGCCCGGAGATCACCAAGATTTTCGAGCACAGCGGCGGCAAAATCGGGGCCAGCGGCGCGGTGATGTGGATGTTCAAACGACGCGGCGTGATCGCGGTCCATAAGTCCAAAATTTCAGAAGACAAATTGATGGACATCGTGCTGGGAGCGGGTGCCGACGACATGTCGTTGCAGGGCGACATGTTTGAAATCATGACGCCGCCGGAAAGTTTCGACGCGGTTCGCAAAGCGCTGGACGCTGAAAAGATCACGACCGACATGGCGGAGATGAAATTCCTCGCGGACAACGAAACGGACGTCGATGTCGAAACCGCCACTAAAGTTTTGAATATCATGGATCAACTCGAAGACCACGACGACGTCAACGGGGTCCATTCCTCTATGAAAATGACCGACGAAATCCTCGCTTCGATGAAATAACTTACTGCGTCTTTGGCGCGGTCACCGTGTCAAGGCGTAAGAGGCAGAAAAATAATTTAATAAATTAGTTGTGAAGGATTATCGACCTGTGGTAGTCTCTCTCTTGAACGCATTCAACAAAGTGCAGCGATTATTCGGACCAAGTTGCTCATAATGTGTAGATTGAGTTCGCTACGGGAGGATCGATTTGTGAAAAAAGTGTTAATTGTTCTTGTGCCCTGTGTGTTGATGCTGGCAGGTTGTAATGACAGCCATTACTCCGATTCCAGCAGCAGCTACTCGACCTCGCATTACTCCGATGCTCGCGTTGAATCGCAGCAGTCCTATCCTTCCCGAGAAACTGAATCATTCAACACGTCAGCGCGCGGTGGATCCATTTCAAACTCGCCGAACTGGGGTGGTTTTCCTGTCAACTCAACAGCGGTTTGCAAAACCGGGTGACGAAGCCAAGAACATTAGAGTCGGTTCGACTCTTCCCCTCGAATACGAAACAGCCACGCAGCGAAAGCTCTGTGGCTGTTTTTTTTAGGAGCACCTTCGCTTCTTAATAAATTCGTGTCAACGCGGCACTGGGGAAATATGTACCGAGGATATTGATGTAGGGCTGGCCTACAGCCGCCATGCCTTCCATGCCGTACTGGCACAAGCCCACGCCGTGGCCAAAACCACCGCCGGTGATCTCAAGCGCGTCGCCGCGATCTATGACTTGTCCGAAGAGCAGCGATTTCAATTCCTTCGGCCCGACAGCCAATCTAAACGCATTGCCTTGCATGGTCGAAACGCCGTTCGAGTGCTTGATGCTGACAGATTGAACGCGCCGCATATCGCTCGCAGAAGCACCAACCGGAACACCTTTGTTGTCGACGAACGCAATCGTTTCAATTTTGCCGAGGTTCGGAATCTGAGCTTTCAATTTCGTCGCCATTGTGTCTTTAGAAAACGACGCTTTCCAGCGGTAACTAGGGCTTTGTGTGCAGTGCGGACAATTCACGCCGCACAGCGGTTTCAACGCACTGAATTCCGGGAAGATGCCGGCAGCAGCTTCGGTGTGCCCACCGCAGGTCGAATGAAAATACGCTGGAAAGATCGTTCCGTTACTTGTCAACGCCAAGCCGCGCGTCGATTGAATCGCGGCGTAAAGTGCCGGGACGTTTTTGAATCCGGTGCGAAAGACCTGACTCATGACGGTGCATTCGACGTCATATGAATCGGTCGTACGCCCGCGCATTTCGGACAACGCGTAGGAGCGGCTGACGACGGCTTGAGCCTTCAAGGCTTCGGCGTGCCAGCGTTCGTAAGGAACTTCTCCGGCCAGAACGCCCGCAAGATATTCCTCGATATTCAATTGAGCCACAGCGAGCAGGCCGGGGCGATTACCCGGGTGCGAAAGTGTCACATTGGCTGCCGAATCACGGTCGTTCAAATGCAGCGCTTCGTCGGGAATCAGGCTTTCAAAGCGGACGCTGTTCGCACCTGTCGGTTGACCTTCGATCAGAATCGCTGGGCCGGAATACGTGACAGTTACCGCCATACCCGACGCCAGTTTGCGCCAGGGTTGGCCATTCAAAACAATCCGTGCGCCGGACGTTGGCGCCGCGATGCGGATACTCGGAACATCTTTCAACACCGCGACGCGAATCTCGGGTGTAGCGGTCGCGACGGAAACGGGCTGCGGTCGGGACGCTGGAGCATAGGAAGGAATCACAGTCGGAGTCGTTGGCGTAGCGTAGACTACAGGGTCGGGCGGAGTGTAGGACTCGCGATGCGAATCGTGATCTTTACACGACGGCAGGACGATGAGGGCGGTAGTCAAAAAGACGAACGAAGCACGGCACACAAGTCGATGTTGAACGGCCATGAAACCTCCAGAATGCGACCGCAGCCGCGTGTGGAGATATGTATCGGCAGTTTCAGGGAGGTTAACGAGACAATTTTCGTTGTAATGTGTCGGTAGGATTGAAAATAAATTTCGGAACTGTAATCAGTCCTAGACCATTTCCACGTACACATCCAGACACTCCCGAGCCGCCTTGTCCCACGAAAATAGTTTCGCGCGTTCGATGCCCTTGGCGACGAACGTAGCGTGAAGAACGTCGTCGCTCAACATCGTCTGAATCTGCTCCGCGATTGAAGTCTCGGAACACGGGTCAGCGAGCAGGCCCGCATCGCCGATGATCTCTGGCAGACTGCCCGTTGTCGCCCCGATCACCGGGCAGCCGCACGCAAACGCTTCGATTGCCGGAATGCCGAACCCTTCGTACAGTGTCGCAAACAGCAGTGCGCGGGCACCCGAATAGAGCGCCGGAATGTCAGCGTCTGGAACGTATCCGAGAATCTTGATCGCTGATCCGCCTTCCTCTTTTTCGATCAACGCGCGAATCTCGTCGCCGCCAAATCCGACGCGCCCCGCAATCGCGAGCAGCGCATCACTTTTCGCGGCCCGGCGAGCGCTCAAAAAAGCGCGCGCTTGGGCCAGGATATTTTTGCGCTTATTGATGCTCCCAACAAAGATGAAGTACGGTCGGTCGAGCGCGTATTTTTTTCGAACGGTGGAAACCACATTGACTGGACGCGGCGCGAAACCTTCGCCACCCGCTTCGTATACTACGCGCAACTTTGCTGGATCTGGATTCAGCGTCGCAATCACATCGCGCTTGACCGCGTGGCTGATACAAATAATCCGATCAGCGCGTTCAACGAGTTCCGCATACCTCTTCGTTTTCATGGCGCGGAAATCGGCGGTCGCGAATTCAGTTGATTGCAGCGACGAATACACATCGTGAATTGTGACTACTGTTTTGGCTTTCATCCAGCGACCGGGCAGCCGCGCATCCAGCCCGTGAAACACATGCTGGGATCGGGCGAAGAAAGGGTGCAATCCTTCGAGCATTAATTTACTTCGAAAGTTCGGAGCGGGGAGCTCCGGAAGTCGAAAGATGTTCTTCAACCGCGACGCGCGCGTGACCAGCGAAAACTGGTGCGCTCCACCTACACGTGCGAACGCCGCAACCATACGCCGAATGTACATCGCAACGCCCGTCGATTCCGCGCGCGCAGCGCTTGAGACATCAAGAGAAATGTTCATGACATGATCATAAACCACGGCTGAAAAATTGTCATTTTACATTGCACACACGCAGCGTTTTCTGTGCATATACTTTTTCCACTTCTTGCGATTTCCGCTTCGTGCCTTTGTGTTTTTCTGCAGAGACATTTCAAGTTCTCGGTGTAGTCTGCTTCGAATCGATGTCGTTTTTGGGATGTCCAGCCGGCTGCGCAAAAGCGCCGCCTGTGGATTTTTTTTAGGAGCACGAGTTCATGAGCAAGTTGCCCGTCCTCGCCTTGTTGGCCGTTTCAGTTTTCTTCGCATGCGCAGAAGACGCGCCGAAGCCCAAGCCTGTTGATCATCCGATCGGCTATCAAGACACGCCGCTGTTGCCCGCCGAAAAAAGCGGCACGTGGCACGTTCACGACGGCCTGCGCCCTCAGCCCCGCGTCGTTACGCCCGGCTCGGCCAGCACACCTGAAGTTCCCGGCAAAGCACCAGCCGACGCCGTCGTTTTGTTCGATGGCACCAACACCGACAAATGGCACTCCGGCAACAAGAACGATATTCCCTGCAAATGGGTCATTGAAAAAGGCGAGCTGATCTCGGTCGCAAAAGCCGGATACGTGTTCACCAAAGACGAATTCGAAGACTTCCAACTCCACGTCGAATGGGCCGCCCCGACTCCGCCGCACGGTGACAGCCAAGGCCGTGGCAACAGCGGCGTGTTCTTGCACGGTAAGTATGAAATCCAAGTCCTCGATTGCTACAACAACCCGACCTATCCTGACGGTTCCGCAGGTTCCGTTTATGGCCAGCACCCGCCGCTGGTCAACGCCTCACTTCCGCCCGGACAGTGGCAGACTTACGACATTGTTTTCACCGGTCCGAAGTACAAAGAAGGCAAGCTCGACAAGCCCGCGTTCGTGACCGTGATCCACAACGGCGTCGTGACCCAAAACCACGCTGAAATCCTCGGCGGGACCGGCCACAAGACGCTCGGTAAATACGACGGCAAGACGGAAAAAGGTCCGATCGGTTTGCAGGACCATGGCAACCCCGTCCGCTACCGCAACATTTGGATCCGCCCGTTGAAGGGCTATGACGAATAATTGAAGCGATGACGTGGAGCCGAAATTCGTTTCGGCTCCACGTTTCGTGGTCATGAAACAAGGTATCCGAAAAGGAATGCGACGTTGCCCATTCAGCTCGAGCAAGTGAATCGATTTTCAGCCCGTCGTTATGGCGCGATCATGTTGTTTTTGATGGCCATTACCGCCTGTATTCTCGCTTCGATGGGGCGTGTTTGGATTTGCAAATGTGGCTATGTCAAGCTCTGGCACGGTCAAGTCTTCAGCTCCGAAAATTCGCAACATCTGACCGACTGGTACACGTTCACCCACATCTTGCACGGCTTCATGTACTACGCATTGATCCACTTCGCCGATCCGAAGAAGAGTCTGTCGCTCCCGTTGCGTTTTATCATCGCGGTCCTGATTGGATGCGTCTGGGAGTTGGTTGAAAACAGTACGTATGTCATCGAACGCTATCGAGCCGTCACGATCTCGCTCGATTATTTTGGCGACAGTGTGGTCAATTCGATGTCGGACATCTGCGCATGCGCGTTCGGTTTTTTCCTCGCATCGCGCGCGCGAGTGTGGGTGTCGGTGCTGTTCGTCGTGACCATTGAACTGATGCTGCTCTACTGCATCCGCGATAATTTGACGACAAATATCATCCAACTTGTGTATCCCATTAAGTCGCTGAAAGAGTGGCAGCGAGCGCTTTAGTTTGTTTCAATCCCAACGAGATTTCACATGAATTTGATTCGGTCAACAATCCTTTTTCTTCTCGTCACGCTGACGATCTCCGTCTCCTTCGCAGCCGACTGGCCCGCCTGGCGAAACGCCAATCGCGATGGTCACGTGATCGATGGCGCCGCAGTTCCCGAGAAAATTTCCGCGACACCCACCGTCGTTTGGCGCACTCCGACCGCCGATGGATTCTCGTCGCCTGTTGTCGCCGATGGCAAAGTCTTCATGACCGATTTCCTCGCGGATAAAGAAGCCGCGCCCGCAACGCCGCCAGCGGCTCCTGCTCCCGGCGCGAAGCCTCCTAAAAAGAAAGCGCCTCCGGGCCGTGAAATCGCCCGAGCCTTTAACGCGGCGGATGGTAAAGAAATTTGGAGTGTCGATCTCGACTCCCAGCACATCGACGGCTTCGGCACCGGCCCGCGCTGCACCCCGATTTACAACAGTGGAAAAGTCTACGCTCAAAGCACCAAAGGCGAACTGAAATGCCTCAACGCTGCTGACGGCAAAACGATCTGGCATAAAAATTACATCACCGATTTCGGCCAGAAATACACCGGCGAAAAAGGCGACACCGCCGGAGCTGCTCGCCACGGCAACGCGGGTTCGCCCTTCATTGACGGCGATCATCTGATTGCCATCGTCGGAGCCGAAGGCGCGGCTGTTGTTTGCTTCAACAAAAATACTGGCGACGTCATTTGGAAATCGCAGGACGATATGGTCGCTTACGCACCGCCGAATGTGCTGACTCTGGCCGGCACAAAACAAGTCGTCGTCTTCAGCGCCATTGCGCTCATCGGATTGAATCCAGCCGACGGAAAACTGCTCTGGCGCGTCCCCGTCAAAACGAAATTCGGGCGCCATGTCACAGCTCCGATGGCCATCGGCGACACCGTGATTGTCTCGTCGCACATGGAAGGCATTCTTGGTATCAAAGTTTCGAAGGAAGGTGACGGTTTCAAAGCGGAGCGCATCTGGACGAACAAAGAAGCCGCGATCAACTTCGCAAGCCCTGTCGCGTTCGGCGAGCATATTTACGGTGTGGGCACGGCGAGCAAATTGATCTGCATTGACGCAGCAAAAGGCGAAATCGCCTGGGACAAAACCGGCTACCTCTTGGCCGACGCGTCACACGCTCACGCGTCAATGCTGGTCCTCGGCAAGAATGTGCTGGCGTTGACGGACCTCGGCGAACTCGTGCTCTTTGCAGCGGACGCGAAAGAGTTCAAAGAAATCAGCCGCGTCAAAATCTG
The DNA here is from genome assembly GCA_037129555.1 of Planctomycetota bacterium. Taxonomy (GTDB): domain Bacteria; phylum Planctomycetota; class SZUA-567; order H5-PLA8; family H5-PLA8; genus JANXLS01. Next base: position 27,337 of record JBAXUS010000061.1, read on the forward strand.
CGGAACAACCTGGTGCAATCCGCCCTACGCGGACGGTCGTTTGTACGTTCGCGACGGCAAAGAATTGCAATGTATTGATCTACTCAAATAGGAGCGATGCCGCTCCTAACGCCCATTGCCTATTTTGTCCATTCGGGCGGCATAACTAAACACGGCATTGTTGCCGTATAAAACAGAGCTCAATTCGATTCGCAATGGAACCACGACGGAGATGGGGCCAGGCGTCGTTGCGTTCGTTGCGCCATACAAGCTGAGTACCGAGTTTAGTTGCGCATTGTTCTTGACCGTGTACCGCACCGAACCCGTGCGGTAAGAGAACAGCAGCGTTCCAATCCCAACGCCTTTCGTCCCCGTCAGCATCATCGAATCGATCTTCATGGACCCCAGATAAACATTGGCCATCGTCATGTCATACGCGCTTAAATAACTGGCTTGATCCTTGAAAATGAATGCGGATCGTGTCAGCGTAAAATCCAGAGAACTGCGCTCAGGTGTCGCAAAATTCAGCGTGAAGCGCTTTTTTAAAATGAGCGTCGGGACAACCGTCACGTTCCCATTGCCGGAGGTGACGCTGAAATCCTGCACCGCCGTGCCGCCCTTATTATCGCTCACAATCAATTGAACCAGATACGTACCATCCAGCACGTATGTGTGCATTTCAGATGTTGCCCCGTTCTGTTTTTCAGTGCCATCACCAAAAATCCAATGGTAATTGAGCGTGTCATTGTCCGCATCACTGGCCGAAACTGTGAACGTTACTTGCTGACCCGACATGGCTGGATTCGGCGAAAACATAGACGAGCTTATCTGCGGAGCGTTGTTTCCGGGGACCGGTGTGCCGCCAGTGATGCTGTCAATCCACGGCGTCGCAATGTCAACGCGCGTGTTGTATGACTGGTCACCGAACGCTGCGTTCGAGTTCAATCCGCCCGAGGTCACGGACGCAAGCAAGAGCATTCCGTTTTGCATAATGAATTGCGGACCCCCACTGTCGCCCGGAGCCGTGTTGCTTTCTTTGGGCGTGGTGTTCGTGAAGTTCCATTTGATAAACGTGTTCGTGACGATGTCGATCGGGGAGGTGCCGGTGTTGACGGTTCCATTCGGCGGGAGCGTTCCATTCGCTCCCGTTTTACCTGTTCCTTGTTCGCCGTATCCAACCAATCTCAGCAATGTGCCCACGGTCGGAACCTGCCGAAAAAGCGGCGACGGCACTACGTTCGGCACGTCCTGAGTCAATTCAAAAATGCACAAATCAATCGCACCCTCAACGTCCTGCGAGCGGTCGCCTTTATACGTTGGGTGTACGTAAATGTGAGCCGTCTTGTACGTCGATCCGCCGATGATAAAACGCCCGTTCGTTTGGCCAATGGACAGCGCTCCAGTCGAACCACTCACCGAACAATGCGCCGCCGTGAGCACAAAACGCGGCGCGATCAGCGTCCCAGAACAGATAAACGTGGACGGTGAATTCGTGATGATCCCCACCGTCGGATACGTTGAAGCCGGAACGTTCGAGCCATCAATAATGCGCGGGGCGATGCCGATGACATCCGAACCCGCGAAGAGGGAACACGCAAAAAACGCGAGAAGAGCAAAGACAATTTTCGGTGACGGCATCAGCAGCTCCAAGTCAAAAACGAAACTCAATCAGACGTTGTGGGTCAAATTCGATACTCATCATCGGCAAAATGCACCCACGTCCGTATACCTAGATGGATCACACTGCGAGTACATCCCGTCACTATCCCATGATCGTGACGATTTAGTGCCCGTTCACTTACTTTGAAAACTCGAAAAATACACGCGCGATTCAATTCGCGCCAAGCACTTTGTCATCGCTTGCGCTTCGATTAGAATCTATCGCGTGACTTGAAAAGGAGAACGCAGTGCAACCCACTTTTGAATGCGACATCGCCGCAATCCCCAGCGTCTCACCCGGCCTCGAAGCTATACGCGACAAAGTAGTCGCGGGCGAACGGCTGTCCAAGCAGGACGGCATGACGTTGCTCGCGCACCCGGATGTGTTGAGTATCGGCGCGCTGGCTCAATGGGCCGCGTTGCAGCGCCACGGTAAACGCGTCTTTTACGTCGTCAACGGGCACATCAATTATTCTAACTACTGCACGCTCTCATGCGCGTTCTGTTCGTTCTACAGGCGCAAAGGAAAAGACCGCCGCGCGAACGGCTATGAAATGCCGCTCGATGAAGTCTTTCACAACGCCGATGCCATTGCCAACGGCGGCGCAACCGAGATTCACGTCGTCGGCGGCCTGCATCCCGATTTTCCGTTTTCGTATTACACGGACATGTTGCGAGGCATCCGGGCGCGGCATCCCAAAGTCGGCTTGAAGTGTTTCACTGCTATCGAGGTCTACCACCTCGCCACACTCGCCGGTTTGTCACCCAACGAAACGCTGATCGCACTGAAAGAAGCAGGACTTGACTCACTCCCCGGTGGCGGAGCTGAAGTACTTAACGATGATCTCCGTAAAAAAATCTGTGCCGGGAAAGAAACCAGTGCCGAGTGGCTCGACTTGCATCGCCAAGCGCATAAGCTTGGCATCAAATCAAACGCGACCCTTCTCTACGGCCACGTCGAAACGCACGCGCAGCGCATTGAACATCTGCTTCAATTGCGCGAGTTGCAGGACGAAACTAACGGGTTCCTCGCGTTCATTCCGCTCAGCTATCATCCGGAAAATAACGTCCTTAAAGTCGAGCACGGCCCAAGCAGTTTTGATGAAGTTCGAACCTACGCGATTTCACGATTGATGCTCGACAACTTCCCGCACGTTAAAGCCTATTGGATCATGCTGACCGTGCCGATTGCCCAGATCACGCTGGCCTACGGCGCGACGGATTTCGACGGCACGGTGCTTCAGGAAAAAATTTACCACATGGCCGGTTCTGACACGCCGCAGGCCCTGACCGTCAACGACCTGCGCCGCTATATAAAGGAGGCGGGCCGAGAACCGGTTGAGCGCGATCACGTTTATCGCGAAATCCAGCGAGGTGAGGGTGGGGTGCTGGATTGGAAAGTGGCGTGATTAGTCACGTAGAATCGTGAGTACGGCTTCCATCATAGCTGGGAGGTCCTTGGGGAGTTGGGCGGTGACCATGTTGCCGTCTACGACACAGGGTTCGTCCAGCCAAATAGCGCCGGCGTTGATGAGGTCGTCCTTGATCGCCGGAACGCTGGTAAGGCGTTTGCCTTTGACGATCTTCGCGCTGATCGGCACCCAGCCTCCATGGCAAATGAAGGTCACGACCGCGCCTGCATTCCAAGCGGCCGCTACGAGTTCGTTGCCTGCAGCATAGCGTCGTAATTTGTCCGGAGCGAAACCGCCGGGGACGACGAGAACTTTCACGTCGCTCGGATTGATCTCTGAAAACTCCGCGTCCGATTTGACGGGGTAGCCTTCTTTCGAAGTGTAGGTTTCGCCCTTCTTAGGCGCAACGACGCGAACATCGTAGCCCGCTTCGATCAAGCGCAAGCGCGGGTAGTGAAGCTCGAGATTCTCATAGATGTTCTCGGCGTAAACGACTGCGAGACCTTTTGATGCGGTGGTCATGGCGGTTCCTTTTTATTTAGAGCCGCGCACGCAAGTAAGCGGCAATTCGTTCGGATGCCGCTTACTTGCGTGCGCGGCTCTTGGGATCACGACTTACTTTTTTCGAGCGACTAAAATCTTGGTGCTGGGACCGCGCGGGAAGACGCGGGTCCAGAGGAGTTCCGGGAAATACATGCTGGCACCCATCGCCCCGCCAAATGTTTCGCCGAGACCGATGTGCTTACCGATTTTGTACGGCAGCTTGGTCAGCGACCAATTCGTTTTGAAAGCGAGTTTCGCGAGGCCTGACAGGTCGGTCGGCGAATTCATTGTTACGAAAAGAGGGCGGACAGAAATGATCTCGAAACCGCGAGCTTTCAGTGCCGACGTGTAGGTTTCGAGCGTGCGGCGACGGACGTGACCGACGGCGTTTTCGACGCTTTGGCATTTATCGAAAATAATGGTGACGCCGCCAGGCTTCAATGCGGCTGTGATGTTATCAAGCGCGCCGTTCCAGCCGTCGTCATCGACGAGATGAAAGAGGACGTCGAATGCTGTAGCGAGATCGTACGTGCCGATGGATTTATCAATCGGCAGAGGTTTGCCGATGTCGGCTTTATCGAAGTCCCAATCGGCGGGGAAGCGTTCGCGGGCGGCTTTGACGGCGATGTCGGTGATGTCGAAACCGGTGACGTGCTTGGCGTCCTGGGCGTGCCAGAGATCGAGGTAGAATCCAGTTCCGAAGCCGAGTTCCAAAATCCGCGAGCCATGAATGGAGATGCCGGTATTTCGAAGGGTGCGTAACAGGACGGCACGACGGACTTTGTAGGCCCAGCGGTTGAACGCGAGGCCGACTCCGGCATGTCCGACGCCTGAAAGCGAAAAATCTTTTTCGAGGCGCTGGCTCCAATAACTATCATTTTCGTACTTTGGGCGCTGTTTGGTTTCGGTCGGAGCGCGTTCATCTGAGGACATGATGCGGAAGCCACCCATTAATAGAGTCTTTTTTGCAATAAAAACGGATCGAACACCGACTTAGTATAAACTAAGTGCGCGGATTTGACACAAAAGATTGTCCTGGGGAGAGAAAAGTCTCCGAGATGGCGTCCTGTTTTGCTCAAAATTGTTTTTTATGATTGCTAGAAGAAGCACTTGAGCATAAAATGGG
>JBAXUS010000062.1:0-31673 GCA_037129555.1 Planctomycetota bacterium
CGGTTGAAGAAATTATTGAAGCGCCCAGTGCTCGCGATCTCTGCCGCAACGGGACAGGGCATCAAAGAATTCATCAAGATTCTGATGGACGACGTGACCGCTCGAAAAGGCGAACCGGTAAAAGCACCGCTCCCCGGCCCCGCGCGAATGGCCCCGGTTATAAAGAAGCCGGTCACGTCAATGCCGATTGGAAAAATCAGAGTCAACCGCGAAAAATCGCCGATGGGCAAGACCATGGCCCCCAGCCGAAAAGGCGTCGCGAAGAACAAGAAGAATCGACAGCAGCGATAGTCGCTGCTTTCTAGCTTATGGGTTTTGCAGAACGTCGTTTTCGTCCTTCAGAATGGCTTCGATCTTCAACCCGTAGACGCAATCCGAACGGCCCTTGTCGTTCTGTGTGTATCGAAGGTGACGCGCTTCACAGAACGCGATGATTTTATTCGCGCCGGCATCGATGGTGACCAACATTTTGACTTGTTCGGGCGGAAGCGCGCTCGAGTCGCGCTGGATGGTCGCCGGCGCTATCAATTGCATGCCTCTCATGCTCACGTCTATAACCCGCCCCGATACAGCGGCTCCAAATTGCAAGGGGCCATCAGCCGGGGACGTACGGAACGTCGCGGGCATCGAAACATCGAAACGAGTATGCGAGCGGCGCTTTTGAATGTCGCCTTTTTGAATCCCCGCGAAAAACCGAGTCAGCAATTTCTCCGGACACAGCACCAGTTCAACTCGCTTACCACAGATTTTCTCAAGCGCGTCCAATTCGCTTTTGGAAATTGGGTTCACGCACGCAATGCGAACAGTTTCAGCGTTCAAGGCGACAGGCACACATGCCAGTCGCTTCAAGTGGTCGATGGGAATGATATTCAGCAGATCATCCGCGATGGAACCCACATCAAAATCCGCATACGCCAATCCGGTTTGCGCGGAGCGGGCTTCGAGCACTTGCTGTGGAGTAACGAGGCCTTGGCGGACCAGAAATTCGCCCAATTTTAATCCACATTCCGCAGCTGACGTAACTGCCCTTTCAATGCTCGCTTGAGGCAACGAACTCGTTCGGCTTAAAATTTCACCAAGCAACGAAACTTTACGTGAGAGTTGTGCGTCTCCTGTCGGAGCCGCAACCTGCCGCTGCTTTTCCGCACGAATTTTCTCCGCAGCATCTCGCACGATATGGACTAGATCCTCATCCATGCCGAGAAATGCCGTCTCTAATTTGAAACAGTCGACCGTCACCATCAACGCACTGCGAATTTCGACAGAGAGATGCAGCCAAGGAATATAGGGATCGAAAACAATATCAGCTTGAAACACGACACCGTTTTTAAATTCATCCGCCCATTTTCCCGGCACAGCCCATTCGTTGTTTGGGACATGTGAGACACACGACATACCCGTTTCGACGAAGTCCACTAAGTCACAGAGAAACAACGGTACGTCCGGCTTTCGCAAAACAACGGTGCCGTTCATTTCTAGAGATTTTGCAGGGGCGCGCTCGTTCGGAGACGTGTCGCTCATAATTCTATTTCCAATTGGCACATCATGTCGGGAAGGGAAAAAATATTTGGCATACGAATGCACAATGCGCATATTATAACAATATACATTTCATGTCGAGCAAAAACAATATCGGCCCACGTACATCTATTCCTGCTCGCATGAAGTGACCATGAGATTCTCCATCAATTACCCGATTCGTTTTAATCGCGCTTTTCACCTTGCAGCCGCTTTGAGACGGTTCAAGATACCGAATTGAAATTGAGTTCGCAAACGGAACAGCGTGTGCATTTCAGCGCGAACGAAAGGATCGGTTTGATGAAGGTAGCGAAAGAGCGCGTATCGCAGAGCCAGTTTTTGCCGGTCTGGGTGCGGCACGAACACACCGTGCGCTATCAATTCGCATCCACGTTCGTCGCCGGAAAAACGGTGCTGGATTGCGCGTGCGGTGACGGAACGAGTTCGAAACTTTTCGCACAATCCGACGCTGCCCTCGTCCACGGAATCGATGTCTCCGCCGAATCCGTCGAAAGCGCCGCGCGTTCCAATTCGTTCAGTAATTTGAAATTTCAAGTAGGCGACGCGACGGCTCTTCCGTTTGAATCGCAATCGATTGATGTGTACGTTTCGCTGGAAACAATCGAGCATCTTCCGGACGATTCGCCCTATCTGCGCGAAGCCGTTCGAGTCCTTAAACCCGGCGGCGTCTTCATCTGCTCGACCCCAAACCGCGACGTAACCAATCCCGGCAAAACGCTGACCGACAAGCCTTGGAATCCGTTTCATGTGCGGGAATACAACGCCGCCGAATTCGACGCACGGCTGAAGAATTATTTCGGTGAGATCGAGATGCTGGGACAGAATCCGAAGAATCAAACCGCCGTCAACAGCATGCAGTTCATCGGCAAAATTCTGCCGTTTCACGGAGCGGTGCGGATCAATCAAGTCTTCAAGCTACCGAGTTTGTTGTTCGATAAACTCGACCATCACAGCGTGAGAAAAAGAGGCAGCGGGACGTGTTTTGAATACTGTGTGAGCGTGTGCCGCAAGCCGATTGTACAACCATCCTAGCACTCATTTCACGAATCGCGCCGTTGTTCAATCCGCTTAATGCCGTCTTGAATGTCGTTCAATTGCGCGCTGATGTGCTTGGACACAATTCCGTTTTTATAGCTCATCACCATTAGTTTTGCCGAGACCAAAAATACGCCCGCTTCCAACAGCAAGTCATGCGTGAATCCTTTTTCAAAGATCGCGGCCACGAACAGCACCACCGTGATGACCATGACCCAGAACGAACCATTATCGATGTGTTTTGTTAATTGATTCATGATGGATTCCGATTCGAAGAACGAGACGAAACGGGCCCGATCATGTTCGATGCGGGCCCGTTTTAGTTCTAGTGGCTCTTAATATTCTCCGTGTGCTTCTCGACGTAAATAATCTCCTTCAAGTAATCCATGATAGCGGTCACACTTTCAGGCACGGAATGCTTGCTGGTGTCGAGTGTCAGTTCCGGCTTGACGGGCTCTTCGTATGGAGCGGTCAGGCCCGTGAAGTCTTTGATTTCGCCGGCCTTCGCCTTTTTGTACAGCCCCTTCGGATCGCGCTTTTCGCACTCTTCGATGGGGCACTTCACGTACACTTCAACGAAATCGCCTTCAACGATCTTACGCACACGTTCGCGGTCTTCGCGGTACGGCGAGATGAACGTCGTGATCACGACCAAACCAGCGTCGCTCAAAATGTGCGCGACTTCACCGACGCGGCGGATGTTCTCCGTGCGATCCTTCGGCGTGAAGCCGAGGTCGCCGCAGAGGCCGTGGCGGACGTTGTCGCCGTCCAACACATACGTGTTGATACCGTGGTGGAAGAGTTCGTTTTCGAGTTCCGTCGCAATCGTCGACTTGCCCGCACCCGACAACCCCGTCAACCAGATCACCGCGCCCTTGTGGCCGTTGCGCGCGGCGCGTTCGTCAGTGCCGATCTTCGTCTTGTGCCAGACCACATTGCTCGACTTCTGCTTGGCCGCATCCGCGTAAATACCGTGAAGAATAATGCCGCCGCCGCAGACTTCTTTGTTATCCACGATCACGAACCGGCCCGTCTCCGGAATGCGGTTGTGGTTGTCGAATGCAACCGGGTATTTTGTGCGGAGCGTGATTTCAGCCACATCGTTCTTCGCGATGTAACCTCGATCTTTCGCGACTTCGCCGAGCGTGGATGCGTCAATGATCTTCTCGATCGACGAGACTTCGCACTCGACTTCCTGCGTCGTCAATTTGATCTTATACTTCTTGCCGATTTCGAGCGCCGCTTTACCCATCCAGAAAAGATTTGCTTGGAACTCGGTCGCAACAATCGGTGAATCCGTCTCCAAACTGCCGACGTGGCCGCGTTCGACGAAGATCTGTTCCGAGAGCGTCACGCCAATCGATTCGCCGGCCTTCGCTGTGTCGTTCGACGCGGAACTCCAGCGTTCAATCGTCTTCACGACCGCCGTTTTATTGCGCGGTCCGAACATCAATTTATCACCGACCTTCAACGTTCCAGATTCAACGCGCCCGGCCAAAATGCGGCGGTGATCGAAGCGGTACACGTCCTGAATCGGGAAGCGCAACGGCAGGTTCGTCGGAGGCAACGGAATCTGGAAGAGCGCGTCAATCGATCCCACGACCGGCGTGCCTTTGTACCACGGCGTCTTTTCGCTGTTCGCGACGATGTTGTCGCCGTGCTTGGCCGCGATGGGAATGAAGAGCTTCGGCTCAACGCCAAGCTGCTTCAAAAACGCGCGGTACTGCGTTTCGATGGTGTCGAATACCTCTTGCTTGTAGTCCACCAAATCCATCTTGTTGACCATCACGATGACTTGCTTGATGCCGAGCAAGTGCAGCATGTAGCCGTGGCGGCGGGACTGTTCCTGCACACCTTCGTGCGCGTCGATCAGGAGCAGCGCCGCATCAGCGTTGGCCGCTCCGGTGATCATGTTCTTCAAGAACTCTTTGTGCCCGGGCGCGTCGATGATAACGTACTGGCGCTTCGGCGTACTAAACCAAATCTGCGCGGTGTCGATAGTGATGTTCTGATCGCGCTCGCTCTGCAGCGAGTCCATCAGATTCGCCCATTCGAACGGCACGCCGCGACGCTCAGCGATCTTGACGAGCTGCTCATACTTGCCCGTAGGCAGCGAGCCAGTGTCATAGAAAAGGCGACCGACGAAGGTGGACTTACCGTGGTCAACGTGACCGACGATGACGATCTTCATTTGTTCAAGTTGCTGGGACACTTTAAACTCCTTTTAATCTTCGCAAAGACGCATTCGAATGAGCCCCGATGGGGCGGCATAATGCAGCCCAGGGCGTAAGCCCTGGGTTCAGGCCGCGCGATTTTTTTAGCCCTGAAAGGGCGGCATAATTCTACCGCGAACATTGCGCTTCTTTTTTATGCCGCCCCGTTGGGGCTCGTTCATTCTTTTAACACATCACCCAGGGCTTACGCCCTGGGCTACATTATTCCGCCCCGTTGGGGCTACACATCCGCTTACATATACCCATCGCGCCGCAGCTTCTCGAACGCGTCCTCGCTCTCCTGATCTTGCGCACGCCCGGCTCGTTCTGCTGTCTTCGTATGCTTCAATTCTTCCACAATCTCATCCACGTTCTTCGCCTGCGACTTAATCGGGAACGTGCACGGGTAGCAACCCAAGCTGCGATAACGTTCACCTTTTTCATTCGCAAAATACAGTGGAATGATGGGCATGCTTTCGCGTTGGATATATTCCCAAATATTCAACTCCGTCCAATGCAGCAACGGATGGATGCGGATGTGGGTGCCTGATTCGAAGTCTGTCTTGAACTGGTCCCACAACTCCGGCGGCTGGTCTTCGACGTTCCATTCCATGTTCTTGTCGCGCGGCGAGAAGTAGCGTTCCTTCGCGCGCGTTGGTTCTTCGTCGCGGCGAACGCCGACGATCACACCGGTGTAATTCTTTTCTTCGAGCAAATTCTTGAGGCCGTCTTTCTTCAACGTGCCGCAACATTCGACGCGCGTCGCTTTACCATGCGGGTAATCGATGCCGCTCTCGAGGACCTTCTTGTTCTGGCCGACGACGAGATTCAGGTTCCACTCGAGCGCGAGTTTGTCGCGGTACTCGATCATCGACGGAATCTTGTACGACGTGTCGATGTGAACCAGCGGAAATGGCACGTGGCCGAAGAACGCTTTGCGCGCCAGCCACAGCAACACGGTCGAATCCTTGCCGATCGACCACAGCATCGCCAGATTTTCAAATTTATTGAACGCCTCGCGCATGATGAATACGCTTTGATGTTCAAGTTCGTCCAGATGATCCATGTATTTCCCTTCCAAAACGATGCGCACGAAACAGTTTCCATAATGTCTATCGGAAATATATGGATTGTCAACATCTTTCTTCAAAATTCGCGTTCTGTCCAAGAAATTGTTGCGAAATACCGTCGTTCGGTTTAGGGTATGCAAGGGGACAGACAGGCGGTCATTACGAATCTATGCGAACATCCCAATTCGATCCAGTTCGGCTTCATCTTGCGCTGGTGGTGAGCGTGGCGCTGAGCTTCGTGTCGTACTCGTGTCTCCATGCAGGCGAAGATAACTCCCCGCCGCTGATTGACCCCGAACACGTCCGACTCGCACGCAAGTTTGTCGAAGCACTCGACAACGATCACTACGCCATCCGCGAAAAAGCCGCCGATTGCCTACTGCGTCTAGGCCGCGCCGCGATTGAGCCGCTCGAAGACGGCCGCAAAGCTACGTCCAGCGAAGTTCGGCTCCGCTGCACCACGCTGCTAATCACGCTACGCGGGCGCGGGATGCTCGGCGTCGGCATGATGATGAGCGCGTTCGGGACGATGCCCGCGTTCGGATCCGGCGTGCAATCGGTTCCCATCGGTATGCCAGCGGAACTTGCCGGGATTGCCACCGGTGACACCATCATCGCACTCAACGGCAATCCTGTCAGCGACAACAACGAACTCCAGCACCTCGTTTTCGTCGAAGGTCCGGCCCGCGTTATGGACGTCACCGTTGACCGAGCAGGCGAAAAACTACACCTGCCTGTCTTGCTGACTTACAACATCAGCTATCCGGCCCCGCCGACTCCGATCATCAGCCTCGAAGCTGAACTTCCGGAAGCGGATCGCAAAGGCCGCGAGGAAGCTCGCTCGAAAGCGTTTCAAACCGGCTGGGCGGGAGGCCAGGGTCAATTCATCGTGGTCAACGGCGTCGTCCAACAAGTCCAGCCCACACCATCCAACGTCCCCCAACAGACCGCCCCGTCCAACGTCCAAGCTCTCGACGCCGATTTCGAACGACTCCGCGCGGAAGTCAAACAGAACGAAGCCGACGTGGAAAAGCCGGTATCTAAATAAAATTGTCCGTTATGCAACCCGCCTCAGGTATGCTTTTGCCATCTGCTCACGACGACTCGTATGGGCTAATCGTGAAATAGAACGAAGACTCTTGGACCCACATTCATGCGCAATCTCTTCTGGTTCCGGCACGACCTGCGCCTCGCTGACAACACGGGATTCTTCGCCGCGTGTCGAGCGGGGGACGTCGTACCGTGTGTGATTCTCGACGACGCATTTCTCAAAAATCCCAACATCGGCCCCAACCGTTGCGCACTGTTCGTACGAGCCGTCGCCTCACTCGCAGCCGATCTGAAAAAACATGGATCGCGGCTGATTCTCCGCCATGGCAAACCCGAGATCGAAATCCCGCGCCTACTTAAAGATGCCCAAGCGCACAGCGTCTTCTGCAATCGCGACTACGAACCGTACGCCGTCGCGAGAGACCAACGCATCAGCGCAGCGCTTGCAGAAATCGGTTCGCCGTTAAAGACCTTCAAAGACCTCGTCATCTTTGAACGTGGCGAAATCCGAACGCAAACCGGCGGACTTTACACCGTTTACACACCGTTCAAAAAAACGTGGCTACTTCAACCGTTGTACCCAAGCGTCCTGCCCTTTCCTGAGAAGATCATCTTTCCAAACGACCTCAAGGACTTGCACTCGGCACCGTTTGATTTCAATTCCATTCGCCCGGAAAGCGATGTCCCGGTTGTCACTGAATCGTCCGCCTTGACCCTGCTCAAAAAGTTTCTGGCCGAACCGATTTTCACATACGCAGAAACGCGCGATCTCCCAGCCGTTGAAGGCACGTCGCGACTCTCGCCACATCTAAAATTTGGAACCATCAGTCCACGCACTGTCTTCGCCAAAGCGACACAAATTTTAAACGCCGCGAAATCCGCCTCGCACAAAAACAGCATCGCTACGTTCATCAGCGAATTGGTGTGGCGCGATTTCTTTTTCCAAATCATGGCCGAGCATCCGCGTGTCGCAACGAACTCGTTTCGTGCGGAGTACGACACCATCAAATGGGAGAATTCGCCGAAACTGCTTGAAGCATGGAAGGCCGGACGAACAGGCTATCCAATAGTGGATGCCGGGATGCGACAACTCGCGCAAACAGGCTGGATGCACAACCGCGTGCGCATGATCGTCGGGAGTTTTTTGTGCAAGGATTTACTCATCGATTGGCGCGAAGGCGAACGCCATTTTGCGCGCTTGCTAATCGACGGAGAACCCGCAGTCAACAACGGCAATTGGCAATGGGTGGCCGGCACCGGCACCGACGCACAACCGTATTTTCGTATCTTCAATCCAGTGTCGCAAAGCGAGCGATTCGATCCCAGCGGCACCTACATCCGGCGCTGGGTTCCCGAATTGACTCACGTGCTCAACGACAGCATTCATTCGCCCTGGGACGCGCCGCTGATGTGTCCCGATTATCCTGCACGAATAATCGATCACGCCGAGCGCCGGATTCGAGCCGTCGAATTGTACAAAGCCGCACGCGGTTCGGATTAAATCCCAGTTCCGCAACGTACACATACACTCCCAATCCCCCGTTCCAATCACCGCCCACAACTCCTGCTCGATGGCGTATACCTAAAGGCACGCGCATCATGTGTCTCATAATCAGCCCAAGCTTCAAATTCAAAGTAAGTGGAGAAAACGCAATTCCACGTGTACAATCTGATTTGATTTGTTGAGATGTGGCACGTTTTAAGATTTAAAGAATGAGCGGTGAATGCGTCGCAATCCATTGGATTGAGTCGTACGCACTGCCCGGCGCAGAATCGATTGTATGCCGGCTGCACTAGGAGTGATGGGCATGTTTCCTTCCATGGTTGAACGCATACCGACGACCTCGGCCGAATCTCAAGCCCAGAAAATCCGGCGCGACATGAAGGCTACAATTGTGCGCGTCGCCGCCGAAGGCTCACTGGCCATTGAGCGCCGCCTGCACGAATTGAATAGCGAGTGGCCCATTGAGCGGATGCTCGAAGCAAACGCCGCAACCGCCTCGCTTCTCGGCCTGACTCTGGGCGCAACGGTGAATAAAAAATTCCTGATCCTTCCTGCCATCGTCGCTGGCTGTATGCTTCAGCAATCGATCCAAGGGTGGTGCCCGCCGCTCGGAGTTTTGCGCCGCATGGGCTACCGCACCCGCGCCGAAATCGAACAGGAACGCTACGCGCTGAAAGCGCTCCGAGGCGATTTCTCCGACGTTCGAAAAAGCTCCGAGCAAGTGACCGGCGAAGGCATCGATAAAGCCATGAACGCCGTCCAAATCTAAGATCGGTGATTGATTCCCATGCCGACAGTCTCACTGATCATTGTGAATTTCAACGGCGAACGGCTGCTGAAAGACTGTCTTACTTCACTCAATGCTCAGACCTATCACGATTTCGAAACGATCTTCGTGGACAACGGCTCGACCGATATGTCGGTCATTACAGCACGCACGTTGATGCCCGAAATCCGCTGCATTGAATTGCATGAAAACATTGGCTTCACCGGCGGCAACAATGCCGGTTTCGCCGCCGCGCGCGGTACCTTCATCGTCGTGCTCAACAACGACACCGAATGCGCACCGGACTTTCTTGAACACCTTGTCCTCGCGTTTGAAGCAGAATTAAAAATCGATCCCAACGTCGGCATGGCCGCGCCGAAAATCCTAAACTTTTTCGACCGAACGCTAATCGACTCCGTCGGCGGTTTACTCGCTTCGCCAGACGGCATCGGCATGGGGCGCGGACGCGGCGAACGGGATGCCGGCCAGTATGATGCGTTGCACGACGTCCTCATGCCCAGCGGTTGTGCCGCGTTGTATTCGCGAGCAATGCTGGCCGAAACCGGCCTCTTTGCCGATGACTTTTTCGCGTATTGCGAAGACATGGATTTGGGCCTGCGCGGAACCTGGGCCGGATGGCGCGCCATTAACGCACCGCGCGCAGTTGTTTACCATAAATATTCGGCGAGCAGCAGCAGTTACTCCGCGTTCAAAATGAAGCTTGTCGAGCGCAACCACTATTTTCTGGCACTCAAAAATTTCACATTCTCAACGCTGTTGGCGCTTCCATTCTGGACGCTCTACCGCTTCGCGTTGATGGGATACGCCGTGCTGTGCGGAAAAGGAAAAGGCCAGGCTGCGGGAAGTGAAAAGGTGAGCGCACTGCTCCTGGCGTTCATCGTAGGACACGTGCAGGCATTGACCGGAAGTATCCGCCAACTCCGCGATCGCCCCAGGATAAAACGGCTCACTGCGGCGGCATTCGACGAGAAACTAAAACGCCATCGCATTTCGCTGAGCGCCATTTTGTTGAGCGATTAACGAGCACGCGCGGTGATGTGTTTGTATGTATAGAGCATTGAATCTCATATAATAAAGGACGTATCATCGTGAACCGCATTCCATTGCTTTCGTATCTTTTGCTCATCACACTCATCGCACTGACCGCGTCTCCGAAAACTCGTGCCGCCGATTATTTCCCGCCGCCCGATAGTGCCGGAGGCTGGCGTGAATTGAAAGACGCCGAGCAAATTCGCACGCTCGCCGGGATGGATTTGCAACGTCTGGAACAAGCCGCTGAGAATTGCAAACGCGGCACCCAGCACGGTGGCCTGTTGGTCGTTCGACACGGGTATTTGGTGCTCGAAAAATATTGGGGCCGCGCATTCCGCGACGCGAATCCGGACATGGCCTCGACCGGCAAAGCGTTCACCAGCATCGCCTGCGGCATCATGCTTCACGAAAAACATGAAGCGATTCCCGATGGCTTGAACACAAAAGTGTTCATCGAAAAATATCTGCCCGAAGCTTTCCCGCTCGACGACCCGCGTAAAGCAGACATCACCCTGGGGCAATTGCTCTGCATGTCCGCTGGCTACCACGGTGAGGGTAACAGCCCCGGCGTCGTCAACGGCGAAGTCGTTCCACTCACGCCCGTCCCGGGGCAAGATCTGAAAGACCTCGACAAGTCGTCGATTCGCACGGTTCTCTGGACCAAACCCGGCGCGGGATATTCATATTCGTCGCCCGCGCCTCATATCGCGTCGATCGTTTTGCGGCACGTCACGGGCATGGAATTGAAAGATTATATCGACGAAAAACTCGCCAAGCCGATGGGATGGGGGCCGTGGAATTACTGTTTGTTCCGGGGGCCAATCACGCTGCCTCACGCCAATGGAGCCGGCAGCACCGCACTCCACGCGACCGATGCGCTGCGCTTCGGTTACATGTTGCTGCACAAAGGCAAATGGAACGACAAGCAATTGGTCCCGGCTGAGTACGTCGAACTCTGCGGCAAGCCCTCGCCGCACAATCCGCACGCGCCATACAGCCTGCAGTTCGAAGTCAATGCGGACGCTCACGTCGAACTCGCCCCGCGCGACGCATACTGGAAATCCGGCGCGGGCGGCTTCGCGATCTACGTGATTCCCTCGCTTGATATGGTCATTTATAAAATGGGTGGAACCGATGGATTCTACAAACAGGAATTGACCGGCATTCCGCAGAATTTCAAATACGACGGCCCGCGCGATAATTGGAAAC
The DNA here is from genome assembly GCA_037129555.1 of Planctomycetota bacterium. Lineage (GTDB taxonomy): Bacteria > Planctomycetota > SZUA-567 > H5-PLA8 > H5-PLA8 > JANXLS01. The sequence continues at coordinate 11,440 of JBAXUS010000062.1, forward strand.
CATACGCCGGAACGCCATTTGTCCCGGGCGGTGGCGGCGGAATCAGTCGCGTACTCGAACTCGTTTCAGGTGCCGTGGTGAAGTAAAAAAAGAACGGGCTTTTAGCCCATTCACGTCGCGCCGCATTTATCGGCTGCGGTGCGAATTTTCATCGCGCTTCACCGGGCGGTACATCAAATCCACAGGCGCGTAATCGTCCGTCAAAATCACTTCGAATTGTTCCAGCGTATCGATTGTTGGGAAACGGTGCGAGTTCAAGCGCTTGTAGCTCTTGATGTGCGAACGGAGATCGCATTTGACGATCGACTTTTCAATCGCCGCCTCGCGATCCTTTTCTTCTTTCAGATCGTCGACTCGCGGAGAGAGTGCAATAGCCATTTCTTCGAGACTGTCCGGTGTGCTATCAACGTTGCGGCGCTTGTCTTCATTCGTCGCGATGACGATCACGTTGCGGTATTCTTCGAGCTTTCCTTCTGTCAACGATTCGTCGTCGGCATAGAATTTCGGAAAGACATACAGGTGCTTGAAGAGGGGCGCTTTGTCCGCCGCGTCTTCGCTCTGCAATCCCAGCGCTTCGTTTCGGCTCGCGCTCAGTGTCTTGTATTCAGTGAGAAACAAATCTGCATTGTGAGCAGAGTCACTCTGCGTTCCGTTTTGCAAACCTGAAATAATGTTCGTGATCAGAATGCCGTTCGGAGCGAGCTTCGCCTTGACTTCGCTGAGAAAATTCCACGTCATCAAATGAAACGGAATCTGACCGCCCGACGAGTACGCGTCGAGCATGATCACGTCGTATTTCATGTCCTTAAGATCGCGGCGAATCGTCTGACGACCATCGCCGATATAAAATTTAATGTTCTCGTTGAGCTTGCCATTCTTCTTCGGCATATCGAAATATTCCTGCGCAACGTCAGCGACCTTGCCGTCAATTTCGGCGACGTCCACTTTGCAATTGTACCAATTCGAATATTGGCTCGGAATGATGCCGCCGCCGCCGCCCACGACCAGAATCCGTTTCGGTTCTTTGTTCCAGATCAGCGGCAAGTGCAACAGGTCCGTGTACGTGACCGCGTTCAAATGTTTCTTGCTGTATGGAAATGTTCCGCTTTCAATGTTCTCGTTGAACTTCAGCCAGCGGCGCTGATAGAACATCGGCGCGTCCCAATATTTGCACGGAATCAAAAATCCGCCGTCTTTGAATTCAGGCTTGTCGTCGTATGAAACGGTCTCTTCGGTAACTTGAATTTCATGGTAGGGCGAGTCATCGTAATGAATGAGGCGTGTGCCGGGATAGAGGTTCGGCTTGATCGGAAACGCGGCCCAGCATTCGACGCCAATGAGCAGCGTAAGCGCCAACATGCCCATCGTTCGTACTTGTTCACGGTTCGCTTTTCCTGCCGCCGCAATCGACAAATACATGCACACAATCGCAGTGAAGAGGAGTAGTGCGCCGAGCAATTGCAACACGTAGCTGAGCTTCATAGTTGGGATCAACATGAAGGTTGTCAGCCACGTCCCAACAATCGAGCCGAGCGTGGACAATGCATACAATCGGCCCGCCACGCCGCCGACTCCAGCGAGCGAACTCGCGTTCAGTTTCACCGAATACGGCGAGACCATGCCCATTAAGAAACTCGGTACGAAGAAGAGCAGCATCGACGCGATGAGCGGATCAAGCACTTTGCCCATGTCCGCGCGCGCGATCGATTCAGCGAGCCCTGGGCCGAAACGCGGCAGCAGCAGTACCCAGATCGCGGCTGCGCCAACGATCATCGCCAACGTTTGAAATGACGGCCGTCTGTCCGCGACGTAACCGCCGACATAATAGCCGGCTGACAGTGCGCCCATGAACATGCCGATGATCGCGCCCCAGACGAACGTCGACGTCCCGAATCCCGGCGCGAGAATCTTCGCCCCGGCGATTTCGAGTCCCATCAACACAGCGCCCGAAACGAACACAATGATGTACAACGCCCGCGCGGCCAACACCGGATTTCCGGTCGTTCCGCCTGTCGAATTGCTCATGTCCACTCCCTTATTGTCGGTCCTGTTTTGACGCCCCAAAATTCAATTGATCCAATACCGCCGGCAATTCCGCTTTGAACCGTTCCAGCGGGAATCCGACCACGTTGAGAAAACACCCTTCGATGCGCTCCACGAATTGATCGCCGTTCTCCTGGATCGCGTACGCCCCGGCTTTCCCGTCCGATTGCCCAGAGTTCACATACTCCGCAATCGCCTCCGGGCTCATCGATTTCATCGTGACCCACGTGCTTTCCGCGAATTCAAGCGGCGACACTCTCTCGACACGCGGATGTCCCGCGTCCTCGCCTGCAAAAACGGCAATGACACAGACGCCTGAAATCACACAATGACGGGTTCCGGAAAGACCTGATAGAATAGCGACTGCGTCCGCGCGGTCCAATGGCTTTCCGATGACCCGTTCGTGCGCGGCCACAAGCGTGTCCGCTCCGATGACCAGTGCAGGGTACGGTCCCTGTACTTTTTCCGCAGCGGCACGCGCCTTTGCACGCGCTTTATCGATGGCCAATTGCTCGGGCGTGTGCGCGGAATTCACCGCGTCTTCTGCGTCGCCGGGGTCCATGATTTCGAAGCGGAATCCAGCGCTTTCGAAAATTTGCTTGCGACGTGGCGAAGCCGATGCAAGGACCATGCGCGGCAGGTCTTGTTTCGTTTGCGATTGTTCAATTCCATCCGGCATTAAGAAATTCCTTGGATCGACATCGGAATCCATTTAGTTAGTGCCTAGTCTGCCCGCTCTTTTTTCGGCTGGTCGTCGAGCGGATCGCCGGGAAGCGTATCGAGCGATTCGCCACGCAGTGCCGCCGCAGCTCGTTGCGCCAGAAACATGTCGAGCCCCTGTTTTTGGACGACGATCGTGCGCGACAGAAGGTCACCCAGCCGCTGCCTGCGCGGACTGAATACAACCATCGGAAACGAGACGATAATCATCATCGGTTGGCGTTCCAACAGCCCGACCGTATTGCGAACTGCCGCAGCCCAGAACGTCGGGCGCATGCCGTTGTCCGAAACCACGCGAAGGCCCATTACAAATTTTCCCAGCGTCGCGCCGAGCAGCCATTCGGTCAGCGTAAAATAAACCATGAAACAGACTGCAATCGCCGAGAGCGGAATCGCCGCGTTGCCGAGTTGCACGGAATACTCGTCGCTGATCTGCTCGGGAATAATCTGCGATGCACCGATGGCGAGTGCGATGACGATCAGCATGTCGATCAGATACGCTCCGGCGCGAGATGCGAGCGGTGCGTTCAAATCGCCGGGCTGAAGATTGCGCAGCAACGTCAGCGCGTGGCGGCGGCGTAGGAATCCAAGCAACGCGCCGAACAACACGACACACGCGCAGAAGCCCAGCGCACCAAATAATTTTCGTTCGAGTGAATAGACCGGAAGTCCCGCTGTTGCGTGTTGCATCAATTCCCACGCGCCACTGTCGGTGCGTTTCCACACTTCAAAGCGCTGCCAGTTTGAGCGCAGAATATATTCGCGGTTGCCCCACATAAATCGCTCGGCGGCGATGTACGAAAATAGGCCGATCGATTTGCTCGGTGACTTGATGGTCTCCGCGAGCTTCGCCTTACCTTCGGGCGAAATCGTCCAGATTTCCATCCGACCTTTTTGCCCCGGCTCTTCTTTGCTTTTGAAGCGCGTCTGGACGAGGCATTTGATCATCCCATTTTCAGACCAGATGCTTGTATTGCCCTTGGGCAAACCCGTGATGACCAGCGGCTCGGCGCTAAATTTCGTGCCATCAAAAAAACACATACCGATGTCGCCGTCGGTTGCGATGCGCAGACCCTCGACGCGCGCGTCTATCGTCTGATCCCATTTCGCGCCCCGCCACAGCACGGCGATCCGTCCTTCCAGTGGCACAGATTTCAGCCAGAATCCCGCCTTGCCCGAGCGCACTTGAGGCCCCGTTACGCCCGCCACTTCGACCCACTCCTTCCCATCGAATCGAGCGGATTTCAGAACGCCGTTGGGCATCCCTCCTTCAGCGGTTGGCTTGTCTAATTTCGCTCCGAACGCAAACGTCTCACCTTTTAGATGAGATGACGCTTCCGGATTCCATTCCAACGCAATCGGAAAGGAGGCAACGCTGCTATCCTTTTCTGAGGAATTGACTCGAAACAGTCCGCACCGGTTCTTGAAAAAGACGCCGAGGCCTTCGTCAAAATTTTCGAGAGGCACAGCGGGTTTATCAAGCGGCGCGGAGATTGTAGGAATCTCGGGTGTAAGGTTGGGAGTGGGTAGAGCGACTGTCGGCTTCGATGCAGGCGGTAGTTCGAAACTGCCGAGCACTTCGCCGGATCGGTTCGGAAAGATCGGGGTCCATTCCGTGAAGTCTTTTCCGGATGGCGTGAAGATGCTGAACGTTGAAATGTCCGATAGCGTCAAATAGGGTTTGCCGCTGATGGTTTGGACTTGCATTCCGACATACGTTTCTTCGATGGGATCAAACGACAGCAAGCCTAGAAGAATGAACATCAGCAGCGTCAACAGAATTGAAAAACGAACGCGCATGAAAGGCCTCATTTCAATTCTTTTTCTTTAGAAGGTGCTGACGGTGGGCTCTTTTTGTCAGGAGCCTTTTTAGAATTCTTACCGGTGTTATCCTCTTTGGGCAATACCGGAACGTCGTCGAGATTCTTGAGCGCGGCGGCTTCAGCGGCGATGCGTCGCCCCAGCGTGATCGATTCGGACGCATCTTGCATGACGCCCAACGTCACCAGCGACATGCCCGGGAAAGGGCAAAGCGCGCGGCATTCCAGGCGGTTTCCAGTGCGGTTCGCGGACAAGCGCATCCGGCCTAAAGTTCGGCCGAAGACTTGGGGCGGGGGAAGCAGGTCGGCGGGTACTTTATAATTTCCGATCATCGGCCCTTCGTTATTTCCCAGTAACCATGCCGCATAACCGAGCTTGAGCACACGGTCCAAATTCACGTCCGCCCGAATGGAATCTTCAGCGGACCATTCATTGGGCGCAGCTGGCGTCGGCGCTGCGGCAGGCGTGCCCGGAAGCGTTACATCCGCAGCCGCCGGAGCATTCCGGCGCTTCTCACGAGCGGCCAGCGTTCGTCCGGATTTAAAAGCGTCGGTCAATTCCTGGTACGCGACGGACGACGAACACAACCACGCCCATCCGGGGCTTAAGCCGATCACTGGAGCCGCGAATTGTCCGCGCCCGTGAAATGCAGCGGCCAGCGGTAGAGCGCCGCCGATTTTTCGAGCGCCAAGCAGCGTCTCGAATTTCGCACCGGTCGCTTCCAATCCCTTGGTTAATTCGTCGCGAAATTTCTCGGTGTCATTTCCTTTGTACGGATCAAGGGGATCGGGCTTCTCTTCAGTCGGTTTGGTTTTGACGGACGATAAAACAGTCAGTCGCAACTCTCCCGTAATCGCCGGTTTTGCCGTCACAGCGAATGAGCCATTCAGGCGCGTCGTGAGAAATTTGAATCGCGTGGGGTCCAGAGCGTCGGCGGTCAAGCCCACTGTTTTCGACCAACGCTTGCCTCGGAAATAACGTTCGGCGGATTCGAAGAAATGTGGGAGATCATCACCCAATTTTGTTAGATCGCTTTGCATCATGAAGATCGCGTCCACGTCACCCGGCGTCGCGGCCATCAACCCATCCCACGACGCGACCGCTGTCGATTCTTTGAACGCACTGGTGAATTTTTTGAATGCAGAATCGTCGTCACCGACATCGAGCACCAACCGCTCACTCATCAAATCGCCAGTGAACGCAAGCCCCCACGCCATCGCTTCTACGCCCGAACCTTCAATGTAGTCCGCAATCGTTCCGGTTGGAATGCGAGCTTTTTCGCCGGGAGCCTGCGGCGCTTTCGGACCGCCACGAATGGTCGTACAAATCTGAATCGGACGTGCGCGGAAAACGATGTCGCCTTTGGGCCACGCGGCTTTCGCCACCCATTCAGGAAGCGCTGTTGCTGGGGGCAATTCGCCGGTTGCGATAGTCTTTAATTCAACGGGAAGTAACGTCAACGCGATCGGTTCGATTTTAGTACCGGGCAATGATGATGTTATTGTAATCAAACGCAGCGCCGAATTAATCATCGACGACACGACCGGCCACTGCTGTTTGACGAGCGGAGCCACATCCGGTTCGTTGACTTGAACCAAGCATACGACGCGCAGCGGCGGATTTTTATCATTGGGTGTCTGTGGCTGTCCGGGCAAAATCGCCAGCACAAGCGGCCCGGTAATAACCTTCTCAAATTCCGGCCACACACTGCGCGGACTTGCGCCAAAAAACTCAGCAACTTTGCTGTCGATGAATTGCGAACCGCGTTCATACTGCGGGTCGTTGAGCATTTTCGAAAGCATCGTCGACGCGAATTTATCGGGCAGCTCACGTGCATTGCGGCACGCGATCAATGCCAGCGGTTCGGTGTCCAGAGCTGCGATGAGTCGCGGCAGTGTGTCTTCTTTTTCTTGCGCGCAAATCGCAAATCCTGACACGATGACCGCACACACCGCCGCAGTAATGAGTGACCGCAGCGCGGGTTGCCTGGACTGGTTTGTGAACAAAATACAACGCCTCCAAAACGTGCTTCTTATCCAGTCAAAGGGCGAACTGTTGCAGCTCAATTCACTCGCCGCCCGACCGAATCAGAAACCCTATTTACATTCGGAAACAACCTGCACTAGAATAGCGCAATCTGATCGAATCTACAAACTGCGAACCTGAGCCAACGCCATCATGGGCGAACCGATTCTTCGTCAACGCGTCACCCCCTTCGTCGCCATGTTGGCAGCCGATCTCGGCCATTTTGACGCCGCGCAAGGGCCACTCGAAGAGTTGCTCGGCCCCGTCGAATTCCGCAGCCCGTGTTATCCGTTCAATCCGACGGATTACTACACGCCGACCATGGGTGCGAATTTGAAGCGCTGCTTTTTTTCGTTCCACAATTTCGCCGACCCGTCCACGATGCCCGATTGGAAACTCGCAACGAACGCGATGGAAGAAAAACTCGCTCCGATTCTCGCACCAAGCGGAACACCGCCGCGCCCTATTAATATCGACCCCGGTTACGTGACCGGAGCAAAACTGGTCCTCGCCACGACGAAAGATTTCGCGCACCGCATTTACATGCGCGATGGAATCTTTGCCGAGATCACAATGGCATTTCGGCGCGGCGTCTGGCTCAGCCATCAATTCACATTCCCCGATTTCAAATGCGGGACCTACGACTCCTTCTTGAGACGCATGCGCGACAACCATCTTCATAAATCGCGCACATCACCCAAAGACATGTAGGAGCGGCGGCAATCCTGCCGCCGTGTCGCACGGATCTAAAATGCGGTGTACTATTCCATCAGTGAAGCACGTTTCGTCAGGACTTTTTTTAGAAAAGGGCAAGAGACAATGCGTAATGTTTCAATGCGTTCAATCATGGCGCTGATCGTTGTGGTGTCAGTCGCTCACGTGTGGGCCGGCGATGCAAACGATCCGATCAACACCGAAAGCTACAAAGAGAAGATCAAAGTCGCTTGTGTCGGCGACAGCATCACGGCGGGCGTCGGATCGAAGATGCCTTGGCCCAAGATGCTGCAACAGATGCTCGGCGATAAATGGGACGTCAAGAATTACGGCATCAGTGCCCGGACGTTGTTGAAAAAAGGCGACCATCCGTACGACAAAGAAAAGATGTTCCAGGACGCGCAGAATTTGAAGCCGGACGTCGTCGTGATCATGCTCGGCACGAATGACACCAAGCCGCAGAATTGGAAATTCAAAGACGAATTTATTGCCGACTACAAAGACATGATCGGCCACTTCACCAAAGCCGATCCGAAGCCGCGCACGTTCGCGTGTTACGCGCCGTTTGTCCCCGGCAAAGGAAACTTCGGCATCGTCGAATCCGGTGTTCTTGAGCAAATGCCGATGATCGACACAATCGCGAAAGAGACCGGATCCGGAATCATCGACATGCACGCCGCATTGAAAGACAAAGACGCGATGCTCCCCGACCGCGTTCATCCCAACACCGACGGCGCGACGGAACTGGCCAAGACGGTTTTCAAAAAGCTCACCGGAAAAGACTTCACCGGCGAATTGAAAATCGAAGCGCCCGCACCGAAGAAGAAAAAAGACGAAGCGAAGTAAAGACGAATAAAAAAAGAGTCGAATTTCGATTCGGCTCTTTTTATATCGTGACTTAATTGAGCCGAATAAAATTCGGCTCTACTTGTTGTTCGGATTCGGCGTCTTCACCGCCGGATAATGCGCGGTGATCGTCGTCGCGATACCGCCGCGCGCATTGAATTCTCCGACGAGCGTCATCTTGCGCGGTTGGCAGCTTTTCACGAGGTCATCGAGAATCGAATTCGTGACGTGCTCGTGATAGATGCCCCGGTTGCGGTAGCTCTGCAAATACATCTTGAAGCTCTTGAGTTCCAAGCACAAACCGTCGGGTATGTACGTCAGCGTCAGCGTGGCAAAATCGGGCTGGCCCGTCTTCGGACACACAGCGGTGAACTCCGGCGCGATGATCTTGATTTCATAGTCGCGGTCGGGGTGCCGGTTGGCGAAGGTTTCGACGGGGCCAGTCTCTATGTTGGGCGTTGCACTCATTGAAAATTCCGATCAATCGAAAACGGTTAGTGAGCGGCGGCAAGTTTACCGCCGCTCTAAACGGCACGTCATTACAGCGCGTCGGCTACGACGTCATCGAACGTTTTGCTCTTCCGCGCGAGCGTCAGTGTTCCGTTTTCGAGCAGCACTTCAGCCGGGCGCGGGCGCATGTTGTATTCGCTCGCCATCACATAACCGTAAGCTCCTGCGTTGTGAATCGCGATCAAATCGCCGCGCCGAACTTCGGGCAGAATGCGCGCCGCTGCGACGTTGTCATCACCGTCACCGCGCGTGAAAATGTCGCCACTTTCGCAGATGTTTCCGGCCACGAAATAGGGGTGCGGTGCACCGTGCTCGTTCGACAGGTTCGTAATGTGGTGGTAACTGCCGTACATCGTCGGGCGGACGAGGTGGTTGAATCCGGTGTCCACGCCCACGAATGTGCGGTCGTACGGCGTCTCTTTAATGGTATTGACGCGCGAAACCAAGTAGCCCGATTCCGCGACGGGGAAGCGGCCGGGTTCGAGCATCAGCGTCAAATTCTTACCTGCTTCTTTGCAGAATTCCGCGAACGTGGCCGAAAGCGTTGCTCCGAATTCGGCGAGGTCAATCGCCTTCTCGTTCGGACGATACGGCACACCAATCCCGCCGCCGAAATTCACGATCTCCAAGTCCGGCAGGTTGTACTTGCGCAGCACCGTCAACAGCACGACCATCGCTTCTTTGAACTTCGCGACATCGCGAATGCCGGAGCCGATGTGCTGATGGACGCCGATTAATTTCAGTTTGCGGCGTTCAACGATTTCGAGTATCTGCGGCACCTGTTCCCACGGAATTCCGAACTTGCTTTCCGGGCCGCCGGTGATGACGTGATGGTGATGCCCGTCGCCAACCGGTCCGTTGATGCGCGTGAAACACGTGCTGCCTTCGGGCAGATCGCTGAGGCGTTGCAAGCTGTCGCAGTTGATCCAGATACCACCGTCTTTCGCGAGTTCCACGACGGCGTGGAATTCAGAATCAGCAACGTTGTTGTTCGTGTAAAGAATGTTCGCAGCGCCGAGCTTCTTCGCGAACATGACTTCGCCGAGGCTGACGCAATCGACGCCGAATCCGGCTCCGAGAATCGTGCGGACGACCGCTTGATTCGAATTCGCTTTCATCGCGTACAAGAGCTTTTTCTTCGGAAACGAAATGCAGTTATGCAGCGCGTTGCAGCGGCTGACAATGGCGGCTTTGTCGTAGACGTAGACGGGCGAGCCGAACGTGTCGGCGGCGCTGATCAAAGAGGCTCGGAGAGCGGAGTCCATGCTGAACATTCCTTCATGTGAACGGATGTGCGCATTCAACGCGTTGAATGCGCCTTAAAATGGAACGAAGTATTTTCGTTGGGGCGGGAGGAAAGTCAAGTGAGCGTCATTTCTTTTCGACGCGGAATTTCCATTTCGTTCGGCCAATCTCGTCGAGACTCTTGCCAATCCAAATGGCTTTAGCCAATTCGCCCCAGGGTGCAGGGTTCTTTGAATCGAGCAGCAACGTGTTCAGATTCACGCCCGCCGCGAGTTCCAATTCACTCGCCAGACCCACCGGCTTGCCTTCGCAACTTACTTCATAGCGTCCGGCTTCAAGCCCGCTGATCTTCAGCATGTAGCGCGAGTATTTTTCGAGCGGCACCAGCGAACGCGACGGAAGCACTTGGCCGAACTTCAGCGCATAAGCCATTTGAGCGGACGGGAGGCGCGGTTGTGCAGTGATGGGCGCTTTTACATACATTGAAAACTGTGTCGACATTGTGGTCGCAAAAGCCTGTGTAAAAGCGATCTCGGGAGCGATTCGTTCGAATGGCGTTCCGTCTGAAAAATACAGATTCGACGTGGCTTTGTAGGTGTCACGCAACGCGTCTTTCGCAGCCGTTCCGATGACGCTTCCGGCGGACGCCGGCGTGCCTTTCAATGCGTTACCAATCGGAATCGGGCTGGGCGGCAGGAGTGGCAAAACGCTGTCAACGCGTGTGAATTCAAGTCCGCCCGGCGACAAAGCTGAGACGTTCGAGGCTTTGCAATTCGTCGCCCGAACAACTTTGCCATCGGCGCTCAATTCCAGCGCACTTTCAACGACAGGCGGCTGCATGCAATCGTAAAGATAAAAGCCCCACGCGACATAAGCCGAATCCGTCAGATGGATACGGTCTTTGTTGAGCGTGAAATCCGGCGCTTCTTTTTCGCAGGCGAGTTGCAACGCTTCGAGCGGATGGTGCGTGTCGTACATGACCCAGCCGTTTTCTTTGGCGAATTCAAGCATCGTTTCAGCGTAAAGCTTTCGATTGTCAAACGGTATTTTCGTGGCCACGCGGATGTCGGCAGATTGGTGCGTCATAAAGAGTACACGCGCCCCGGCATCGCGTGAAATCTCAACCGTTTTAAGCATGTTTAATTTGAACTGCGGAATCCCTTTGACGCTCGCCGTCGCGTCGTTGCCTCCATAATTATAGAGGATCACAGTGGGCTTGAAATCGCCCAGCCAGACTGGGAGATTTTTGATGCCGGTGAGGAACGTTCCACCGCCGGTGGTGCTGCGGCTGAAGACGAGGTTCAATTCCGGGTGCCGAGTTCGCAACACATATTCCATCGTCCGGCACCACGTGCCGATGCGCGTAGACGAACTGCCGATCCAATGCACACGATCTCCGGATTTAAGTGGAAAATCAGCGGACGGCTCAGCGGCTGTGGCGATGCAGGTAAGCGGCAGAAGGCAGGCAAAGACGAGTGAGATGACAGTACGGCGACGTGCATGGTTGTTCATGAATCATCCAATTATAAGTCATTGATGTACACCGACGCATCGAGAGCACACTCAAGAATTTTCCGGGCAACAATTCAGGTCACATGAAAAATTATCTTTTTCGCATACGCATTTCGACCCTCAGCTCTATAATCGTCTCTATCAAGTTTCATACGGAGTTTTTGATGATGATGAGAATCGTTTCTCGACTTGTTATGGCAGCCATGTTGGTCTGTGGAATTCATGCTACCGCATGGGGCGGCGCAGCTGAAAGCGACATCAAGGACCGGATTGCTGCAGGCAAGGGCAGTGACACCGCGCAAGGTGCGACCGCGCTTTTGAGCGCGATGCAAGAGTGCTCCGCACGGCTTGCTGAAGCTCCGAAGAATCCTCTTCAACGTCGCCCGTTTGAATTGCTCCTGCGCGACGCTCAGGACGCGTGCGCTGGACTCACATCCCCAGCGGCTCATAAAGTTTTCGCGACGACTCTTCCACGTCTCGCACCCGAAGCGCTCGCCTCTCTTTGCTGTGGATTGAGGAACACGCCAGCCAGTCCTGAAGTTGATGCAGCGGCCACAAAAGTGCTCGTCCCCGGAATGGATTTCCGTTCCCGAGCAGCGATCATTGACATGCTGGGTTCGCACCATTATGCCCCGGCTTGGGAGAAGATTGTTAAGGGGCTGGATCCTGTTGCCATTCCGTCAGTTCAGATCGCGACGTGCCGAGCGCTTGCGGCCATCTCCGAAAAGAAGTCGATTCCGGAATTGATCAAATATATGGGCGCGTTGCCAGCAGGGAAGGGCGGGCGCTTTATTCATGAAGCGACAGGAGCGCTGCGAACGTTGACAGGCCAAACAATCGTCGCTCATGCCGGCGAATGGAAGAAGTGGTGGGAGGCTAATGCGAAGACATTTGGACTAGACCCGGCGAAGACGTTGACACCAGATTACAACTATGAATTGAGCGAGAAGCAGGAGATTGAATACTACGAAGTGGCGGTCGTCGAGAATCGTCTGGTTCTCGTTCTCGACGCGTCCGGAAGTATGGAAATGGGCGGGAAGCCGAATCGCTTGGAATCGGCGAAAACGGAGATGAAGAAGTTCGTCAAAAGTTTGCCAGATAAGACGCTGTTCAATATCGTCGTGTTCTCAGGAACCGTGCGACGTTGGAGCAAGGACATCCCGCTGCTCGCGGCCAACGAAGTGAACAAGAAAGAGGCGCTGAAATTTATCGACGCTCAAAACGCAGGCGGCGGAACGCAGACGATGCTGGCGATGGAAGAAGCGATCCGCAACATCGCATTAGTGAATGGGTGCGAGACGATTTATTTGGTGACCGACGGAAATCCGAATCCTGTGGGCGGATTCAAACCCGATCAGCAGGAGCGTTTGATTACGTGGATCAATCAGACGTTGAAAATCCGCATCAACACCATTGGCATCTATTCGCTCACAGCCGAAGACGAAAAGCGCATGGCGGCGGCCAAGGTGCAAGAAGATCCAGAGACGATGAAGAAGTTTCTGTATGACTTGGCGTCGAACAACGACGGCGTCTATCGCGAAGTCGGCAAGGACGGCGCAAACAAAGTAGTGAAGGTCGATCCGAAACGCGAGAAGAAGATGAAGGAAGAAGAGGAAAAGAAGAAGGCAGAGAAGGAAGCGAAAGACAAAGCCGACAAGGATATGGCCGACAAAACCGCCAAGGAAAAAGCTGGAGCGAACCCTGATCCCTTGAAACCGGAAGCCGTGAAGCCTGATCCGATCAAGCCGGACGATGCGAAATCGAAAGAGAATCCGTTCGATACGCCGAAGAACGATAAGGAACTGGAGATCAATAAGTTGCTCAACAACCCGGATGAAAAGAAGTCGGACGATGCAAAGACGAAGGACAAGCCGGTCGTCGAAGCTCCGCGAACGGATAAGGATATTGAGCTTAAAGTCGAGATCAAAAAGCCTGACGATCCCAAGAAAGCTGATCCCAAGAAAGACGACGCGAAGGCTCCGAAGAAACCTCAAACAGAAGAGTAACGCCGCATGTTAAAGAAGGGGTGCGTAGACGATCTGCGCTTGGGCGCGCTGAACAAGAGCAGCGGGCTGATCGTTCTGCCGATGTGCCACTATCCGCGCGGATTGTCAAAGCAATTGTTGGATGAGTACATCAAAGTTCTGGGTCCGGACAAAGCATTGCTTGATGAATTTCATGCTGAACGCGAGCGGCTCGCCGGAAACCATAACGCGGCGTTTTTGAGCATGAAGTACCAGTCGAAATTCACGCTCTCGTCAGACGGCATCGCAGCACTAGAACGCATCACGAAACTCAGTTCCGAGCGCGACGTGTATGTCGTCTGTCAATGCTCAATGGATCAACGTTGCCACCGCGAGTTGCTGTTGATCATGGCGAAGAAATGGTGGGGCGCGAAGACGGAATTGCGGACGTTTTCGTATCCTGGATTTGAACAGAGATTGGGCGAGACGCCGGGGCAATTTGTTTGATGTAAGCCGCGTTTCTTTTCGCAGAATACAGTGAATTAAGATAGCGTTGCCGGTGTACGCCATCCCAGCGAAGCTCAGAGGGAAAAGCATGCTCAAGATTCTTGGAAAAGGCACCGCTACGAACTGCGACGGGACCACGCGGCGCGACTTCCTGCAAGTCGGGACGCTCGGTGCGCTGGGGCTGTCGCTTGCGGAGTTCAACCGGCTTAAAGCCGAAGAAAATGCAGGAGCGAAATCGGACAGCAAAAGCTGCATCCTGATCTTCAATCTCGGCGCGCCCAGCCAGATCGATCTCTTCGACATGAAGCCCAACGCGCCGTCCGAAATACGCGGTCCGTTTCAGCCGATCAAGACGAATGTTCCGGGCATGAACATCTCTGAAATTCTGCCACTGCATGCGAAGATTGCCGACAAGTTCTCGCTCGTTCGCAGCGTCTATCACACGGCTGCGGCGGTACACGACACCGGACATCAGATGATGCAAACCGGTCGTCTTTTCAGCGGAGGCGTGAACACACCTCACGCGGGCTGCGCGCTGACATTTTTGAAAGGTCGTCGCAGCGATTTGCCGGGAAATGTAGTGCTACCAGAACCGATGGGCAGCACCGGTGGGAACATGCCGCACGGCCAGGACGCGGGATTTTTGGGCAAGACATTTGATCCGTTCAATTTAATGGCCGATCCGTCGAAGCCGAATTTCAAAGTCCCTGATTTGCTTCCGCCCACAGAAATCGGCGACGCGCGATTGCAGCGACGCAAAGAACTGCGCTCGATTGTCGATGAGACGGTCAAAAAATTCGAAAGTAGCGACAGCGCGTTATCGATGGACACGCATTTCGCGAGCGCATACCGCTTGATGACAAGCACGAAAGCACGTGAAGCGTTTGATCTTTCAAAGGAGCCAGCGAAGGTCCGCGAACGATACGGCAATTCACGCTTCGGCCAATGCTGTCTGCTCGCTCGGCGCTTGGTCGAAGCGGGTGTCCGGTTCGTGACGGTGAACACATTCCTGACCGTCTTCAACGAAATCACGTGGGACATTCACGGCTCGAAACCATTCACGTCGATTCAAGGCATGAAAGAAATTGTCGCGCCGATGTACGATCAAGGTTACTCGGCGCTGATCGAAGATTTGTCCCAGCGCGGGATGCTCGATGATACGCTGGTCGCGAACCTCGCTGAATTTGGGCGCACGCCGCGCATCAATCCGGCGGGCGGGCGCGATCATTGGCCGCAATGTTGGTCCGTGTATTTCGCGGGCGGCGGCGTGAAAGGCGGACGCATCGTCGGACGCAGCGACGAAATCGGCGCGTTCCCGGCTGAGCGGCCTGTGACGCCATCGGAGATTGTCGCGACCATTTATAAGAGCCTTGGGTTGGACCTCGAAGCGAAGTTGCCGGGGCCGCAGTCGAGGCCTTATCCGTTGGTTGATTTCGGGACGCATGAGATCCGCGAACTGTTTTAAGGGCGAACTGCGAACGACTTTTTTTAACCGCGAATTTACGCGAATTTACGCGAATTTTCGCGAAAACGGCAACGGCTAACGGCGATGGGTTGAGTACTTATTCATGCGCGGAATTGTATTGGGACTGACATTGTCGTGGATGCTTCATGGCATCGTTGTGGCATCGGAGACTCCGATTCAGGCAGGGTTGTTTCGTAACGCGGTGCAGCCGATTTTGTCGAAGGCGGGATGTAATTCCGGGGCGTGTCACGGCGCTGCTGCGGGGAAGAATGGGTTTAAGTTGTCGTTGCGCGGATACGACGACGAGGGCGACTTCCGGGCGATTGCCAAGAATGCATTTGGGCGGCGATTGGATGCGGCCGATCCGGGGCAGAGTTTGTTGCTGACCAAAGCGAGCGGTGGCACACCCCATAAAGGAGGCGTACGGTTTGAGACGAATTCGACCGAGTACAAAATCCTCGCCGATTGGATCGCGAATGGCGCGCCCGAGCCTGGCGCTGCCGACCCGCGCATTGAACGCATCGAATTGCTTCCGGCGCAATCGCGATTGAAGATTGGTGCTGAAATTCAGCTGAGTGTCCGAGCGTATTTTTCGAACGGAGAATCGCAGGATGTTACGCGTTGGGCAAAATATTCGGCGTCGAATCAGGCGGTCACCATTGTTGATGATGCTGGGAAAGCGAAAGTTGTTGGGAACGGAGAGGGCGCGATTACGGCGTGGTACTTGAGCCGGATTGCGATTGCGAACGTTGCGGCTCCCAACGAAAAAATGATTCCGGACGACCAGTTCAAGAATCTGCCGCGCGCGAATTTCATTGATGAATTAGTACTCGAAAAACTCAAGGACTTGAACATTCCGCCATCGTCCGGTGCAGATGACGCGGTGTTTTTGCGACGCGTTTTTATTGATACGATTGGGACGCTTCCGACAGCGGATGAAGCGCGCGCGTTTTTGGCGGACACGTCTTCGGACAAACGCGCGAGGCTGATTGACGCCTTGTTGGAGCGATCAGAGTACGTCGATTATTGGAGCTACAAATGGTCTGACTTGCTGCTTGTGAATTCGGAGAAATTGAAGGCGGATGCGATGTGGTCGTATTACCGCTGGGTCCGCGAGAACGTCGCGCGCAATACGCCCTGGGACGAATTCGTGCGCGGAGTTGTGACAGCGTCGGGCGGGACGTTGGAGAATGGCGCGGCGTGTTTTTATGTACTGCACGGCGACCCTTCGGACAGCACGGAGACGATCACGCAGGCGTTCATGGGACTTGCGATCAACTGCGCGAAATGCCACAACCATCCGCTCGAAAAATGGACGAACGACCAGTACTTTGAGATGGCGAATCTGCTTGCTCGCGTACGCTCGAAGAACGGGGCAGGCGAGGGGAACAAGATTGTTTTCTGTTCGGCTGATGGTGATTTGATTCAACCGTTGACTGGAAAAGCGCGCGCTCCGCGGCCTCTTGATGGTACGGCGATTCCTATTGAAGCGACGGCCGACCGGCGCGAGCATCTCGCGAATTGGCTCGTGTCGAAAAATAATCCGTATTTTGCCCGGGCCGTAGTGAATCGGGTGTGGGCGAATTATTTCAATTCGGGATTGGTGATGAATGTGGACGACATGCGCGTCACGAATCCGCCGAGCAATGAAAAGTTGCTCGCTGCCGCCGCGCAGTTTTTGATCGACAAGAAGTACGATTTGAAAGCATTGATGCGCGCGATTTTGAATTCGTCAACATACCAGCGTGATAGCCGAACACTGCCGGAGAATGCGTCGGACTCGCGTTACTACGCGCGGTATTATCCGCGCCGCATCATGGCGGAAGTGTTGCTCGACGCGATGTCGCAGGTGACCGGATCGCCGACAAAATTTCCGAAATATCCCGACGGATACCGCGCGATGCAGTTGCCGGATTCGAGTGTCGATTCGTACTTCCTGAAATCGTTTGGCCGACCGAACCGTTTGATCACGTGCGAATGTGAGCGGACTGGCGAGCCAAGCATGGCGCAGGCTCTGCATATTTCAAACGGCGACACGCTCAATCAAAAATTGGAAGCGAAAGAAAACGCGATCAGCAAGGCGCTCGCGGCCAAGTTGCCGATTGAGCGGATTGTGGATGATGTGTTCCTCGGAGCACTCTCGCGGTTTCCGTCCGCCGACGAGAAGGCGAAGATTTTAGCGGTCGTCGCGAAGACGGATCCAAAGGACCTGCGCGGCGCGGTTGAGGATGTATACTGGGGCGTCTTAAGCAGCAAAGAGTTTTTATTCAATCGCTGAAACGGTTGCCCCATGCCCATCGAAAAAATTATCCTGCTCACGCGCAAGACTCGGCTCGACCTGCTGATTGAACGCTTCAACACGTTGGGCCAGGCGAAGTTTTACATCGAGCGGTCGGGCGCGGATTTCGCGGACTACGAACGTGAGCACGCGGTCTATCAGTCCTCTTTGAACGTTGTCCGCGAGCGCGTGGATGGTCTCGCCAAAATTCACAGCATCGAACGCGGTTACCTCGCCAATTTTCTCTTCACAGAAAAAGACATGGTCGTCGCTGTCGGGCAGGACGGGCTTGTCGTCAATGCGGCGAAGTATCTGAATGGGCAACCCGTTGTCGCAGTCAATCCGGACCCGCAGCGATTTGATGGCGTGCTGCTTCCATTTTTGCCCCAGGACATCGAAAGCGCCGTGACTTGTGTGTTGAAAGGCCAGGCTAAATTTCGTCCGATCACAATGGCCGAAGCGGTGCTTTCGGATGGTCAGAAATTACTGGCATTCAACGATCTCTTCATCGGTAGGCGTGGCCATGCGTCGGCGTTTTACGCGATTGAACACGCTGGGCGGCGCGAGACTCAATCATCGAGCGGAATCATCGTTTCGACCGGAGCGGGATCGACAGGATGGTTGAGTTCGATCTACAACATGATGCGCGGAATGAATCCGGAATCAGGAGCTCACGCAGCTCACGCCGCGCACGCTTCGACTTCGTCGGTGTTCGCATGGGAGGCGGAGCAGTTGCGGTTCGTGGTGCGCGAGCCTTTTGCGAGCCGTTCGTCGCAGGCCGGAATCGTGACGGGAGACATTTCTCCAGACCAACCGCTGACGCTTGAATCGCGTACGCCTGAAGGCGGTGTGATTTTCAGCGATGGCGTCGAAAACGATTTCGTCAATTTCAATTCCGGAACACTGGCGACGATTCAGATTTCGAAGCGCAAGACGATGCTGGTCGTGAAATAAAAGCGCGTAAAGAAATGATGCCTGGTAGTGACAGTCAAGACGGTCGGGCGCATTCACTTTTTCAGGAAGAAGACATGGGCACAACTTATAAGTCTGAAGCACAGAGGACATGTTTCAAACAGCACACGTGTTTGACGTGCAGTGCGACATATCGCTATCGCTTCACTCGAAAAGTTCAGGCGACGGGTGAGACGCCTGAGGCTGCTCAAGTAGCGTCAGCCAATGCACTGCAGACCGCGTTGACGACAACGGTGGATCTGCGTGCGTGTCCGAGTTGTGGATTAATGCAGCCTGAAATGGTTGGACAGGAGCGCAGTGAACAGCACGGTTGCATGGTTGGAATGACAATTGTGTTGTTCATTGCGCTGTGGATTTTGTATGGCTTCGGATTCGCTCACTATCGAGTGCTATCGTATGTGGCGCTTGCGGCTGGGTTACTCATTGTCTTAAAGAATATGGGATCGGCACTTCACAATCCCAACTCGAATTTGGCGCGAAATAAAGAGCAGGCGATAAATGAAGTTGAAGCGGGAATGACGGTGTTGGTCGAGCCAGGCTATGATCCTGGTTTGGATGCAGTTGCAACAAATGTGTCGCCGGGGATGAAGGTTGCGTTCATGTTGCTTTTGGCATCGTTGCCGCTGTTCGGTGGTGCGGAGTTGTATCGCTTGGCGAACGGCTGGTCTTACAATGATCATTGCTCGCCGCCTGTCGCCGGGCCGGGAGAGATGGTGAAGTTTTATTCCGGGGATTCGATTTCGGGTATCAAAGGCTATTGGAACAGCCAGTCGAAAGTGATGGTCAAGAATTCTGTTGAGTTGGGTTTGTCGGGCAGCGAGTTCACGACTCTGTCGCATTCTGATTTTGGGTCGGGGACGATTCGATCGAAGTCCTCGGAGCGCGACAAGTCGTCGGATGTCTTCGTTGAGTTTCTCGTCCCAACGAATCCACAACTTGAAGGCAAGACGGCGGTGCTCGACATCGTCATGATCGTCAAGTCGCCTCAATATCAAAGCTCCGGTGTTTGGACAGTGAAGGCACAGACGTTCACGTATTCAAAAAGCATTGCAATCGTAGCAAGTGGTGCTGGGAAGAAATACCTTCAGTTGTGGTGGGGCGGAATGATTGGCGGGCTGGTGGCGCTCGTTGTCGCGGGTTTGGTGTTGTCGAGTATTGCGAGCAAACTCAAGAACGGTTTGCCGACGCAGTTGATTCCCATCCCAGTGATTAGTCAAGAAACTGGAACTTAGTGGGAAGAAAGTAGACGGCATGCGGTACTTCGAGTGCGTATGGCATGACGAGTGCATTACGTTAGCAAGAAGTCGAGCATGTCGAGCGACACGACACGATTTCGTGTTGCGTGGTGTAAAATGCGTCAGGATTAGCGAACGAACCATTCTGGCCCAACCGTTAATGTAGGAAAAGGGAACACTGCTATGAAATCGAAAACCGCAGCACTCGCAGTCCTGGTTGCCGCATGTGTGTTTTGTGTGGGCAACGCCGTAGCCGCCCAAGGCGGAGGCAAGGGCGGTGGTGGAGGTAAAGGTGGCGGAGGTGGTGGCGGCGGTGGTGGAAATGGCGGAGGCGGAGGTAATGGTGGCGGCGGTGGCGGAAATGGTGGCGGTGGTGG